>CAVKSD010000008.1:0-36409 GCA_963658905.1 Bacteroidaceae bacterium
GATTTAGAGGGCGTTTTGGTGCCTGAAATATGGGTTGCCTTTGCGGAGGCGAAGGGGATTCCGGAGCTGAAAAGAACGACCAGAGACGAGCCGGATTACGATAAATTGATGAAGTATAGACTTGACATATTGAAGGAGCATGGACTTGGGCTAAAAGAAATTCAGGAGACTATCGCAACGCTTGACCCGCTTCCGGGAGCAAAGGAATTTTTGGACGAGCTTAGGGATTTGACTCAGGTAGTTATCGTCAGCGACACCTTCGAGCAATTTGCAAAACCGCTTATGAAGAAGCTGGGGATGCCAACGATTTTCTGCAACACTCTGATCATCGGCGAAAAGGGCGAGATCGCAGACTATAAAATGCGCATCGAAAACTCGAAATACAGCACAGTGCGGGGACTTCAAAGCATCGGATTTGAGACAATCGCAAGCGGCGACAGCTATAACGACCTTGGCATGATAAAAGCAAGCAAGGCGGGCTATCTTTTCAAGACCACCGAACAAATCAAAAACGACAATCCTGACGTCAAGGCAGTGGAAAACTTTGGCGAGCTGATGGCAGAAATCAAGAAGGTAATTCTGTAGGCAAAACTTGAAAACGATAGAGAAATTTAATGATACGGACACCGGGCATGCCGGTGTCTTTTTTTACGCATATTTAACAGAAGCGCGATTTCAGAGTTAACATTGCCGCCGTATACTAAAATCACAAAAAGGAAAATATATTAAAAAAGGCTTTTGAAAGAAAAGTCTTGCGAATGGAGGAAAACAAAATGAAGAAAATTTTAACTTTGGCAATGTGCATGATTATGGCGCTTACGGCATTCACAGGCTGCGGTGGCAGCGAGTCGGGCGATGCCGGTGCAGACAGCGCAGCAATTACGGTAATTTCAAGAGAAGACGGCTCCGGCACAAGAGGAGCATTTACAGAACTTATGGGAATCATGGTTGATGATGTTGACAACACCACATCTTCCGCAGAGATCTCCCAGAGCACTTCGGTAGTTATGACGACCGTAGCAGGCAACAAGAACGCAATCGGATATGTTTCACTGGGTTCCCTCAATGACAGCGTAAAGGCAGTAAAGGTTGACGGCGTAGAAGCTACGGTTGAAAATATCAAAGCAGGAAACTATGCGGTTTCAAGACCTTTCATCGTAGTAACAAACGATAGCCTTACGGATCTTTCAAAGGATTTCATCAGCTTCATCCTCAGCAAGCAGGGTCAGGAAATCATTTCCGAAGAAGGTTACATCACAATCGACGATAACGCAGCAGAATACGAAACAAAGGACGGCCTCGAAGGCAAGATCGTTCTGGCAGGTTCCACTTCCGTATCACCGGTTATGCAAAAACTTGCAGATGCTTACAAAGCAATCTATAGCGACGTAACCCTTGAGATTCAGCAGACAGGCTCCGGCGCAGGAATCACAAGCTCAATCGAAGGCGCATGTGACATCGGAATGAGCTCCAGAGAACTTAAAGATGAAGAAGTTGCAGAGGGCATCGAAGGAACGACCATCGCAATGGACGGTATCGCAGTAGTAGTAAATAACGAAAATACCGTAGAAGACCTTACAAGCGAGCAGATCAGACAGATCTTCACCGGCGAAGTAACAGACTGGTCGGCGGTAAAATAAATATAGAAGGACGGCAAAGGCTATGAGAAAATATTCGGAAACAATTATGAAAATGGTATTCATGCTTTCCGGGGCCATATCCATACTCGCCGTACTGATGATTTGCTGGTTTCTATTCTCAGAGGGGCTTCCCACCATCGGAAAAATCGGTGCAGCAAACTTCCTAACCGGTACGGTATGGAAACCCCTTGAAAACCACTTCGGAATCTTGCCTATGATTGTTGGAAGCTGTTACGTAACGGCTGGAGCGATAATCATAGGCGTTCCTATAGGCCTCCTCTGTGCGATCTATATGGCAAAGTTCTGCCCGAAGAAGATATACAAACTCCTCAAACCGGCAATCGAGCTTATGGCAGGGATCCCTTCGATTATATATGGATTTTTCGGACTGATGGTAATCGTGCCGGTGATTCAGCAGCTTACGGGAACGAGCGGAAAGGGCGTGCTGACGGCATCGATCATGCTGGGAATAATGATACTCCCGACGATAATCAGCGTTTCGGAAGCCTCCATAAGAGCAGTACCGGAGTCCTATTACGAGGGAGCCTTGGCGCTGGGAGCAACCCACGAAAAAAGCGTGTTCTTTACCACGGTGCCTGCGGCAAAATCGGGAATCATGGCAGGGATAATCTTGGGGATAGGAAGAGCAATCGGCGAAACCATGGCGGTAGTTATGGTGGCAGGAAACCAGGCAGTTATTCCGGAGAGCATTACATCAGGGGTGAGAACCATGACCATAAACATCGTGCTGGAAATGGGATATGCCGCAAAGGGAATGCATAGAGACGCGCTGATTGCAACGGCCGTGGTGCTTTTCATATTCATACTTTTTATAAACATATGCTTCTCGCTTGTTAAGAGGGGGGACAAAAAATGAAGAAATATAAGAATCAGCCCCTTTCGCTGCTGCTCTTTGTACTGGTAAATTTGGGAGCGATAATAACCGGGGCTGTGGTAATTTTCCTGATAGGATATATTTTGTATCACGGACTGCCGAATCTGGCGCTTCCGGGGATATTTTCCTGGGAATATAACGGAGAAAACCAGTCCATGATGCCGGCGATCATAAACACGCTGATAATGACGGCGCTGACGCTTCTGCTGGCGGTGCCGATTGGGGTATTTGCGGCGATATATTTGGTTGAATATTCAAAAAAAGGCAGCAAGCTGGTGGCGGCAATAAGGCTTACGGCAGAGACGCTTTCCGGAATTCCATCCATTGTATACGGACTTTTCGGATTCATCGTCTTCGTAATCACCTTGGGTTGGAGCTACACGCTCCTTGCGGGAGTTATCACCCTTGCGATAATGATTTTGCCGCTGATAATGAGGACAACAGAAGAGGCATTGATGGCGGTGCCTGACACCTTCAGAGAAGGAAGCTTCGGACTGGGAGCAGGAAGACTCAGGACGGTATTTCGAGTAGTTTTGCCATCTGCGGTTCCGGGAATTGCGGCAGGCGTGATCCTTGCGACGGGAAGAATCATAGGAGAATCGGCGGCGCTGATCTTCACCTCCGGCACGAATCCTGTTGTGGCTACGAGCCTATTCTCCTCGGCAAGCACGCTTTCGGTGCATCTATATGCGCTTCTTACCGAGGGACTCTACACGAATCAGGCTTATGCGGTGGCGGCGGTGCTTTTGTTCCTGGTAATCGGAATCAACGCCCTTTCCAGTGTTGCGGCGAAGAAGCTGGCGGCAAAATAAAGGCAGGGCGGAAAGGAAAATAGATATGGATAAAATGACAATACACAATATGGACTTGTATTATGGAAGCTTCCACGCCCTCAAGGATGTAAATCTGGACATTCCGGAGAAACAAATTACCGCATTTATCGGACCGTCGGGCTGCGGAAAATCGACGCTTCTGAAGTCCCTAAACAGAATGAACGACCTGGTGGAGGGCTGCAAAATCACAGGAGACATAAGGCTCGACGGCGAGGACATATATAACGGCATGGATGTGAATCTGCTGAGAAAGCGGGTGGGAATGGTATTTCAGAAACCGAATCCGTTTCCTATGAGCATTTATGACAACATAGCCTACGGCCCAAGGACCCACGGCATAAGAAACAAGGGCGAGCTTGACGAAATCGTTGAAAGATCGCTGAAAGGGGCGGCGATTTGGGACGAGGTAAAGGACAGGCTGAGGAAGAGCGCGCTGGGGCTTTCCGGTGGACAGCAGCAGAGACTTTGCATAGCAAGAGCCCTTGCGGTGGAGCCGGAGGTGCTGCTGATGGATGAGCCAACTTCTGCACTTGACCCGATTTCGACATCCAGAATCGAGGATTTGGCAGAGGAGCTTTCGGAAAACTATACTATAATTATGGTAACTCACAATATGCAGCAGGCAAGCAGAATTTCCGACAAGACGGCATTTTTCCTCTTGGGAGAGGTCGTGGAGTTTAACGATACGAGGCAGCTTTTCAGCTTGCCGCAGGACAAGAGAACGGAAGATTACATTACGGGGAGGTTCGGATGATATGAGAAACAGATTCGATCAGCAGCTGGAAAAGCTCAACGCGGAGCTTATCGAAATGGGTGCGCTTTGCGAGGAGTCGATGAATTATGCTATGCGGGCGCTGTTTGACAAGGAGACAAACTTGATTGCGCGGGCGGAGGAGTCGGAAAAGACCATTGACCGCATGGAAAGGGAAATCGAGGATCTTTGCATGAGATTGCTTCTTCAGCAGCAGCCGGTGGCGCGGGATCTTAGAATGATTTCGTCGGCACTCAAGATGATTTCGGATATGGAGAGAATCGGAGATCAGGCGGAGGACATCGCGGAGATTGTAAAATACATGGCCGGCAGGGAGATTCCAAACCCGCAGCACCTCAAAAACATGGCTACTTATGCCACGGCAATGCTCAGCGACAGCATAAATGCCTTTGTTGAGAGAGACGCGGAGAAAGCCCGAAAGGTCATCACGGATGACGACATTGTTGACGACTTGTTTGCGAAGGTAAAGGAGGATCTCATAGAAAGCATCGGCGCCTGCGGAAAAACAGGTCGGCAAGAAGGACAGTTTTTGCTTGACATTTTGATGATAGCGAAATATATTGAAAGAGTAGGGGATCATGCAACGAATATTGCGGAGTGGGTCATCTACGGACTGACCGGTTCGCACCCCGAGGAGACGAATTGATGATATATTTGCTTGAAGACGACGATAATATAAGAAATTTTGTGATTTATGCGCTTAGCAATTCAGGGCTCGAAACGAAGGGCTTTGATACGCCGAGCGCTTTTTGGGCTGCCATGAAAGGGGAGAAGCCGGACATGGCAATTCTGGACATCATGCTTCCGGAGGAGGACGGAATCAGCGTGATGAAAAAGCTGCGGGCAAGTGCCGAAACAAGGGAAATGCCAATCATGATGCTTACCGCAAAGAGTACGGAATATGACAAGGTTTTGGGGCTTGACGGCGGCGCCGACGACTATGTGACAAAGCCTTTCGGAACCATGGAATTTATCGCAAGGGTAAAGGCGCTCATGCGCAGAGCTGCGCCCGCAAAGGATACGGGAGAATATAATATAGGGCCACTATATCTGAACCCAGCAAAGCACATAATCAGGGTAAGCGGCGAGGATGTGGTGCTGACGCTAAAGGAATTTCAGCTCCTGTGCTATCTTGCGGCGGGCAAGGGCAGCGTAATGACCCGTGACCAAATTTTGCAGGATATTTGGGGCTACGAATTTGACGGCGAAAACAGAACCGTGGACGTACATATCAGAACCCTCAGAACGAAGCTCGGCGAGGCGGGGAACCTCGTGGAAACCGTGCGTGGAATCGGCTACAGAATCGGAGGGGCAAAGTAAATGCGAAAGAAGATTTTCACCGGAATAGCAGTTGTTGCTATCACCATAATGCTTGTGAGCACCGGGCTTGTGACCGAGATCATTTACGATTACATGGGTGACAAGATAGACGAGCAGCTTGCGGACGAGGCGACCTTGGTGGAGCAGGGCTGGCTCCTTGACGGGGAGGAATACCTCAAAACCCTTGAAAACAGCGGAAACATCGGAAGCAGGCTTACCCTGCTTTCTTCTTCCGGAGAGGTGCTATACGACAGCGCGGCGGATACGCATACGATGGAAAATCACATGGAGCGGGCAGAAGTGAAAGAGGCGCTGGAAAAAGGCGAGGGCTTTGCCACCAGAACTTCCTATACTCTTGCTCAGGATATGCGCTATTATGCAAAGAAAACCGGCGACGGCAATATAATTCGCGTTTCTGTGGGCCATGAATCGAGGATGCAGCTTCTGCTGGATACGGCAGGATCATTGATACTTGCTCTGGCGGCTGTGCTACTCCTTGGACTTACGATTTCGTTTAGGATCGCAAAGGCTATCACAAAGCCGATAAACGATATAAATCTCGATAATCCGGGTATATCCGACGGCTACGATGAGCTTGCGCCTTTGCTGTCGAGAATAAGAGAGCAGAATAGCAGCATCCGGGCGCAGATGGAGAAGCTCAGAAAGAGCCGGGAAGAGTTCAATATAATCACCGAGAACATGAGCGAGGGCATCGTAATTATAGACAAGGATGCCGAGATACTCACATATAATTCTGCGGCGCCTGCAATGCTGAGAGCCGCAGAAAACGGCGGGGCCTTGTCCCAAGGGGAAGAAAAGATCGAGGGCTCTGTGCTGAAACTCAACAGGAGCGAGCCTTTCAGAAATGCGGTCGGCGCGGCGCTGGCGGGTAGTCACGAGCATACATATATTCGAAGCGAAAGGGCGACCTACGAGATGATTGCAAGCCCCGTAAAGGATAGGGGGGCGCTCAACGGCGCGATTTTGATTATAATGGACGCCACCCAGCGGGAGCGGGGCGAGCGTCTGAGACGGGAGTTTACCTCCAACGTTTCCCACGAGCTGAAAACGCCGCTGACATCTATCTACGGAATTTCCGACATGATGGCATCGGGAATGGTGAAAGCCGAGGATGTTCAGGGATTTGCCAAGACCATAAAAGAAGAATCCGCAAGGCTCATAAGCCTCATCGACGACATCATGAAGCTTTCGCGCCTTGACGAAAAGGCAGGAGAAGATACGGATGAGACGACTGACCTTTGGGAAATCGCATCTCAGACGGTTCAGCGGCTCATGCCGAAGGCTGCGCAAAACGACATAAAGCTGGAACTTAGGGGCGGGCCGGCGATGGTCAAAGGCCCGAATTATATCGTTGATGAAATCGTATATAATCTTTGCGAGAATGCGATAAAATATAACAAGCCGGGTGGCAGCGTGACGGTCAGCGTTACCGATGAGGCGGGAAAATGCATTTTGACCGTCAGGGACACAGGAATAGGAATTCCAAAGGGCGAAGAAGAGCGCGTTTTCGAGAGATTCTATCGGGTGGACAAGAGCCACTCAAAGAAAATCGGCGGCACGGGGCTTGGGCTTTCGATAGTAAAGCACGGCACAGCATTCCTCGGCGGCAACGTATGGCTGGAAAGCGAGGAAGGAAAAGGCACCACGGTGACAGTGGTATTTCAAAGACAGGAGAAATTGATATAGAATGCAGCAGGGACGGACAAAGTTGAAGAGGACATTGAACGCAGGCTATGGCGGAGTGCAGGCGGCGTATTGGATGTTTTACGGAGTTTCCAACAGCTTCGCATCGGCGTTTTTGCTTCCACGGGGATATTCCAACACCGAAATAGGGATCATACTTGCAGCGGCAAATGTAATCGCGGTATTCCTTCAGCCTGCCATGGCGGACATCGCAGACCGCTCCCGCAGAGTGTCGCTGATTGGAATTACACAGATTTGCACGATTTTGACCATGGCGCTGGAGGCGGCGCTATTCATTACGGAGAGAAAGTCCGCGGCGCTTTACGTCATATTCGTTATGATCGTCGCGTGGCAGACGGCGCTTCAGCCTTTGATAAATTCCCTTTGCTTCAAGTTGGAGGAAAGCGGGGTACATATAAATTTCGGTATGTGCAGAAGCCTCGGCTCGCTGGGGTACTCGCTGCTCTGCGCAGTTTTGGGGACGCTGGTGGAAAAATTCGGATCCGAGGTGCTTCCTATAAGCGGCGAAGCGGTGCTTTTTGCGCTTCTCATCGCCCTTTTGGTTGTGAAAAGCTCCTTTGACGGAGCTATACGGGCAAACAACGGGGCAGGAAGAGAGCAGAAAAAAGCGCCCAAAAGAGGCGAAGCAGTAAGAGGCGAAAAATCGGAGACGATGCCGGGGGCGGAGCCTTGCAGGGGGTCTTGCACAGAGCTTTGCGAAGAACCTTGCGGGCAAATTTGTACAGAATCATGCACAGAATCCTGCGAGGAAATAAATCTGTGGCGGTTCATCCGGGAAAACAAGGTTTTTATCGTTTTGAACTTAGGGGTTGTGGGAATTTACTTCAGCAACTCCGTTTTGAACAGCTTTATGCTGCAAATTGTGACGGACGTGGGCGGAGGAAGTGAGGAGATGGGCAGAGTCCTGTCCCTGATGGCTTTTCTGGAAATTCCGGCGCTGTTTTTCTTTGATAAGATTCGGTCGAGATTTTCCTGCGTGAACATACTCAAATTCGCGGCGATTTGCTTCGGACTAAAGGTGGGACTTATATATCTGGCAAAGTCAATGGGGCTCATATATGCGGCACATATCTTTCAGACCTTCGGCTTCGGACTGTTTCTGCCTGCCATGGTGGCGTTTACGGGGGAGGCGATGCGAAAGGGAGAGGCTGTTAAGGGGCAGGCACTTTTCTCTGCAATGACTACGGTTTCTGCGACCATTGCCTCGATATTTGGCGGGATTTTGCTGGACGCCAGCGGCGCAAAGTTCATGCTGCTTGTTTCCACCGGAATTACCGCGTTGGGGGCGGTTGTAATTATCCTTACGGCAGGTAAGATTCGTGCAAAATGAGCCTGCAAACCTGCATAAATGAATAAAAGGGACTTGCTCGAAATGATAAAATTTGCATACGAAAATAATCACCTCATAAACATTGAACGGGGTGATTTTTTATGAGCAGATTTTTTGTGAACAGAGTTTTTACTAAAAGAAAGTTCGCCATAGGCGGGTGCGTCGCCATAGGAATTGTGGCGGCGACAGTTACGATTTTTACCTTGCAGGGGATTCTGGCGCTGGGCGGAGACGACGGTGAAAGGGTAGTCCGAACCGCCTCTGATGGAAACTGGGGGCTGTCCTTTCAAAATGAGGGCAGTGCGCCGATAGGAAACGCAAGCGCGGAATATCTTGCAAAATATAACGCATACTATATGGGCAGCGGCGCTTTGCCGGCAGGGGAGGCTACGGAGCGTGAGGGCGAAAAGACCGTTTATCTGACATTTGACGCGGGCTACGAGAACGGATATACTGCTGAAATTTTGGATGTTTTAAGAGAAGAAAAAGTTCCGGCGGCGTTTTTTGTGGTGGGAAATTTCGTTGAGGAAAATCCGGAGCTTGTGAAGCGAATGGCGGCGGAGGGGCATATTGTGGGTAATCACACCATGCATCATCCGGATATGTCGGCGATTTCCGATGAGGCGGGATTTCGCAAGGAGATGAGAGAGCTTGAAGATGCGTACAAGGCGGCGACGGGAGAAGAAATGCTGAAATTTTATCGGCCGCCTCAGGGCAAGTACAGCGAGAAGAATCTTGAAATGGCGCGGGATATGGGCTACACCACCGTGTTTTGGAGCCTTGCCTATGTGGACTGGCTTCAGGACAGCCAGCCCAGCCGCGAAGAAGCGCTGGATATTTTGAACCGGCGGATCCATCCGGGAGCGATCGTGCTTCTTCACAGCACTTCCAAGACCAACGCGAAGATTTTGAAAGAACTTATTGAGGGCTGGAAGTCCCAAGGGTATACATTTTGCTCGATTTCCGAACTGGGAGTCGGGAAAGTTTAGTGGAAAGTTTAGGGCGGGACTGCGGCTTGACTTTGGCAGCGCAGGGGGATAAAATCAAAAGTGAAATTTACAATTCCGAAAGGAGAAAGAGGATGAAGAAGAAAAAGCTCCTTATAGTTGTGGACTACCAGAATGATTTTACGGTAGGCTCGCTGGGCTGCCGGCAGGCTGCCGAAATTGAAGAGGCGGTAGCCGCAAAGATAGAGGAATATCGCAGGCTGGGCGAAGATGGACAGATCATCTTCACCATGGATACTCACGACATAAATTATCTGCACACGCAGGAGGGGCTGAACCTGCCTGTTGAGCATTGCATCAAAGGTTTTGATGGCTGGCAGCTTTATGGCAAGGTTGCCGCTTTGAAGTCCGAGGAAGATATGGTGTTTGCAAAGCCGACTTTCGGCTCCCTTGAACTTGCGGACTACCTGCGGGACAAGGGCGAAGAATACGAGAGCGTTGAACTTGCCGGTGTTGTAACAAATATATGCGTAATTTCCAACATGGTTATCGCAAAGGCGGCAATGCCGGAGGTTCCTATTTGCATTGATGCCGCTTGCGTTGCCAGCAATGACGATGCGCTGGGTGAAGCGGCACTCGCCGTCATGGAAACCATGCATGTGAAGGTGAAACGGTAGAGTGGCTGCGGCGTGCTTGGAGTTTGTCGCACACTTGGAGCATGCCGAAAGTTGGATTTTTTCAAGTACTCGCCAAAAAAAGCCAATAAACGGGCGGATTTGGGCGGCGAAACTTGTCAAATCTTGCTGAAAAGCGTTGAAAGTTGGATTTTTCGGCGAGCACCGTAAAAAAAGCCAAGAAAAGCGTTGCGTTTAGTACATATTTCTTGGCTTTTTTCGAGACTATGCCGATTTTGTCCAACTTCTGACAAAATCCACATCTAATACAGCCGTTTCGAGCGGCTTCAAATGAAAAAAATTGGATTTTTTCGATTCTAACCGGCAAAAATCCAATTTTTATTTACGCATTTTATGTAGAGGTTCGCGCAGATTGTTGTTTTTAATACATTATGATGGCGCGAACCGGGCAGGCTTGTGCGCAGTAGCCGCAGGTGATACATTTTGTCTGGTCGATTTCGGCAAGACCGGATTTGTTATAGGCGATGGCTGCGCTGTGGCAGACCGAAATGCAGGTGCCGCAGCCTTCGCAGTCTTCCTGATTGATTCTGACGCGCTTTGCCGACACGTCGGGAGCATAGCCTGGCGGCATTGTCCTGTCGAGATAGGCTGCGATATCGTCGATGTCGCGGCGACATCCAAATCCCAGCATTACGGAGTCGATGCCGTCTTGAGAAAAAACATAGTCGAGGGCTTTGCGGTAGTGCGCGGCAAGGTTTCCGCCGCCAAGGGCTTTCATGATGTAGATGCCCTTGCCTGCGCCGCGGGCTTTTGCAATGGCGGAAGCCATGTCGGCGCAGGAGGCAGCGCAGCTGCCGCGGCGGACACCCATGCCGGCGTAGTTGAGCAGCGGAAAGATCACGTCGCATTCCGGCACAAGGGTCAGTTCCTCCACCACATCAACGTGATGGGTGGAGGCGCCAATGGCGCGCACAAGGCCTGCGGCCTTGGCGTCCATCAGGGCGCGCCATGCGCCCTGGCGCATGGCGAACTGACCCGTCCTCAGCTCGTGCAATAGGAATATGTCGATGCGAGGCACGCCCAGTGCCTCGCATTCCTCTTTGATAGCGGCATAAGCATCGTCATAGTCCGTAGCCAGGGTCTTTGAGGAGATGACGGGGCGGCGCGGGGCGGGCGCACGGAGTGCGCCCGCCGTTTCATTTGCCTCGAAATCACCGGCAGGGCAAACGAAACCGTCTTCCGCCTCGGGAGCTACCTCGTGAACCACAGCACTGCCATGCGCCGCCGCGGGAGACGCCGCGCCGGTAGCTGCGCGCGCGCGGGCGATGTGCGCGCCTTGCAAACCAGCCTCGCGCCCGGAGCTTGCCATATGGCTCGCCTCCGCGAAAATCGAATCCGGCGACCCGCAGCCAAACTCCACCGGACTTGCGCCTGCCGGCACAAGCCCGGCATCGCCCGCCTCCAGCATTTCCAGCGCCCGCCGGATATATGGGTAAGTCTTGTAATACTGCGCGGTATCAATAAAATTTATGCCTTTTTCGAGGGCATAGCAAATCAGCTCCGCCCCCTCATCCACAGGAAGCGCAAGCTGTCCCGGACCCATGGGAAGCACGCCGAAGCCCACAGGACTTACCCATATATCTGTTTTTCCAAGTTGAACTCTGTCTGAAATATTCTTCGCCATATTAACACCGAAAGCCTTTCTTTTTACATTATAATGTTGTATAATTGATATGTCAATTTATTGTCAACGGATTAGCTTGTGCTTTCGGGCTTTCGGGAAAGGGGTGCTGAATTGAGTAGCGAACATATTGAGCATTTGCAAAATCAGATGGGGTTTGAGGCTTTTCGCCACGCATACAGGGCGGCGATCAAGGAAGTCAGGACGAAAATCGAAATTTTGAGCGAAGATTTCGCCGTCCGACACGACTACAATCCCATCCACCACATGGAGCGCAGACTAAAGGTGCCGGAGAGCATCGAAGAGAAGCTGGAGCGCCTCAAAAAAGAGGTTTCCATCGAATCCGCCAGAGAAAATATTTTCGACATCGCAGGAATAAGGGTGGTCTGCAACTTTATCGACGACGTTTATGCGGTTGCCGAAATGCTCACCTCGCAAAACGACATAACCCTGCTCACCGAAAAGGACTACATAAAGAACCCCAAACCAAACGGCTATCGCAGCCTGCACCTTGTAATCTCGGTGCCGGTGTATCTCTTGGACGGAGAGGAGGAGGTTCCGGTGGAGGTTCAGATCCGAACCGTGGCAATGGACTTTTGGGCGAGCCTCGAACACAATCTAAGATACAAGCAAAACAAGGATATTTCATCCAAAATCGACATAGAGCTAAAGGCCTGCGCCGAGGTCAGCGCGACCCTCGACCGCAGAATGCAGAAAATTTTCGACGAACTAAACAAGTTAGAGTAAAGTCTAAGTAACCTGTAGCAACAGCCAAATAATCCCCCTTTGACGTAATTATGCGTATGCGCAAAGGGGGATTTTCTATTTTCTGCTTGCCTCTGAAACTAAAAAATGATATAATTTTCTAAAATGTTGATATGCGCTACATTTTGACATTCTAAAATGTTGATATACGCTACATTTTAACCTTCCGAAATGTTGATATACACTACATTTTTGCATTCCAAAATGTTGATGAGAGAAAAATTTTCACATAGAGGTGCTTATGCTAAAAAGGAAAATGATCACTTCGCTAAAGAATTGGCGCGATACGAAAAACAAAAAATGCCTTATCGTTCAAGGGGCAAGGCAAACGGGAAAGACATATATAATAGAGCGGTTTGCAGAAGAAAATTACGAAGAGCTCCTTGAAATAAATTTTAAACAGCTCCCATCTGCATCTGAAATCTTTTCCGGCGACCTTGCGGTGGACAATATGCTTATGGCTATGCGGTTTCGCTTTCCGGAAAAGAAGATTGTTCCGAGGAAAACTTTGATTTTTCTTGATGAGATTCAGGAGTGCAGTGAAGCCATAACATCCCTAAAATTCTGGGCGACGGACAACAGGTTCGATGTGATTGCCTCAGGCTCGCTTCTTGGAATTGACTATAAGCGCGCTTCCTCTTATCCGGTGGGTTATGTTGATTATCTGCGGATGTACGGGATGGATTTTGAGGAGTTCCTTTGGGGCATGGGGATTTCAGAAGATATGATAGAAAACATTTGCGGATATATAGACTCAAAAATACCGCTGCCGGATGCGATTCACACTCAAATGATGAATTACTACAGGCAATATATCGCAATAGGCGGCATGCCGGAAGCGGTGCAAAAGTATGTGGATACAAGGGATTTCAGAGAGGTTGACAGGATTCAGCGGAACATTTTGCAAGGGTATCAGTACGATATTGCGCATTATGCAACGGCGGAGGAAAAGGTAAAAGCGGAGAAATGCTACCTTTCCCTCGCAAAACAACTCCTTGATAAAGAAAATCACAAATTTCAATACAAAGAAGTCGAGCGTGGCGGCAGGGCGCAAAAATATTTTTCCAGTATCGAATGGCTGCTTCGCGCAGACATGGTGCACTTGTGCAAGCGCGTAACAGATGTCAGATTCGATTTGGATGATTATGCAAGAGATGACTTTTTCAGGGCGTACACCACGGACTTATCTCTTCTTGTGGCGATGAAAGATTTTTCCCTAAAGCAGCATATCATGGAAAATACTTTGTCGGGAAACACAAAGGGCGGAATCTTTGAATGCGCTGTGGCAGATGCCTTGTACAAGAAAGGGTACCTGCTGTATTTCTACAAAAACGAAACGACCAAAAGAGAAATAGATATAATAATCCAAAAGGACGGCAATGCGATTCCCATCGAAGTAAAGAGTGGAAACGCCAAGGCAAATTCCCTGAAATCAATTATGAAAAAGCATAAAGAAATTCCCTATGGATATAAATTTATCGACGGCAACATAGGGGTAAGCGAGGAGGGCATAATTACCCTGCCGCTATATATGGCTGCATTTATTTGATTAAATTCTTGAACGAAAATTCTTGAAACGAAAATGGACGAAATTCAGACGAAATCCGACGAAATTCCCGACGAAATTCAAGCGAAATTCCGTATAAAACGCTTGCAATCCGTGAGACTTTGTGCTATCATATTTTTGCACGATTCAATAAGGTAAGACTAGAAGAGTGGGTTTTCGCCCACTCTTTCAATTTTGTTTGGAGGCTTGACAGTGTCAAAGAAAAAAATTACAGATATAATCGAAGAAATCAGCGGGGACTTCCTTGCACAGAACGGACTTGAACTATATAACTGCGAGTTCGTAAAAGAGGGCAGAGACTGGTTCCTGCGAGTATATATTGACAAGACGACAGAAACGGCAGAAGCCGCTGCCGCAAATACCGCAGAAGCCACGGAAGCCGCAAATGCAGCTGAAAATGCCGTAGCAGCAAAGGAGGAAGCTGGCGGCGAGGCTCAAAACTCGGAGCCGCCCCTTTCCCAATATGTTTCCACCGACGACTGCGAAAAAGTCAGCAGATTCCTAAGTGCAGAGCTTGACAGGCTTGATCCCATAGAGCAAAACTACTATCTCGAAGTGTCCTCACCGGGGATGGACAGAACTCTTTTGAAAGACAAAGACTTCGCCCGCTTTTCAGGAGAAATCGTAGATGTCAGCCTGTATAAGGCGCTGGAGGGAAAGAAAACCTATCAGGGCAGGCTTGTGGGAATCGAAGACGAAAAAATCATCATTACCGATGAAAAAGATAAAAGAATTGAATTTCCGAGGGAGCAGGTTGCAAAGACAAAACTTGCCGTAATATTTTAAGGAGGTAATACAGGAAATGAATAAAGAATTTATCCGGGCTATAGAAGATTTGGAAAAAGAAAAACGCATATCCAAAGAAATTTTGCTTGAAGCCATCGAATCCGCCCTTGTGTCCGCATACAAGAAAAACTACGGAACATCGCAAAACGTGCGGGTCGACATCAACGAGGAGACCGGAGATATTAACGTTTACATGAGAATGGACGTTGTGGCAGACGAGGATTTTGAAGACGACCTTACTCAGATCACTTTGGAAGAAGCGGTGGAAATAGACCCTCGCTACGAAGTAGGCGACGTGGTGGAATACCAGGTAACTCCGAGAGATTTCGGCAGAATCGCAGCTCAGACCGCAAAACAGGTGGTTGTCCAGAGAATCAGAGAAGCAGAGCGCGGAATGATATTTGACAACTTCATCACCCGCCAGGGAGAGATCCTTACCGGAACCGTCGAGAGAGTAAGCAACGAAACCCTGTTCATAAACGTGGGAAACACCGAAGGCATCCTTTCGCCAAACGAACAGGTGCCGGGAGAACACTATAAAATCAACGACAGGCTCAAAGTTTACATCATGGACGTAAGAAAAAGCAACAAAGGCCCTCAGGTATTCCTTTCAAGATCCCATCCGGGACTTGTGAAAAGACTTTTCGAGCTGGAAGTTCCGGAAATCGAGGACGGAACGGTTGAGATCAGGGGAATCGCAAGGGAAGCAGGTTCCAGAACCAAAATGGCGGTATATACCGAATATGAAAACGTGGATCCGGTGGGAGCTTGCGTAGGAACCAGAGGAACCAGAGTACAGGCGATTGTAGACGAACTTCACGGGGAAAAAATCGACATCATAACCTGGAGCGAAGATCCGGAAACGCTGATTGCAAACGTCCTTAGCCCGTCAAAAGTAGAAAAAGTAATCATCCCGAATCCGGAAGAAAAATCGGCGATCGTGGTGGTTCCGGACTATCAGCTTTCACTGGCAATCGGCAAAGAGGGTCAGAACGTAAGACTGGCGGCAAGAGTAAGCGGCTGGAAAATCGACATCAAGAGCCACAGCCAGTACGAGGCAAGCATGGAAGAAGACGAGGACTTCATCGAAATCATCGACGAGCCTGAAATCATCGAGGAACCTGAAGCTATCGAGGAGCCGGAAACCGCAGAAGAATCGGCAAACAGCGAAACCCTCGATGAACCGGTGACGGCCGAAACCGCGGAAGAACCGGAAATCGTCGAAATGGAGGAATAATATTGAAAGAAAGAAAGGTTCCCATGAGAAAATGCGTGGGATGCATGGAATCAAAAGACAAAAATGATTTGACCAGAATCGCGATATACGAGGGCGAAATGACCGCAGACCCTACCGGCAGAGCCAGTGGCAGAGGCATTTACATCTGCAAGGGAAGCCGGGAGTGCTTTGACATGGCTGTGAAAAGAAAAGCCTTCGAACGGGCGCTGAAAAAGCCCGTAAGCGACGAGGCGAAAGAAAGGCTGAAAAGCGAGATAGAGGCGGCAAAGTGAAGCGAAGCAAGGTAGAAAGCTATATGGGCTTTGCGGCAAGAGCAAGGAGCCTTTCAACAGGCTACAACACCTGCGTTTTCATGTTGGAAAAGGGAAAACTCAGACTTTTGATTCTTGCGGAAGACCTTTCGGACAATTCAAAGGAAAAGATGATAAAAGCCGCAAACCAGTACGGCGCGCCCTACCGAGTGTATGGAACGATGGAAGATTTGTCCCACGCAACCGGAACGGAAAGCAAAGGGATTTTCGGCATTGCAGATAAAAATTTAGCAGAGGCAATCGTAAGTGAGATTGACAGACAATCGTTAGAAGAGGAGGTGTTCTAATGGCGAAAGAAAATAATACACAGGAAACCACGATTATAAAGGCAGCCCCGAAAAAGGCTGATGGCCAAAAAGATGAACAACCGAGAGGAACAGTAAAGGCGGCAAGCATGGCTCAGGTAAGAACCCTTGGCGCAAACAAACACCCACAGACAAGACAGACGCAGCAGGACAGACCACAGGCGCGTCCGCCAATGGGAAAACCCGTTGCAAATAAAGATTTGGAAAACAGAAACCGTCCGCCAATTGGAAAGCCAATGGCAAAACCAATTGGAAAACCTATGACAAAGGCGGAATCCGCAGAGGTCGAGGCGGCAAAGAGTGAGGAAATAAAGGCGGCGCAGGCTGAGGCGGTTGTGACCAAAGCAGAAGCACCGAAAGCAGAAGAACTGAAGACAGAAACTTTGAAAGCCGAAGCTCCTGCGGCAGAGGCTATAAAAGCGGCTGCACCTAAGGCAGAAACACCGAAAACAGAGGAAGTAAAAGAAGCTGCGCCTAAGACAGAATCGTCTAAGACAGAAGCACAGAAGCCGGCAGAGCAAAAAGTTGCAGCGCAGAAGCCGGCAGAGCAGAAATCCGACGCACCGAAGCCTGCCAGAGAGAAACGTGAACCGAGGAAGGAATCCGGAAGAGCCGAATCCGGAAGAAATTTCAGAGACAGAAACGACCGTGACGGTGGCAGAGACGGCGGCAGAGATGGAAGCAGAGACGGAAGCCGCAACGCCGGACGTGACGGACGGGACAGCAGAGACAGCCGCGGAGGTCGGGACAGCCGTGACGGCGGTCGTGACGGCAGAGGCGAAAGAACGGACAGAGGCTACAGATCAGACAGAGGACAGGGTAGAGATGGCAGAGAGGGAGGTCAAAGACCGCCTCGCCAAGGTTCGAGAAACAACGACCGTCCGACCCTTTCCAAGATGGAAACAAAGCCGAACCAGAAGAATACCGAGAAACGGGAACATCCGGAAAAGGAAAGAAATAAATTTGCAAAGTTAGAAAAAGGCGGAAGCCAAGGCAAAAAGAACAAGGACAGAATGCAGCAGCGTTCTCTCGAAAAACAGGCAAAACCTAAGAAGCACAATAAACAGAAGCCGGCAGTTATCGAGGAAGAAGATATTTTGGAAGAACTTCCTACCGGCACCGTTGCCGTTACGGCGCCAATCACCGTGGCAGGCTTCTGCGAGCAGGTAGGCGTGTCCATTTCCTCCGTCATCATGGCGCTCATGAAGATGGGAATTATGGCGAACATGAACCAGAATATCGACGAGGACACTATTATGATTCTTGCCGATGACCTTGGAATCAGCGTTGTGGTAAGCAAGGTAGAAGAAACCGAGGAAGAAGAAGGATTGGAGCTTTTCGAGGACAAAGAAGAAGACCTTAAGCACCGCGCCCCGATTATAACCGTTATGGGACACGTTGACCACGGCAAAACTTCGTTGCTTGACGCAATCAGAAAGACAAACGTTACGGCATCCGAATCCGGCGGAATCACCCAGCACATCGGTGCTTCCGAGGTAAATATCAACGGACAGAAGATCGTATTTCTGGATACTCCGGGACACGAAGCATTTACGGCAATGCGTGCCCGCGGAGCCCATATCACAGACATTGCGGTACTGGTAGTTGCGGCGGACGACGGCGTTATGCCTCAGACCATCGAATCTATCAGCCACGCAAAGGCGGCGGGAGTTCCGATTATCGTTGCAATCAACAAAATGGATAAACCGGGCGCAAATCCGGACAGAGTAAAACAGGAACTTACCGAACACGGAATCCTTGTGGAAGACTGGGGCGGAGACGTTATTTCCGTGCCTGTATCCGCAAAGACCGGCGAGGGAATCGTAAATCTTCTTGAAATGATCCTCTTGCAGGCGGAAGTGCTTGAACTCAGAGCAAACCCGAACAGACTTGCCATGGGCTCCGTAATCGAAGCAAGACTCGACAAGAATAAAGGCCCTGTCGCCACACTTCTTGTAACCAACGGTACTCTCAAGACCGGAATGAGCGTGGTAGCGGGAACCTGCGCCGGCAGAATCAGACTTATGACCGACTTCAAGGGCAAGGAAATCAAAAAAGCGGGACCTGCCACAGCCGTTGAAATCCTCGGACTTTCCGATGTACCGGAGGCAGGCGACGAGTTTAATGCGGTTAAGCAGGATAAACTTGCGAAAGAAATCGCAGATAACCGTAAGCAGAAGCTCAGAGAAGAAATCCTTGCGAGAAACGCAAGCACCACTTTGGAGCAGCTCTTTAGCCAGATTCAGGAGGGAGAAGTCAAAGACCTTAACCTCATCATCAAGGGTGACGTGCAGGGTTCTATCGGAGCAATCGTGGCTTCCCTTGAAAAACTCAACAACGAAAACGTAAGGGTAAAGATTATCCACACAGGCGTAGGAACCATTACCGAATCCGACGTAATGCTGGCAGGAACCACAGGCTCCATCATTATCGGCTTCAATGTAAGACCTACCACCGCTGTTCAAACCTTTGCGGACAGAGAAAATATACAGATCAGACTTTACAGAGTAATTTACGACATCTTAAACGATGTGGAAGACGCTATGAAGGGTATGCTTGACCCTGAGTTTAAGGAAGAAGTTTTAGGCAAGGTCGAGGTAAGAGAAACCTTCAAGGTTCCGAATGTTGGAATCATTGCCGGCGCCTATGTTCAGGAGGGCAAGGTTATCAGAAACGCAGAAGTTCGTCTTGTGCGGGACGGCATCGTAATCCACGAGGGGACCATATCATCCCTCAAGAGATACAAGGACGACGCAAAGGAAGTTAACCAGGGCTACGAATGCGGTATCGGCATCGAAAACTACAACGACATCAAGGTGGGCGACGTTATCGAGTGCTTCCACATGGTTGAGGTAGAAAGGAAATAGAAATGGGCAAAGGCTATAGACAAGGCAGACTCGGAGAAGAAATCCGCCGGATCATCAGCGAAATGCTCATCAGCGGAATCAAAGACCCAAGAGTTTGCGGGCATATGCTAAGCATTTCCGGCGTTTCGGTGACACGGGACGGAAGCTATGCGACCTGCTATGTGTCTGTGCTGAACTTCAGCAGGGATGAGGAAGAAAGAAAGACCGAAGAAAATGATATTTTGGCAGGTCTTAACAGCGCAAAGGGTGTGATGAAGAAAGAAATTTCCCGTCAGGTGAAAGTTCGTCACATCCCTGAGCTGATTTTCAAAATTGACCATTCTATGGATTATGGCAGACACATAGAGGAAATTTTAGGCACCATCGATTTTGACAGCTATCAAAAGGATGATGAAGCAGAGGAAACAGGCGAATTATAATATTCGCCTTTTAGCCTATAGGGAGAAAAAAATGAACAACACATATAAGGAAATCGCCCGAGTTTTGGAGGGGGCAAATTCTGTTTTGCTCTACCCTCATGTCAGCCCCGACGGCGATGCGCTTGGCTCCTGCGCCGCCCTTTGCAGGGCTTTACGCCTAAAGGGCAAGACTTGCCATGTTTTGGTGGAGGAGGAGCTTCCGCTGAATCTGGCGTTTCTTGACAATGGCTACTGCACGATGGAGCCAAATATCATCGAGAATGTTGACGTTTCATTCTGCGTGGACTGCGGGGATGCTACCCGTTTTCCGGGGCGAGCGGAAAAATTTGCAGAGGGAAAGACGAGCCTTTGTCTCGACCATCATCACACCACCACGGAATTTTGTGACTACAACTATGTAGACCCGGACGCCTCGGCAACGGGGGAACTTGTTTTTGATTTGCTCAAGGAAATGGGAATTTCTCAGGATAAGGAAATCGGCGAGGCGATTTTTGCGGCGATTACCACGGACACGGGAAATTTCCAGTATTCAAACACCACAAAAAGATGCTTTGAAATTATGACTGAGCTTTTCGATTGGGGGGTTGACACAAACAAGGTCAGCGTGGCGCTTTACGAAAACGTAAGGCTCGAAAGAAAGATCATAGAGTCCATGGCGTTTTCCACACTCAACATTTTGGCAGAGGGAAAAGTCGCCGTTGCCTATGTTACCCAAGAGATGCTTGAAAAAAGCGGCGCCCTTTCGGAGGAAACGGAAAACGTTATCCGCCAGCTCCGCAGTATTGCCGGGGTTGAATATGCGGCATTTTTGAAAGAAAAAGAGGAGAAAAAAATCCGCCTCAGCCTGCGTGCAAAGACCACGGGGGATGTTGCAAAAATTGCCGAAAAATTCGGAGGCGGGGGACATATCAAAGCCGCAGGCGCAACCCTTAACATGACAATGGAGGAAGCCCTTGAGGCAGTTTGCAAGGAACTGGAAATAGCAGGGAGCGCCCCGGAGCAGAGCAAATCGGAGAAAGAATGAAGGACGGAATATTAAACATAAACAAGCCGCAAGGGGTCACATCACATGACGTGGTTCGGGATCTCAGGCGGCTGCTTGGGGTGAAGAAAATCGGGCATACCGGAACACTCGACCCCATGGCGACGGGGGTTTTGCCTGTGTGCATAGGCAGGGCTACACGAATCACCGAATACACGGATTTGGATTTCAAGAAATATCGCTGTACTTTGCGGCTTGGCCTCGTGACCGACACTCAGGACATCTGGGGAGAAATCCTCGAAGAAAATTCCACCGCGGCGATTACGACGGAGGCTGTTCGGGAAGCCTTTTCGGCTTTCCGCGGAAAAATAATGCAGAAACCGCCCATGTACAGCGCGGTAAGAGTGGCAGGCAGAAGGCTTTACGACTATGCCAGAGCCGGAGAAACCGTAGAGATAAAGGAACGGGAGGTTTACATCAAAAGCCTTGAAATCGAGACGATGGATTTTGCCCATGACAGCGATATCAAGAAAGTAACTTTCACGGTGGAGTGTTCCAAAGGCACATATATCAGGACGATTTGCGAAGATGTCGGAAGGAGTCTCGGCTGCGGCGCGACCATGGAGAGCCTTGAAAGACTGGCAAGCGGAAGATTCAAAATTGAGGATGCAATCGACCTTTACGAACTTGTGGACGCATATTCGAGCCGCCGCTTTGAGGGAGAAAAGTATTTTGTTCAGCCGGCGGAGAAAGCCGCCCTTTGCGAAATCGAAAAGCTGATACTCCCTATAGATTATCCCCTAAACCATTTCGGAAGCGTGATTCTGGACGAGGAAACGGCGCGGAGATTTATAGACGGCTGGCATATTGCCTTGGGCGAGTGCGAAATCACGGAGCGACCTGAGTTTGAGGAAAAAGACGCTCCCATGGAAATTCGGCAGGAGTACAGAGCCGCATACAAAATGTATCGCCGCTTGGATAGGCGTGCTGAAAACGGCATTGCGGGCGGCTCGGCGGCAGATGAGCCATCGGCGGACAGGTCCATGCAGTTTCTGGGAGTGGCATTTTATAGCCCGAAATACAAAAAATTAGTGGCAGACAAGGTTTTTTGCAGAAACGACGAAGCTTAAAGGCGGAGCCTGAGGCGACCGGCGAGACGCTAAAAAACTTTGACCAGATTAGAGGTAAGAACATGAAAAAGTTTGAAAAAACAGAAGATATGGGGCGAATTGAGCCGTCCTGCGTTGCGCTGGGGAATTTCGACGGCGTGCATATCGGCCACAGACAGCTCATAGGGTCTGCGGTGAGCAAGGCAAAAGAAAAAGGTCTTGCCAGCGCGGTTTTTACTTTTTCCAACCATACAAGAAACCTGATTCCGGGGGCAAAACCGGTGAAAAACATCGTGTATCGCGAAGAAAAGGAAGCCCTTATCGAGGAATTGGGGGTTGACTACTATTTCAGCGTGCCATTTACTCCGGAAATAATGAAAATGAGTCCGGAAAATTTTGTAAGAGCTTTTCTGCAAGAAAGCCTGAACGCAAAGGAGGTTTTCTGCGGATTTAATTATCACTTCGGCTTTAAGGGCGAGGGGGACACGAAGCTCCTTCGGATCTTGGGGGCAAAATACGGTTTCCATGTAAACGAGGTAAAGGCTGTTTCCGTTGACGGAGACGTGGTAAGTTCAACCCTTATTCGCAATATGATAATGGCAGGGGAAATGGAAGAATGCTCTAAATATCTCGGAAGAAATTACGATATCGGCGGGGAAGTGGTGGTAGGAAACCGTCTGGGACGGAAAATCGGCTTCCCGACGTCGAACATTATGATTGACGAAAGCATGGTTACTCCGCCAAACGGCGTGTATGTGACCTATTGTATATATAACGGCGTAAAATATCCAAGCGTTACAAACGTTGGAATCAAGCCAACCGTAGGAGCATTTCAAAAGAATATGGAAACGCATATTTTTAATTTCGACAAGGAGCTCTACGGCAAACAGATCAAGGTTGAATTTATCAAAAAAACCCGTGACGAGGTGAAGTTCAGCAGCATTGAGGAACTTTCCGCCCAGATCGCAAGGGACTGCAACGAGGCGAAAGCCTATCACGGGCTGTAAGACAGAATACGTTGAAAAAGCAGGGAGTTAATTTGCTAATTTGGCGCGTCTTGCGGGCTTTGGGAATCATCGCTCCACTCGGAGATTACGATACTGGTAACCACCAGCGCGCCGCCAAGCCAGCCCACGACGCCAAGAGTTTCGTGGAGTATGCTTACGGAAACGATGGCTCCCACCACCGGCTCCACGGTCAAAATCAGAGCCACGCGGTTTGCGGGAACGTGCTTTTGAGCCGAGGTTTGAAGAATGAAGCACAGCGCGGAGCATACAAGCCCCAGCACTATAAGGGTGCCAAGCTCAAGTTCCGTGAGAGCGTCGGGAATCGCTTCGCCGCTGACAAAGGTAAATACAAAACCAAGGACGGCTATGGTGGCAAGTTCCACTACCGTAAGTGCATATACATCGTGGGATTTTGCCAGTTTTTCGATTGTAACAATTTGTCCGGCACTAAAAAAGGCAGCTCCAAGGCAGATAGCATCGCCTATGTTAAAGCCGAAGTCCGTGCTTCCGCCCATAGAGATCAAATAGACCCCTGCAACGCATATCACCACGCACAGAGCAGACTTGCGGGTAAGTTTGATGCGGTAAATAACAAAGTTTAGCAGAGGCACGCAGATGGCGCCCAAAGTTGAAAAGAAAGCGGTTCTCGAAGCGGTGGTGAATTTGATTCCGTAGGTGGCGCAGACATAGCAGGCAAACATCAAAATACCGATGAGTACGCCGGCTTTCAGAAGCTCCCTGTTGATATTTTTCAGATGTTTAAAACAGGCAATTGCCAGTGCCAAAGCGGCGATTCCAAAGCGTATCGCCTGAACATAGAAAGTCGGCAGACCGTCTACGTAGCGCAGACCAAGAAAACCGAAACCCCAACAGATGCCTACTATCAAAAGACCTATGACCGCGAAGATTTCTTCTTTGCTTTTTTTCGTATGATTAAGTTGCATTTTATGGCTCCTTTCGCAAAGGGCGAAGCATTTATTTTAATCAGATACCGAATAAGATATCAATGTATATTAGATACATCTTAACATATATTGTGTGAAAAATCAAACGAGGGGGGATAAGTTTATGAAATTATTTGACAACAGGGTGCAGGAAACCAAATACAAGGTACTCAGAGAAGTTGCGGTACAGGCTTGGGAGGGGCATGAGCTTTTTCAGGAGTTTAACCGAATGGCAGGAAATATAATTCCGAAAGGCGAGCCGCCGCAGACCTGCTGCATATATAAGGACAGAGCCGTTGTAGCAGAAAGGATTCGGCAGGCGGCGGGAGGAAGCCCTGATGAACCGGGGGTGGTGCATATCATCGGCATCGCCTGCGACGAATGCCCAGAGGCGGGATATGTTGTTACCGACCTTTGCAGGGGCTGCCTTGCTCATCACTGCGTGGAATCCTGCAAACGGGACGCGATTATTATCGACGAGCATCAGCGCGCGAGGATCGACAAGAGCAAATGCGTGGAGTGCGGAAGATGCGCAAAGGCTTGCAAATACAGCGCGATACATAATTTTAGAAGACCTTGCGAAAACGCCTGCAAGGTAGGGGCAATTTCAATGGCTCCCGGCGGCGAGGCGTGTATAGACTACGAACAGTGCATAGACTGCGGCGCCTGCGTATATCATTGCCCTTTCGGCGCTCCCGTGGACAAATCAAGCATCGTTCAGGTTATCAGGGAGCTGAAGTCGGCGGCTGAGGCAGAGTCTGCCGGGGAAGAAAACAGGCTAATTGCAATCGTGGCTCCGGCAATCGCAAGCCAGTTCCAGTATGTGCCTCTGGGCAATGTTATAACCGGAATCAAAAAGCTGGGCTTTGCCAAGGTGCTGGAAGTTGCGGCGGGGGCTGACATGGTTGCCTACAAAGAGGGCCTTGAGCTTGTGGAAAAGGGCTTTCTTACTTCTTCGTGCTGCCCGGCTTTTGTGAAGTACATAAAAACAAAGCATCCGCAAATGGCACAGCATATTTCCCACAATCTTTCTCCGATGGCAGAACTGGGTCGCTCAATCAAGGAACGGGAGCCTGAGGCTAAAATTGTCTTTATCGGACCTTGCATAGCCAAAAAAGCCGAGATAAAAAAGGAGGAGGTTTCACCCTATGTGGACTATGTGATTACCTTTGAGGAGCTTCAGGCGCTCTTTGACAGCCGGGATATCCTGCTCCGGGATCAGGAGCCGACGGAATGGAATCAGGCTTCCTATTACGGCAGAATGTTCGCAACCTCAGGCGGCGTCGCCGCGGCGGTAAGCGAAGTGCTGAAAGAAATGGACATAAAAGATTTTGAGCTGAACGCCATTTCCTGCGACGGTATCGACCAGTGCAAGGTGGCGCTTCTAAAGGCGAGCAAGGGCGTTTTGCCGAATAATTTTATAGAGGGCATGGTGTGCAACCGAGGCTGCGTCGGTGGCATGGGAAATCCTACATGGCGGGAGGATCTGTACGAGGAAATCGAGGAACACGCCGAAGAAGCTGAAACTGCAGGGATTCTGAGCCACTTGGATCTGAACGCTGAGATACAGGTGGTTGACGCGGAAAAAACCGGAAAAAACTCGTAGCAAATCGCAATAAAACGCTTGTTCAGAATACTTGTTCGTGATATAATAAATTTTGTCAAGAGAATAAGGTCGGGTGGCTGAGCCGAGTTTCAAAGGGTCCGTATTTGGATTTTAAGAAAGGAGGCGGTGAGAATGAAGATTACAATCACGCTTAGACGTTTGCGGATCACGATTTCAAGCATAAAAAAAGCCACTCCTGCTGAAACCAAGAGTGGCGGGGCTGTAAAAGCCTAAAACCCAAACGGCAAAGTCGAAAGACCTTGTCTCTTGACATTATGTTAGCATATTTTTTGCTTATTTGCAATACAAAATTAAAGATTCAGGCTTCGTGATTTTGATTTTGTTGGCTGATTTTGTTGCGAGCTTTTGCTTTTTCACTCGCATTGTGTAGCGGCGGCAATCTGTGCTCGCTACTTAATCAGGCAGTTTCCGGTCATTTCCGGCGGGGCATCCAGCCCCATAAGGCGAAGCATTGTAGGCGCGATGTCGGCAAGCTTTGCCTCGCCCTGCAAATCCTCACGAAATTCGCAGGGCGTAGCGCTGATATGAACCAGCGGAACGGGGTTCGTCGAGTGGGCGGTAACAATATTGCCGGATTCGTCCAGCATACAGTCTGCGTTGCCGTGATCTGCCGTCAGTAGGATTTGTCCACCTGCCGCAAGTACTGCGGATACGACTTTCTCCACACAGGAATCCAGAGCCTCAATGGCTTTTACCGCGGCGTCGAAAACCCCGGTGTGCCCCACCATATCGGCGTTTGCAAAATTCAAAATGATGGCGTCGTAAAGTCCGGTGCCGATTTCTTCAACCACTTTGTCCGTAACTTCAAAGGCACTCATTTCAGGCTTCAAATCGTAGGTGGCAACCTTTGGGGATGGAATCAAAATTCTGTCTTCGAGAGGGTTTGCAGCCTCCACTCCGCCGTTAAAGAAAAATGTAACATGAGCATATTTCTCGGTTTCCGCAATGCGAAGCTGGTGAAGTCCCTTTGCTGAGAGATATTCCCCCAGGGTGTTTTTTATGGTCTGGGGTGGGAACGCAATCTCCACGTTTGGCATGGCGGCATCGTATTGGGTCATGCA
The DNA here is from genome assembly GCA_963658905.1 of Bacteroidaceae bacterium. Classification (GTDB taxonomy): domain Bacteria; phylum Bacillota; class Clostridia; order Peptostreptococcales; family Anaerovoracaceae; genus CAG-238. The sequence goes on from CAVKSD010000008.1 coordinate 26,766, forward strand.
GACATAAACAAGGTTACGCGGGAATTTTTTTCGCTCAAAGCCCTCAAAATCCGGATCTGTGAAAGCGCGGGTGATTTCCCTTGCCCGGTCGGGTCGGAAGTTACAGAATATGACGGAATCCCCATCCGATACGGATTTTGCGCCATCACATACGGTTGGCAGGATAAATTCATCCGTCACGCCTGTCTCATAAGCCTTGCGAACCGCCTCTGATGCGGAGTCCGCCCGTTCAAAGACCGCAGAAACCGCAGAATCCTCGGACTTTACGAACCCCGCAGCCTGAGGGCTTGTTTCGGAAAGGGTGAGGGCGTCATAGGCTTTTTCCACCCTGTCCCAACGTTTATCCCGATCCATGGCGTAATATCTGCCGGAAACGACGCCGATTCTGAAAGAACCCTCGGCTTTCATCATTTTTTCCATTTCTTCTATATAATAAATTCCGGAAGTCGGAGGAACATCTCTGCCGTCCATGAAGCAGTGAAGCAAGATGTCCTTTACGCCCCGCCTTGCGGCAAGCCTGATGGTAGCTTTGATATGTTCAATATGGCTGTGAACACCGCCGTCGGACAAAAGCCCGAAAATGTGCAGGGTGGAATTTTCGCTCTTTACGTGGTTGATAGCCTTGTTCAGAGCTGCGTTTCCGTCAAAAATGCCATCCTCCACGGCTTTGGTGATACGGGTCAGTTCCTGATAGACGATGCGCCCGGCGCCGATGTTCAGATGACCCACCTCGGAATTTCCCATTTGCCCATCGGGAAGTCCCACCGCAAGACCGCTTGCTTTGAGACTGATGTGAGGATAGGTTTTGAATATTTTGTCCAGATTCGGCGTGTGGGCGGCTTTGATTGCGTTGCCGTATTCTGCGGGATTCAGCCCGAAACCGTCCAGTATCATGAGCATTGTGGGACGATTTGTGATTTGCGATTTGTTTTGCTTGTGTGTATCTGCCATTTAATTGCCTGCTTTCCGATATTTTGTCGAATTTTTAAAATTCTGTGTTTTTATGATTTGCATATTCACTCATTACATTTTACCAAAATTGCGGGTGAAAAAACAGTCCCAAGGGGCAAAAAATATGTTAAAATGTAAGCACGAAAATATAAGAAGAATGTAGGCGCGAAGAATGTAGGCGCGAAAGCAGAAGCGAGAATAAGCGAAAGGAAAAAACTATGAACTGGACGGCGGAACAGGCGAGAGCCATTGAACTGAGAAACAAAAATATATTGGTGGCGGCGGCGGCAGGTTCCGGAAAGACGGCGGTGCTGGTGGAGCGGATCAAGAAGCTGATTCTTGAGGGTGAATGCAGTATCGACAGGATGCTTATAGTCACTTTTACCAACGCGGCGGCGGCGGAGATGAAAGAAAAAATCGAAAGGGCAATCGAAAAGGAAGCCGAGGAAAATCCTGCGCAGATAAAACTTCTCAAACAGCAGCTCGAACGGATGCCCCTTGCGAATATAAGCACTTTTCACGCCTTTGCCCTTGAGGTGATTCGCAGATTTTTTTACCTTATAAACATAGAGCCGAACTTTAAGATATGCGACAATGTGCAGCAGGAACTTCTGAAAGAGCAGGCACTGGACGAGCTTTTGAAGATGTATTTCGAGGAGGAAGACCCTGAATTTTTCGCGTTTTTGAATAAATACAGCGGCGATAGGAATGAACAGAGATTCAGGCAAACTGTGCGGAAGACCTTTGAGGTTATACAGAGCTTGCCGGAGCCTTTTGCGTGGTTTGAGGCGGCGGTAAGGGAGCTTGATTCGGACTTTGAAACTTTTTCTTCGGGGAAAATATGCAGCTTTATCGGAGAGGACACCGAAAGCCGTTTAAAACGTGGGGCTGATGCGCTTAACGCATTTGCGGAGGAAAACGCCTGCCTGGGGCATGAGGGGGTAACGGAAATTACGGCGGCGTATATGAACCTTGCCGCAGAACTTCTTGAAAGGGCTGAAAGCAGGGATTTTGATGCACTCAGAGAAAAACTTGAAAGGGTCAAGATGCCGTCGCTGCTGAAAAAATATTTTAAGCCCGACGATCTTCACACGGAGGCGGAGCTTACGGAGATTAAGGAAAGGCTGGAAGCCGCAAGAGCGCCACTTAAAGATGCGGTTTCTTCCCTGAAAAAAGACTATTATTACGACAGTCTGGAAAATCTGCACGGCGAAATTCGCCAGACATATCCGGACGGAAAATTTTTCCTGAAGACGGTGGCGGACTATCGGGATATTTTTGCGCGGCTAAAAAAGGAACGGGGACTGGTGGATTTTGGCGATATCGAGCATTATGCCTTTGAAATTTTGAAGGACGAGGAGGCTGCGGCGTATTACAGGGAAAAATTTGCTTACATTTTCATAGACGAATATCAGGACAGCAACCTTTTGCAGGAGGCGCTGGTCGCCCGCATTAAGGGTGAAAACAACCTTTTCATGGTAGGAGATGTGAAGCAGAGCATATACAAATTTAGGCTTGCGGAGCCGGAGATCTTTCAGGCACGTTACAGGGATTTTGCGGAGGCGGAGAGGCGCGCAGAGGAGAACGGTGAAGAAAGTCTTTCGGAAAAAATTGATTTGAACAGGAATTTCCGAAGCAAAAAAACAGTAATTGACTTTATTAACAGGGTTTTTAAGCAAACCATGCCGGGCTACGACGAAAACGCGGCTTTACACCTTGGAGATCCTTTCGGGGAACGCTGCAATTTTGAACCGAAGCTTTACCTTGCGGAGACTCCTTGGGACGAGGATTCGGAGCTTGACGACGAGCTAAAAAACATGATAAAAGCCGAGAAGGAGGCTTTGTCCGCGGCGAAAATAATAAGGGGGGCTTTGGGTAAAACCATTTTTGACAGCAAGCGCGGGGTTGAAAGACCTTTGCAAAAGGGCGATATCGTGATTTTGATGCGGGGAATCAAGAATTATGGCGACATTTTTTACAAAATTTTGACGGACAACAATCTGCCGGCGTATGTGGACGACAACGACGGGTATTTTGATACCATGGAAATAAATATTTTCCTGTCGCTGCTTGACATAATTGACAACGAGAAGCAGGACATTCCGCTGCTTACGGTGATGCGTTCGGAGATATTCGGCTTTACCATTGAGGAGCTGGCGAAGATTCGGATTGCCTGCGATGAAAAATGCTCCTACCATGATGCGGTTTTGCGCTATGCCGAAAGCGGCGATTCGGGAGAAGATGACTTACGGGAAAAATGCAGCGCCATGTTCAAAAAACTTGAGGAATGGAGACTTGCGGCAAGATTGCTGCCCCTCGAAGAATTGGTCTGGAATTTGATGCTGGAGACAGGCTTTTACATTGCCATGGGTGCAATGCCTTCGGGAAGCCGCAGACAGGCAAATCTTCGGGCGCTTTGCGACAAAGCTCTTGCATATAGGAAGTCTCAGGGCGGATCTCTGTATGGGTTTATACAGTACATCGAGGCTGTGAAGCAACGCAAGGTTTCCATGGGGCAGGTGAAGATGGCTGCCGAGGGGGACGACACCATTCGCATAATGACGATACACAAATCCAAGGGGCTGGAATTTCCGATGGTGCTTTTGGCGGGGTTCTGTCGCCGTCTGAATTACACGAAATCGGGAAAAGATATTTCCGTACACAAGGACATAGGCATAGGCTTTCCGCTTGTAAATTATCAGGAAAGCTGGATGAAAACGAGCCTGATTCAGAACGTTATTCGCGTGAAAATGCACCGTGAGGAGGTGGAGGAGGAAAAGCGGATCCTCTATGTGGCTATGACCCGCGCAAAGGACATATTGTATATTTTGGGAATGACAGACAACTACAACGATGAGGTGGAAAAGATCACAAAGGAAGCTCCAAGCGACTCGTCGTATTTTTCCATGTGCGGCGGCTGCATCTATAGGGAGCCCTCTGCCAGAGGACATATAAGCAACGGGGATTTAAAGCAACTGTCCGAGGGCAGACGGCGGAACACGGCAAGGGCGCTGGCGCTTTTGCAGGAGCCGGAGGCGGAATCCGGCGCTGATGTGTGGGCGATTCAGGGGAAATCTGAGGCGGCTTGGGAGAAATCGCCAATTTGCGAAAGGAAAGAATCTGAGGATGAGAGTGCGGGCGAGATGAAATCGCCAATTTACGATGAGCAGTTGTCGAAATATGTCGAACGCCGCATGAACTTTGAATATCCTTTCGCCGCAGACCTCAAAATCAAATCCAAGTATTCGGTCAGCGAACTGGCGGGGAAGCATAAGACGGAAATATCCCTTTCGGAGCCGAAAAGCTTCAAGGCTCATTCTACGTTCACCGCCGCACAGATAGGGACTATAACCCACAAAGTTCTTGAAAAAATCGACTTTGCGACCTTGGGCTTTGCTTCGCGGGCTGCCGAGTCCCGCGCCTCCGCCGAGGAACTTGCAGAGACTGAAAGATATGTTGAATCGCTTATCTGTGATATGGTGAAGGAGGAGTTTCTCACCGAGGCGGAGGCAGAGGCGATAGACAAGGAAAAGATTGCGGAGTTCATGGTATCGCCTCTGGGCCGCCGCATGGCGGCGGCGGGCGCGGCGGCAGCCCGATACGAATCCGCTGCCGCAGGCAGCTCCGATTTCCTTGGCTTGCAGCGGGAAAAGCCCTTCAATCTGATTTTGGACACAGCCGAAGAGAGCAGCACAGGCATCAGTGCAGACTATAGGACAGACAGCGATACAAGCAGCGGCACAGGCAGTAGCGCAAACGGAGGCACAGACAGCAGTACAAACGGCGGTACCGTCAGCGGCACAGATAGCGGCATAGGCAACGGCGGCAGCAAAGGCGCCCAGTCGATTGTGCAGGGCATAATCGACTGCTTCTTCGAAGAAGAAGGCGGGCTCGTCCTTGTGGATTACAAGACCACGAATGTGCGGAGCAAGGGCGAGCTCGCAGGGCGCCGCGAGAGTATCCGTGCAAGATACGCTGCCCAAATTAACCTTTATCGCAGGGCGCTCGAAGAAGCAACCGGAAAGCGCGTGAAAGAAGCATATCTATATCTAACCAACATCGGCGAAATAATCGAGATGTAGCGGCGAAAACTCCGGAAACAACGTATCAATACGGAAACGGAAAATTTTTATGTTACGCTGATTGTACTTTACCTTGAAAGGAGCGTTAAAATTGAGCGATTTGACAGATACTAATTCTATGATGAATGAAATCAGAGAATTGTTATTAAATGCACGTCAGCGCGTGGCGGTGCAAGTAAATACTGAATTGTTGTCTACCTACTGGAATGTAGGGAAGATTATTGTTGAGCATGAACAGGAAAATAAAGACCGGGCAGATTACGGAAAGCAGACCTTAAAGCTGCTTTCAAAAGAGCTGACAAAAGAATTTGGAAAGGGGTTTTCTGTTTCTAATCTGTACAATATGCGGCTATTCTATATGCACCATCAAAAATTCCAGACGGTGTCTGGGAAATTGTCATGGTCACATTACTGCGAACTGTTGACAATTTCAGACCCGGACAAACGCAGTTTTTATGAAAAGGAAACCATCAACTCCGGATGGTCGATACGCGAATTAAAACGGCAGATTTCCACATCTGTCTATGAACGCTTGTTACTGTCAGAGGGAAAAACGAATAAGGAAACCGTTCTTGCGCTTGCAGAAAAGGGAATTGAAATGTCTACTCCATTAGATATTATCAAAGACCCTTATGTATTTGAATTTCTGGGCGTACCGGAAAACAAAACTATGCTTGAAAGTGACCTTGAAAAAACACTGGTCGCACAAATAGAAAAATTCCTGTTGGAATTAGGACGCGGTTTTATGTTCGTAGGAACGCAACAGCGCATTACATTGAACAATACCCACTACTATGTGGATATGGTTTTCTACAACAAAATCCTTCGGGCGTATGTGCTGATTGAGTTAAAAACAACCAAGCTAACGCCGGAAGCCGCCGGACAGCTTAATATGTATCTGAACTACTATGCCGCAGAAGTAAATGATGAACATGATAATCCACCGATCGGCATTATCCTTTGTACGGATAAAGACAGCATAGCTGCCGAATATGCACTGGGCGGTCTGTCCAACAATATCTTTGCTTCGCGCTATGTTTCTTATATTCCCAATAAGGAGCAGTTAATCGCACAGGTAGAAGCCGTTTTGAATGAATGGCACAATTCAGAAAAAGGATAACAAGACGAAAATATAATTTCACAGCTCCTGAGGGTGCAAATATTGCCCGTGTTTCTTCGTGTTTTTTCCGTACTGAATCGCAAATTTCGGACAGCGGTGCAGGCAGGACAGGCACATAACACATTGCTTCCTCACCCAAACCGGCTTGCCGTTTTTTATCTCAATGGCGGAAACAGGACAGTTTTTTGCACACCGCCCGCAGCCCACGCAGGTATTTTCCACCGAAAAATGCTTTGTCTTGCGCATTTGATTATACCATATGCCATATACCGGTTTTGCAAGGAGCAAAGGCATCTTGCGCCGCATAAAATCTCCGCTTTCCCGGCGCTGAATTTTGGCAATAACAGAGGCGATTTCGTTCTCGGCAGCATCGTTTATGCGCCGGACTTTTTCCCTGCTACTCAAATCGAATATCGGCGTCCATGTATCCGGCATTTTTACGCAGAACCTTGCGGATAAAGCGAGGCCCCTATCTTTCAGAATATCCGCGGCAAATTGCCCCGTCTGACCCGGCGTTGTGCCGTAGGTCGCAACGAAATAAATATATTTCGGCTTATTTGTCAAATCGAGTAGGCGCAAAAAATCCCTCACGATAACAGGCAACCCCCAGGCATAGGTGGGACTTACTATTCCCAGCGTTTCCGCATTTTCATCAAAAGAAAATATCTGCTTTTTATAACAATCCGTGACAGAAACCGCAACATCATTTGTTGCTGCGGCAATCTGCTTAGCCACATATTCACTGTTTCCCGTGGCAGAAAAATATAGAATCATAAGAGCCTCCTTATTCAAGACCGGTAAATTTAATCAGCAGCCCGTGGGAAACGAGCTTCGCAAGCAGGCGATAGCCTTTATAAAAGGCTCCGGTGGTGTAAACCGCTCTGCCCTTTTTCGCGGCTTTTAACGATTTAAACGCGGCAACCGCAGGGTCGATCACGGGCAAACGGCTTTGCCCCTTTGTGAGTTCCGGTTTCGTCATTTCCGTAAGCATAAAGCCGGGGCACATGGCGCATACATTGATACGCCTGGCTTTTAGTTCTTCCCGCAGCCCCAGGCAAAGGGCGGACAGATAGGATTTTGACGCGGAGTAAACAACCAAATTTGTATTCGGCACAAAGGCAGAGGTCGAGGACACCTCCAAAATCGTGCCGCCGTTGGTGATGTACGGCAGACAGACCTTTGTTATTGCCGTTGCACCTTTGCAGTTAAGGTCGATGATTTTCAGCATGGACGCAAGCTCCATATCCTCAAAAGGAGCGCCGAAGGATACCCCCGCATCGTTTATGAACACCTTTATTTGAGGATTAGCTTCTTTCAACCTTGCTTCAAGCATTTTATAACTGTTCCTATCAGCCATATCCATGGGAATAATCACACAATTCTTTTCGGGATATTTCTGAGCCACCGCCTTCAAGCGATCTTCCCGGCGGGCAATCAGCCATAGCTCATCTATTTCGGGAAACAATTTTGTAACGGCGTCAACATAGCAAACGCCAAGTCCGGAGGAAGCTCCGGTTATAACCGCAACACTCACGAAAAAACCTCCTTAGCCTGCAAGCAAATACATGCGAATAAAATTAGACACTTGCAAAAATTCTATTTACATATTATACTGCAAGTAAGGACAAAACAAGCGACAAATAGCTTGTTCTGTTTAATGCCGGACAAATATCAAAATTTGCAAAAAAGGAGAAGCAGATTATGAAATACGACATTACCAAGCCGATGACAAAAGGCGCAAAGCGAACCCTCGAAACTTTCAGCAGTGAAATGTTCAGGCTCTTATCTCAGAAATCCTTTGAAAAAATCACCGTGGGAGAAATCTGTGAAGCGGCACAATATCCTCGCGCAACCTTTTATAATTACTTTGACGACAAATACGATTTGCTTAACTTCTGCTGGCAAACCCTCGCGGGGCATATAGGGCTGGGCGAATACCATCACGCCGAGGAAAATGAAATGCTGTATCTTTATTTTGACCGAATTTATGATTTTACAAAGCAAAACAGGGAAGCAATATGCGGCATACTTTCCCATAACCCAGAGATTGGATATATGTTTTCCAGCTTCAGAAATTTTATGAATAAGGAAATGCGCTTAATCTTTAAGGATTGTCCACAGGCAACGCAAAAGGATATTCCAAACGAATTGCTTGCCGACCACTACAGCAACACGCTGTTTCTGGTATGGCAGTGGGTAGCGATACGAGACGGGGCTTGCACCAAAGAGCAGGCACGCAAATATTTGCAACTGCTGATTGGGAATTTATGAGGATTTCAGAGAAATTTCTGATGGTTTCTGATTGAAATTTAACCCAAATTTCACATTACTTTTTGCCCGAACCGGTGTAAAATATAAGAGAGAAAAGACGAAAAATTAAAGGCAGATAAGGAGAAAAAAATGGAACAATTAAGAGCAAAAAAAGGGTTTATCTGCGATATGGACGGTGTGATTTATCGCGGAGGCAGTCTGCTTCCGGGTGTAAAAGAGTTCGTAGAGTGGCTGTACAAAGAAGGAAAGAGCTTTTTATTTCTGACCAACAACAGCGGGCAGACGCCCCTTGAACTAAAGTTAAAATTACAAAACATGGGAATGGACATCGACGAAAGCCATTTCTACACAAGTGCCATGGCAACGGCAAAATTTGTAAGCGAGCAGACCCATCATTGCAGCGCCTATGTAATCGGCGAACCGGGGCTTGTGGGGGCGCTTTATCACTGCGGCGTTGCAATCACCGACAGAGATCCGGATTATGTAATCGTAGGGGAGAGCCAAAGCTATAACTACGAGACGATTTGCAAGGCGGTTTCGCTGGTGCGGGGCGGCGCCAAGCTGATTGGAACGAATTTTGATATGACAGGCCCATCCACCCGCGGAATCATTCCGGCGTGCAGGGCGCTGATTTCACCCATTGAAATGGCAACGGGCAAACAGGCGTATTTTGTCGGAAAGCCAAACCCGCTGATGATGCGAACCGGGCTGAAAATGCTGGGGGTACATTCGGAGGAAGCGGCGATGATCGGCGACAGAATGGACACAGACATAGTCGGCGGCGTGGAAAGCGGACTGGATCCGATTTTGGTGCTGTCGGGGGTAACTTCAAGGGAAGAAGTGGATATGTTCCCTTATCGCCCGCGCCTGATTCTGAACGGCGTGGGAGACATCCCGGAGTAGTACGGCAGCAACCACTTGATCTAATTATGCAAAAAGGCTCATACATTTCAATTAAAGGCAGCTTCGGCTGCTTTTTGCATGAAAAAAACAATGCTTGTCATGACGCAAAACACACAATATTCCAAATGTGCAAATTCATACTGGTTGACAAATATTGGGGGGGGGGGTATAATAAAAATAAAGAATTGTGAAGTTTTTGTGATTGCAATTTGAGCTGCATCACAACAAAACATACACAAAAGAAATTATCAAAATCTTTCATAAGGAGGAAAAAATGACAAACAGTAGAACTACTAAAAAAGCATTGCTGTCAAGCG
>CAVKSD010000009.1:0-35496 GCA_963658905.1 Bacteroidaceae bacterium
GCTTGATGTAGCCAAGATGCGTCAGGGTTACGCAGACATTTTCTTCTTCGATCAAATCTTCTTCGTCGATTTCGGTTTCGTCTGCTTTGATCTTGGTTCTTCTCTTATCTCCCCATTTTTCTTTGATTTCGAGAAGCTCGGTCTTTACGACTCCCATGAGCATATGCTCGTCTTCGAGAAGCTGCTTGTAATATGCGATTTTCTTGATGAGCTCTTGATATTCGTTTTCGATTTTCTCTTTTTCAAGTCCCTGCAGTCTGCGAAGCTGCATATCGAGGATCGCCTGAGCCTGAATTTCCGAAAGCCCGAAGCGTTCCATGAGTCTTTCTTTTGCGTCGTTGTAGCTGTTTCTGATTATTCTGATGATTTCGTCGATATTATCAAGAGCGATTCTATAGCCTTCTAAGATGTGCGCCCTTGCCTCGGCTTTTTTCTTGTCGTAGATGGTTCTTCTCGTTACGACTTCCTTCTGGTGTTTAAGGTATTCATCCAGGATTTCCCGAAGCGTCAAAATCTTCGGTCTTCCGTCTACGATTGCAAGCATGATCATGGAGATGCTTTCCTGCATCTGCGTGTGCTTGTAAAGTCTGTTAAGTATTATCTGAGCGTTTGCATCTTTTTTCAGTTCGATGACGATTCTCATGCCCTTGCGGTTGGATTCGTCCCTGATTTCGGAAATCCCCTCGATTCTCTTGTCTTTTACCAGTTCCGCCATCTTTTCGATAAGCCTTGCCTTGTTTACCTGATAAGGGATTTCGCTTACGATAATCTGCTGGCGACCTTTATTTGTTTCTTCTATTTCGGTGACCGCCCGAACGACTACCTTGCCCTGTCCCGTTCTATATGCCTGTTTTGCAGAATTTTTTCCCATGATAACGGCGCCTGTCGGAAAGTCCGGTCCCTTGACGATTTTGCACAGCTCGTCGATGTTACATTCCGGCTGGTCGATAATTTTTACCGCCGCGTCGATAGTCTCTGCCAGATTATGAGGCGGAATCGAGGTTGCCATACCTACTGCAATACCGTTTGAGCCATTTACCAATAGATTTGGAAATCTTGATGGCAAAACCACCGGTTCCTTTTCTTCTCCGTCAAAGTTCGGGATAAAGTCAACGGTTTCCTTGTCTATGTCTCTGAGCATTTGCAGCGCAAGGGGAGTCATTCTTGCTTCCGTATAACGCATTGCTGCAGCGCCGTCTCCGTCCACGGAGCCGAAGTTACCGTGTCCGTCAACCAGCTGATGCCTGATATTCCAAGGCTGCGCGAGCCTTACCATGGCGTCGTATATAGACGAGTCTCCGTGAGGGTGATATTTACCCATTACTTCACCGACGATACGCGCGGATTTCTTGTGCGGTTTATCCGGCGTTACCCCAAGCTCGCTCATTCCATATAGAATTCTTCTGTGTACCGGCTTCAGTCCGTCTCTTACGTCAGGCAGGGCACGGCTTACGATTACGCTCATGGCGTAGTCGATATATGATTGCTTCATTTCGTCATGAATCTCGTGTTGAAGCATTTTCTGGTCTTCAAGTAAAGTTGTCATCTTGCCCCTCCTTCCTTATGCGTCTATTGTCGCGTACTGCGCGTTGTCTTCGATAAATTTCTTGCGTGGCGGAACCTTGTCCCCCATGAGGGTTGTGAAGATTTCGTCTGCTGCGGCGCTGTCTTCAAGTGTGATCTGCACCAGCGTCCTGTGGTTAAAGTCCATTGTGGTTTCCCAGAGCTGCTCTGCGTCCATTTCGCCCAGACCTTTGTATCTTTGGATGTCCGCCTTTCCGGGCTTATCTGCAATCTCTGCCATGAGTCTTGTCTGTTCTTCCTCGCTGTAGGTATAGTGAACTTCCTTGCCCTTCTTTACCTGATAAAGCGGCGGCTGAGCAGCATAAACATAGCCTTCTTCGATCAGCGGCTTCATGTATCTGTAGAAGAATGTCAGTAGCAGCGTTCTGATGTGAGCGCCGTCAACGTCGGCATCTGTCATGATTATAATTTTGTGATATCTCAGCTTTTCCAGATTAAAATCTTCTCCGATTCCGCAGCCGAAGGCTGTGATCATGTTCTTGATTTCTTCGGAGCTTAAAATCCTGTCAAGTCTTGCTTTTTCAACGTTTAAAATTTTGCCTCGAAGTGGCAGAATTGCCTGACGCTTCCTGTCTCTGCCGTCCTTTGCGGAGCCTCCCGCGGAATCACCCTCGACGAGGAAAATTTCCGAAAGGGCAGGGTCTTTTTCGGAGCAGTCCGCCAATTTTCCCGGAAGCGAAAAGCTTTCAAGTGCGCCTTTTCTTCTGGTGAGATCTCTTGCTTTTCTTGCGGCTTCTCTTGCCCGTGCAGCTTTGATACATTTTTCGATGATGATCTTTGCTTGCGCCGGGTTTTCTTCTAGGAATGCCGTAAGATTTTCGTTGGTCGATGTTTCAACAAATCCACGGATTTCCGAATTTCCCAGCTTCGCCTTTGTCTGTCCCTCAAACTGTGGTTCCTCAAGCTTCACGGACACTACCGCCGTGAGGCCTTCTCTTACGTCTTCACCGCTAAGAGTATCGTTATCTTTGAGAATCTTTGATTTTTTGCCGTAATCGTTGAAAACTCTTGTGAGAGCGCTCTTGAATCCGACTATATGAGTACCGCCGTCGGTGGTGTTGATATTGTTTGCATATCCGAGGATCAGCTCGCTGTAGCTATCGGTGTACTGCATTGCAATTTCAACCTCGCAGGTATCCTTTATTATTTCAAAATATATAACTTCAGGATGGAGTGAGTCTTTGTTTTTGTTGATAAAACTTACAAATTCCTTGATTCCTCCCTCATAGTGGTAGGTTTCTGATTTCTTTTTCCCATCGCGTTCGTCCTTAAAGACAATCTTTATGCCTTTGTTGAGGAACGCCATTTCTCTGAGCCTGTGTTCCAGCACGTCAAAATCGAACACCGTGGTTTCGGTGAAGATTTCCGGATCCGGCCAAAATGTTGTTTTGGAGCCTGTTTTTCTCGATTCGCCGACTACTTCGAGCTTAGATACGGTCTTTCCTTTTTCGTAGCATTGTTTGTAAATCTTGCCGTTTCTCTTGATTTCTACTTCCATGTGGGTAGAGAGAGCGTTAACAACGGAAGCGCCTACGCCGTGAAGACCGCCGGATACCTTATATCCTCCGCCTCCGAATTTGCCGCCGGCATGAAGCACGGTATGGATAACTTCAACCGCCGGGATTCCCATCTTCGGGTGTTTATCAACAGGCATTCCCCGGCCGTCGTCCTCAACGACAATAGAGTTGTCCTTTTGGATGGTGACATTTATGGTTTTGCAGTATCCTGCCAGAGCCTCGTCTATACTGTTGTCCACAATTTCGTAAACGAGGTGATGAAGCCCTTTCGGACCTGTGCTTCCTATATACATTCCGGGTCTTTTTCTTACAGCTTCAAGACCCTCGAGAACTTGTATTTGTTCCGCGCCGTACTGGCCGTTTGTTTTTTCTTCTAAGCTCATTTTTTCTCCCTTTTTTCTGTTTTTATAAGCAGGTAATCAATTTATAATATACCATAAACAATCAAAAATTTCAATAAAAAAAGAGGATTTCCCGTCCTTTGGCGATTTATCATCAAATCTTTTCAAAACCTGCCTGAAATCCCCGTTTATTCGTTAAATTTCCGGAATTAAATTGTTGATATATATATTTATATTACCTCAACCTGACCCTTTTCGACATTGTATGCGGTGTAATTTTGAAATTTTTTCGTCAAAATTTCCGGAATTTCCGTGGTGGTGATGAAAAGCTGAACCCTCGCAAGGGATTTTACCAGATATTCCTGCCTTTCTATATCAAGCTCGCTCATAACATCGTCGAGCAAAAGCGCCGGTTTGTAACCGGTTTCTTCCTCTATTATTTTTATTTCGGCAAGTTTCAGAGAAAGTGCGGAGGTTCGCTGTTGTCCCTGAGAACCGAAGCTTCTTACGTTTATCCCGTCGATAAAAAGTTCAAAATCATCCTTATGAGGCCCCTTGGTCGTGGTTCGCTGGCGAATATCGGAATCATATGATTCTTTTATTTTTTCGTAAAATTTTTCTTCTTGAGCTTTTAAATCATCAAAAAATTCCAGATTAGGAGCATAATTTATTTTTAAGCTTTCTTTTTCGTTGGTTATTTTCCTGTGGATCTGCCCTGCGACTTGAGATAATTCTTCTATGAATCCATTTCTCATATTCATAACCGCCGCGCCGTATTTTGCAAGCTGCCTGTCCCACACATCAAGCATGGATTTATTTATTTTTTCTTCTTTCAAATATGCGTTTCTCTGAGTCAAAATCTTTTTGTAATTTGACAGATTGTCATAATATGCAGGCTTTATCTGACAAAGCTCCCTGTCTATGAATTTTCGTCTTTTTTCAGGTTCTTCTTTTACTATTTTTAGGTCCTCCGGCGAAAAAATCACGATAAAAATATTTTTTAAAAGCTCGGAGGTCTTTTTTAATTTTATTCCGTCTACTTTTGCGTATTTTTTTTGATCTTTTGTGTATATAATTTCCACATCGCAGTCCATATCGTCTTTTTCTGCTTTTATTTTTACATTTGCAAAATCGCAGCCGAATCTTATCAGCTCAGAATCCTTGTTGGTTCTGAAAGATTTGCCTACAGACGTAACATAAATCGATTCAATGAGATTTGTCTTTCCCTGGGCGTTTTTTCCGAGAATCAAATTCACATTTTTATTAAATTTAAGATTAAGACTTTCGTAATTACGAAAGTCTTTAAGTTCTATTTCTTTTATATACATATTTTCTTGTTTCTTTTTAATTATTAGTTATTCTTACAGGAAGAACTAAGTATTCATATTCTTCGCCGCTGATAGGTTTTAACAGGCAAGGGCTGATGCTTGTATTGAAATTCATGGTAATGCTCTCATCGTCAATGGATTTTAGAGCGTCTATCATATATTTTGAGTTGAAGCCGATTATTAAATCATCTCCCTCTTTCGATATGATGACTTCTTCCTTTACGTTTCCGTCTTCGGATTTTGAGGTAACTTCCATGTTTCCGTCTTTGATATTGAGCTTTATCAGATTATTTTTTCCTACTTTTGCAAGTAAGGAAGCTCTTTCTATACTTTCGAGCAAATCCTCTCTGTTTACAACGACTCTGCATTTGCTGTCTTTTGGAAGAATATTTTTATAGTTAACAAATTCTCCCTCAAGCAACCTCAAAACAACCTTTGTGTCACCTATTAAGAAAATAGCTCTCTTTTCGTTTATGTAAAGGTCAACATCCTGTAAATCGTTTTCATTTTCGGTTATTATTTTGCTTATTTCATTGATTATTTTTGCAGGAATTATGATATTTTGCTCTTTTTTGTTTATTATATTTTCTCTTGTCACCGCCATACGAAAGCCGTCGAGAGCCACCATATTCAGCTTTCTTTCTTTTATTTCGATAAGAACTCCGGTAAGCACCCCTCTCGATTCGTCTATGCTTGCAGCAAAAGAGGTTTTTCTTATCATATCTTTGAGTATTTCCTTGTCAAAGGCAATTCTTTCTTTGGAATCTATGTCTATGTTTATATTTGGAAATTCCTCCGAGGAAAGCCCAAGAATGTTAAATTCGGAGCTTGCACATTTTATTATGATATTTTCCTGATTAAGTTCGATGGAAACCTGACTGTTAGGCAGTTTTCTTATTATATCGGAGAAAAGTTTTGCTTGCACTACCACTTCGCCCGGCTCATAATTTTCCACCTCTATTTTGTTTTCGATGCTGAGATCAAGGTCTGAGGCCGCCATGGTAAGCTCTCCGTTTTCGTCAACCCTCAGCAGGATTCCCTTTAAAATAGGAATCGTCGTTCTGGCTGTCACCGCTTTTGAAACAATGTTTAATGCTTTTGTTAAGTTCTGTTGGCTGCAAGAAAATTTCATAAAAACCTCCGAAGTATTATTTATTAATTTATATTTTTTGTAGTAATAGTAGTAGTAGGGGCTGTGGAATCTGTGGATAACTCGTGTAAGCCCCGAAATATCAGAGAAAATTGTTGTTTAAAATCTATGGATAGGTTTTAAAAATTATCCTCTTTTTATTTATAAGTTATTGATAAAAGCTTATAATCTTATAAGCCGTCAATCAGGCGTCAATCTTTTATCTTTTCTTTCAGGTCGGAAATCAAATTTCCGAAAGCGGCGTCTCTTTTCATTTCATCCTCTATTTTTTCACAGGCATACATCACGGTGGTGTAATGCCTTCCACCGAAGTATTCTCCTATTTTCGGCAGGGACAAATCAGTCATATCCCGCATGAGGTACATTGCCACCTGCCTTGGAAAAGCTATATTGTTTGTTTTCTTTGAGGATTCTAATTCCGTCACTTTTATTTTATATTGTTTGCATACAATTTTTTTAATTTTTTCCGGAGTTATGGTAATTTCGCCAGCGTTCATAATATCTTTGAGAATCCTTTTTACAAAATTCTTATCAAGTTTTTCTTTCAAAAGATGTGAAAACGACACGCTTCTCGTAAATGCGCCCTCTAATTCTCTGATATTATCCTTGATTTTTTCCGCAATAAGGCACACAACCTCATAAAGATCATCGTCAACCGTAATGCCGAGATTTTCGGCTTTTTTCATCAGAATGGCGACTCTCGTTTCATAATCCGGAGGCTGAATATCCGCAAGCAGATTCCACTGAAATCTCGAACGAAGTCTCTCGTCCAAATTTGTAAGTTTATTCGGCGCCCTGTCTCCTGATATTATAATCTGTTTGTTAAGGTCGTATAAAGTGTTAAAAGTATGGAAAAATTCTTCCTGGGTGTTTTCCTTTCCCTCTAAAAACTGGATATCGTCTACCAAAAGTACATCGACTTTCCTGTATTTTTGTTTAAATTCGTTCATTTTTTGCTCGGCAATCGCCTTTATAAGCTCGTTGGTAAACATTTCCGACGAGACGTAAAGAACGTTCAGAGAGGGATTATGCTCCAAAAGATAAATTCCTATGGCGTGCATAAGGTGAGTTTTTCCAAGCCCCGAACCTCCGTAAATAAAAAGAGGATTGTAGGTTTCCGAAGGCGATTCGGCTACAGCCAGTGCCGCCGCATGGGCGAGCTTGTTGCAGCTTCCCACTACAAAATTTTCAAAATTAAATTTCGGGTTAAAAAGCTTTTGCTTGTCCAAAACTTTTTTACTGGGTTTTAATTTCGGGGCTGCTAAGGAGTTATCCACAGGTTTTTCATATTCGTCGGAGGATTTCAGCACGACCCGATATTCGTCTTTCAGCACTTTTTTGAAAGCAAATTGAAGATAAGAAATGTACCGGTTTTTCAGTACGCTGATTATAAAATCGTTTCCCCGGGAAGACTGAACCTGAAGATATACTATATTCAAATCACTGTCTATTTTGTTAATACTCAGCGGTTCCTTGAACCACGTGTCAAAACTTATAGGAGTGGTGTTTTCCTTTATTATTTCCAAAACTTCTGCCCAAATTTTTTCGTAGTTTTCCAATTTTGCACCTTCTTGATAAATTACCCTTTTGTTCTTTCTTTATTGTATATAAAAAGTTATACATAGGCAAGAGCGAATTAAAAATTTAGAAAAATAATTTTTAGAGTTATCCACATACTGAGGATAATTTTATGAATAACTTTTGTGGATAATTTTGCGACCCGATCCCGACCAACCCGACCCAACCGCAAATAATTTAATTTAACAATTCGTTGACATTGCAAAAGTAATAAAGTATAATATTTAAGCGTATGTGCGTATTGGAATTTAGATTCGCACCAAAACAATTCAGAAAGGAGTCTAGTGATGAAACAGACATATCAACCAAAGAAAAGACAAAGAATGAAAGAGCATGGTTTCAGAAAGAGAATGGCAACCAAGAACGGAAGAAACGTTCTTAAGAGAAGAAGAGCCAGAGGCAGAAAGAAATTAACTGCTTAATTTTGTAAAAACCAACGGTTAATGTAATGCTAAAAAAGGATGTTTTAAGGAAAAAAAGTGATTTTTCTTCTATTTATAATAAAGGAAAATCAGTAGGCGAGCGGTATGTGGTGCTGTTTTTCAGACCCAATCATTTGCCATACAACAGAACAGGGTTTTTGGCAAGCAAAAAAGTAGGGAACAGTGTCAAGAGAAATCGTGCCAGAAGACTGATGAAGGAATCTTACAGGAAATTTTCCGAGGAGCTTCCGGCAGGTTATGATTTTATAATCATAGCCAGAAACACTATTTCCGGTAAAAAATGCGCGGAGGTTGAAAAATCACTCAAATCCGCTTTCAGAAAAACCGGTGTACTTAAGGATAAATGAAAATTATAGGCAACTTTTTTAAAAAGATAATGATTTTGATGATAAGATTTTATCAGAGATTTATTTCGCCTTTATTTCCGTCTACCTGCCGGTTTTATCCTACCTGCTCCACCTATTTTATACAAGCGTTAGAAAAATATGGAGTTTTTAAAGGTAGCTATTTAGGTATTAAGAGAATTTTAAAGTGTCACCCTTGGCATGAGGGAGGATATGACCCTTTAAAATAATGGAGGAAATTGATGGGACTAATTGCAAAACCATTAAGTCTTTTGCTCACGTGGCTTTATGATGTGATAGGCAATTACGGTCTTGCCATTGTTGTTTTAACTGTGGTGGTAAAATTGTGCCTTTATCCCGTATACGCCAAGCAAACAAAATCTACTATGAAAATGGCTGAATTTCAGCCAAAGATAAAGGAAATCCAGCAAAAGTACGCAAATGATAAGGCTCTTATGAACGAAAAACTCAACGAGCTTTATAAAAATGAGGGCGCGAGTATGTACGGCGGTTGTCTTCCGATGATCGTTCAAATGGTTGTTATCATGGGTCTTTTTGCATTGCTTAGAAACCCGATGGAATACATAACTTCCGGAGATATGCTTTTCGCCACCCACGAAAGCTTTTTATGGATCAAAGATTTGGCGCAGCCTGATAAGTGGATTCTTCCTATCGCTGCGGCTGTTGCAACATTTATTTCTTTCTCGATGTCTCAGTCAACGATGAATGCCGGCGGAAACGCTCAGCAGACGGCGTTTATGACAAAGACCATGAAGTACTTTTTCCCTATCATGATTCTTTGGATGGCAAGAAGCTATCCGGCAGGACTTGCTGTTTACTGGTTCGGAAGCCAAGTAATTCAGATTTTCTACAACATGAGATTCAACGCTTGGAGAAAGAAGTACAAAGCGGAGCAAGAAGCTAAGAATAAAAAGAGAAGAGCAAAAGCATAAAATATTGGAGGAAACATAACATGGATTTTTCTGAGAAATATGGAACAGATGTGGAAGAAGCCGTTAATCTGGCGCTTCTGGATCTTAATCTTACCATAGACGAAGTTGATGTTACTGTTTTGGAGGAACCTTCCCGCGGATTTTTCGGTATAGGCTCAAAGCTTGCAAAAGTAAGGGTTGAGAAGAAAAAAGCCCCTGCAAAACCCGCAAAAGAAGAAAGACAGGAAAAGCCGGCGGCGCCTGTTAAACAGGAAAACAAAGCCGAAAGAGCAAAGCCTGCAAGAGAAAGAACTCCAAAAAGGGAAACACCAAGAAACAAAAAAGAAAGGACAGCCCCTAAGTTTGACATTGAAAAAGTCGAACCTGTATTAACCAAGGAAGCCGATGAGAATCTCACCCCATGCGAAGATAATGAGGCGCTTAGATTCCTGAGAGAAGTTACCAAGGAAATGGGACTGGAACTTGACATAACGGCGAAAGAGGGCAAGGACGTCCTTTATATTGATATTCAGGGAAAGGATTCCGGAACTATCATCGGCAAGAGGGGACAGACGCTAGATGCGATTCAGTATTTGACGAGCCTTGTTATTAACAAAGAGCAAAACGCATATACAAGAGTGGTTGTTGATGCGGAAAATTATAGAGCAAAGAGAGAGAAAACCCTCGAATTGCTTGCGGTCAGACTGGCGAACAAGGTTGCAAGAACCAAAAAGAGCGTCAGACTGGAGCCTATGAATCCTTACGAGAGAAAGGTTATTCATGCAACTCTTCAAAACCATCCTCAGGTTACTACCAGAAGCGAGGGTCAAGATCCATACAGAAGGGTTATAATTGAATTGAAGTAGTTTTTAGCCCGTTTTTAAACGGGCTTACTTTTTTAGAAGTCCGATGACAAAAAGACAGAAAGAAAAACAGAAAGATATCGTCGGCGGAAAGCAGAGAAGATGGAAGATACGATAGCTGCCATTGCCACAGCTCCCGGAGAGGGCGGAATCGGCATAGTAAGAATAAGCGGTGAAGAATCTCGCGGGATTCTTGAAAAGATTTTTAGCAGAGTAAAAAATGAACATATAAAAAAATATGGCTTTCTTCCAGAAGCGCAAAATCAGACAATTGGAAGTCCGATTGTGCCTCGGATGATGCACTACGGCTTTGTGCAGGATAATTTCAGCGGCGAGCTGATAGACGAGGTGATGGCGGTTTATTTTAAGGCGCCTTATTCCTATACGGCTGAGGATGTTGTGGAAATTCAATGTCACGGCAGCCTTGTTTCTCTGCGAAAAATTTTATCGCTGGTTCTTAGAAACGGGGCGCGTCTTGCAGAACCCGGAGAGTTTACAAAGCGAGCTTTTCTGAACGGAAGGCTGGATTTATCCCAGGCAGAAGCGGTGATAGATTTGATTCGGGCAAAGTCGGACAAATCATTTGATGTGGCGCTCAGTCAGCTTGAGGGAGTCTTTTCGGAAAAAATCAGAAATATCAGGGCAGAGCTCATGGATAGCCTGGTGAATATAACGGTAAATATCGACTACCCCGACGAGGATATCGAGCAGCTTACCTTTGAAAATCTTGTGCGGGATCTGACTGCGGTACGATGTAAAATCGAAGAAATGCTGAAAACTTCGGACACAGGACGGATAATCACCGAGGGACTCAAAGTTTCCATTATCGGAAAACCGAATGTGGGAAAATCGTCGCTGATGAACGCTCTGCTGAGAGAAACAAGGGCGATCGTTACGGAGATTCCAGGAACGACCAGAGATACCATCGAAGAAATGCTGACAATTCGGGGTATTCCGCTAAAACTTACGGATACCGCCGGAATCAGAGAAACAGAAGATATAATTGAAAAAATAGGAATCGAAAAAAGCAAAGAAGCCTTTAACAATGCGGATTTGATAATTTTTATGGCTGACGGAAGCAGGCCTCTTGAGGAGGAGGACTTTGCCATAATTCGCCAAATTGGAGAGAAAAAGGCGATCGTAATTTTGAATAAAATTGATTTACCGCGTGCTTTTGAAGCCAGGGAAATAACAAAGCTCTTGCCGGAGGCTCCCGTAATAGAAGCATCCATGGCGGAAGGACAGGGAATCGAAGATATTGAAAATGTCATTGAAGACCTTGTTTATGGCGGCAAGGTAAAGCAAAATGACAGTATGCTGGTTACAAATGCGCGGCACAAGAATCTTCTCGAAGAAGCGGCAGAAGCGCTGGGGGATGCAATCGAAGCAGCGAAAGCCTGTCAGCCGCTGGAGCTGCTTGAAATCGACGCAAGCAGAGCCTACGAATGTCTCGGCGAGATTATCGGCGAGGCGGTGGAAGAAGACATTATAAATGAAGTTTTCGCAAGATTTTGTTTAGGAAAATAAAAGAAAGACGATATATTATGGAAAGAAATTTAATGGGCGAATATGACGTTATCGTCGTGGGCGCAGGTCATGCAGGCTGTGAGGCGGCACTAGCGGCAGCAAGAATGGGAATGAAAACTCTCATGTTTTCAATAAATCTGGAAGCGGTTGCAATGATGCCCTGCAACCCTTCTATCGGAGGAACGGGCAAGGGACATCTGGTAAGAGAAATCGATGCTCTTGGTGGCGAGATGGGAATAAATATAGACAAAACTTTCATTCAGAGCAAGATGCTAAACACCGCAAAGGGACCGGCGGTTCATTCGCTGCGGGCGCAGGCGGACAAAAACAAGTACCATCTTGAAATGAAAAAAACCATCGAAAGACAGCCCAGCCTTGATATGAAGCAGGGTGAGGTTACGGATTTGATTGTTGAAAACGGGAGAGTATGCGGCGTGGAAACGAAAACCCACACCTACTATACCGCAAAAGCCGTGGTGCTTGCTACCGGAACTTTCCTGCGAGGAAAAATTTTCATCGGGGACAGTGCTTTTTCCAGTGGTCCCAACGGACTTGCGCCTGCTAACGAGCTTGCGGACAACCTGAAAAAACATGGAATGAAGCTCCGCAGATTCAAGACCGGAACTCCCGCAAGATGCCTCGGCACAAGCCTTGACTATGAAAAGATGATACCGCAATATGGCGATGAACGGACTGTGCCATTTTCATTTATGAACGATGAGATCGGAGAAAACAAGGCGCTTTGCTGGCTGACATATACAAATGAAGAAACACATCGGATTATCCGTGAGAATTTTCATCGCTCGGCACTTTTCGGCGGGCAAATCGAGGGAATCGGACCGAGATACTGTCCGTCTATCGAAGATAAGGTGAATCGGTTTGCGGATAAGCAGAGGCACCAGACTTTTATCGAGCCCGAGGGCATGGATACAGACGAAATGTATATACAGGGAATGTCATCAAGCCTTCCCGAGGATGTGCAATATGCTTTTTATAAAACCATACCGGGACTGGAAAATATCAGAATCGTAAGACCGGCGTATGCAATCGAATACGATTGCATCGACCCCCAAGATTTAAAACTTAATCTTGAATATCGTGGGATCGAAAACCTGTTCTGCGCGGGGCAGTTTAACGGAAGCTCCGGATACGAAGAAGCCGCGGCACAGGGACTAATGGCAGGAATTAACGCAGCACTTAAAATATCCCAAAAAGAACCTTTCGTCCTCGGAAGAAACGAGGCTTATATTGGCGTTCTAATCGACGATTTGGTGACCAAAGGTACCAATGAACCTTACAGAATTATGACCAGCAGAGCCGAATATAGGCTGCTTCTGAGGCAAGACAACGCAGATCTTCGCCTTACAGAGAAATCTTACAGCATAGGACTGGCAACCAAAGAAAGATATAACAGATTTCTTCGGGCAAAAGAGAATGTCCAAGATGAGATGCTGCGTTTACAAGAAAAAACGGTTTCGCCGGCAGAAGTTAACGAATTTTTGGAAAAGTACGGAAGCGCTCCGGTTTCGGGGAGAATTTCTTTTGCCGAGCTTTTGAAACGCCCGCAGATAACCTACGAAAGTCTCACGGAAATTGACGGGGACGACAGACCGAAACTTTCCTACCACGAAATAACGCAGCTTGAAGTGCAGCTAAAATATGAGGGCTATATACAGAAGCAGCTACGTCAGGTAGAAAGATATAAAAAGCTGGAAAACCGCAAGTTGGACGAAAACTTGAACTATGGAGATATCGAGGGACTTAGAATAGAGGCGATTCAAAAGCTTTCGCAAATTCGCCCGGCATCTCTTGGACAGGCTTCGAGAATTTCCGGCGTTTCTCCGGCGGACATAAATGTTATAATGGTATATTTAGAAAAGAAAAGGAGAAGCAGGCAGTGATTGATTTAAAAGAAGCAATCATGGAAATGGGTCTTGAGTGTAGCCAGCCGCAGGCAAAGAAGTTTGAACTTTATATGCGCGGAGTTCTCGAATGGAACGAAAAGGTAAATCTCACCCGCATTACGGAGCCGGAGGAATTTATCGTGAAGCATTTTCTGGATTCCCTTGTCTGCTGCAATCGCAAGGAATTTCAGCAAGCGGAAAGAATTATCGACGTGGGAACCGGCGCAGGTTTTCCGGGAATTCCCCTTGCAATACTTGCTCCTGAGAAAAAGTTTGTGCTGATGGATTCTCTGGCAAAGCGGCTTAGGATAATAGATGCGCTTTGCGGTGAAGCAGGAATTTCAAATGTTGAGACGGTTCACGCCCGTGCCGAGGAGCTTGCAAGAAATAAAAATCACAGAGAAAAGTACGACCTTTGCGTATCGCGGGCTGTGGCGAATATGGCGGTTTTGTCGGAATACTGTCTGCCGTTTATCAAAGTCGGAGGATGCTTCATGGCGTACAAAGGACCGGAGGCGGCGGCAGAGGCGGCAGAGGCGGAAAAAGCTATAAAACTGCTGGGTGGAAGTTTACAAGAAATATACGATGGTAGCCTTGCGAAATATGAAATTTCCCATAAGATTGTTTTGATAAAAAAAGTTAAAAATACGGTGTCGAAATATCCGAGAAAAGCCGGTATGCCGACGAAAGAACCCTTATTGTGATGACGATGGGGGTTTTTTGTTTATAAATAATTTACACGAAAGGCGCAGGAAATGTTATTATTTCCCCATAGAAAGGATGCAAAACGAAAGTATGCGAAACACAAAGGAGGAAAAGAATGAAAGTCGTACAAATTCCTGTGAACCTGATAATTCCAAACCCTGCGCAGCCGAGGAAGGTTTTTACGGAGGAGGAGTTGGGGGATTTAACTAATTCTATCAAGGAGTACGGGGTGCTGCAACCGTTACTGGTAAAGCGAGGAGAGGGCAGACGCTTTATACTTATTGCAGGGGAAAGGAGACTGCGAGCCTCAAAACTTGCGGGGCTTCAACGGGTGCCGGTTATCATAAAGGATCTTGATGAGCCGGAAGCTGCGCTTGTTGCCCTTGTAGAAAACGTCCAGCGAGAGGACCTTAATTATCTAGAAGAAGCCAGAGCCTACAAAAAACTAATGGAAGATTTTGATCTTACTCAGGGAGAAATAGCAAAGAGGGTCGGAAAACGGCAATCCACAATTTCAAACAAAATTCGGATATTGTCGCTTCCGGAAGAGTTGCAGGAGACTCTCATGGCAGGCAAACTTACCGAGAGACACGCAAGAGCCTTGTTGAAGCTCAGCGACGAAAATGACAGAAAGAAAGTGTTAAAGAGGGCAATAGACAACAACCTGAACGTAAAACAGACCGAAAAACTTATCGACGATCTTTTGGCAGGAAAAGAAAAAGCCTATCGGAAGAAAAACAAAATAAATTACATAAGCTACAAAATATATCTTAACACAATCAGAAAGGCGTTTAATCAGGTCAAAAACGTTGAAAAAAATGCAAAGTTCATAGAAAACGACACGGGCGAATTTCTGGAAGTGAAGATTCTTATTCCAAAAAACAACGGATGTTTCACGTGAAACATCCAATTTTTTTGTTTTTACGGTGGTAAATGTTCGCGTAGTAGTGTATAATATATTTGAAACAAGTGTAAAAATTTTTCGTAGCGCAAGGAGGAATTATTTTGGGTAAAGCAATAGCGATATTTAATCAAAAGGGTGGCGTAGGAAAAACAACAACCAATATTAACCTTGCCGCTTGTTTGGCAATCAGGGGAAAGAAAGTGCTGATCCTGGATATCGACCCACAGGGGAACACGACTAGCGGAATCGGTGTGACAAAGAAAAACCTTAAAAACACGATTTATAATATTCTTATCGACAAGGATTATGATCCGAGAAAAGCGATTATAAAGACGAGCGTGGAAAATCTGGACTTGATACCCGCCAGCGTTGACTTGGCCGGCGCCGAAGTGGAACTGGTGAGTATGGAGGGCAGAGAGAGTGCATTAAAAGAGGGTCTGGATAAGATAAAAGATGACTACGACTATATATTTATAGATTGCCCACCATCGCTGGGGTTGCTTACGATAAACTCACTTGCAGCGGTTGACAGCGTACTTGTGCCGATTCAATGCGAGTTCTACGCCCTTGAGGGTGTGAGTCAGCTGGTAAGCACAATCGAACTTGTAAAAAAGAGCCTCAATCCTAAGCTTGAAATTCAGGGAGTAATTCTGAGCATGTTTGACGGAAGAACGAACCTATCCATTCAGGTGGTGCAGGAAGTAAAGAGTTACTTCGGAAATAAAGTGTATTCGACGGTTATTCCGAGAAACGTAAGGCTTGCGGAGGCGCCGAGTTATGGGCTTCCGATAACAGAATACGATCCGAAGTCAAAAGGCGCAGAAGCGTACGGAGATTTTGCGGATGAGTTTTTAGAGTTGGAGGAAGAATAATGGCAGCACCGAAAAAAGGGGGACTGGGAAGGGGTCTTGGTGCCTTGATTGCAGACGCCGTTCCCGTTGAAAGCGTTGCAATAGCAAAAGAAGAAAACTCCGGACGCGGAGATTCTGCGGATTCGGTAAGATATATAAAGACCTTTGATATCATGCCGAACGCTAACCAGCCGAGAAAAACCTTTGACGAGGAAAAGATTCAGGATTTGGCAAACTCCATTTTGCAGCACGGCGTAATACAGCCTATCGTTCTGAGAAAAAAAGATAAGGGCTATGAGATTGTAGCAGGGGAAAGACGCTGGAGAGCCGCAATAAAGGCGGGACTTTCGGAGGTGCCGTGCCTTGTGAGAGAGCTTGACGACGAGGAGAATATGCTCATCGCAATCATAGAAAATATGCAGCGGGAAGACCTTAACCCCATAGAAGAAGCCGAGGGACTGAACCGCATGGCTGTGGTATACGGCATGAAGCAGGAGGAGATATCCAAAAGCGTAGGAAAGAGCAGACCCTATATAACAAATTCTCTCAGGCTCCTGAAGCTGCCGGATTATGTGCAGGAAATGATTTCAACGGGAGCAATCTCGGCAGCTCACGGGCGAACGGTTGTAACCATCGAAAACGAGGAGGCAAGGCGCGCTCTTTGCAACAAAATCGTAAAAGAGGGACTTTCCGTGAGAGAAACGGAGAAGCTGGCGGCAGAAATCGTAAAGCCTAAGAAACGACCTGCCAAAAAGGTGAAGAATCCAAATGTCAGCAGGGTGGAAACGGAGCTTAAGGACATATTAGGAACCAAGATCAACATAAACCAGCAAGGCTCAAAGGGCAAAATAGAAATAGAGTACTACAGCCAAGATGAGCTGGAACGAATCATAGAGCTGTTAAAAACACTGGGATAACAAAAATGTTTCACATGAAACTATAAGCAAAATAAGAAGATACGACAAAGCAAAAGACGATTCAAAGGGAACCGTCTTTTTTATTTCGATTTGCTTACACGTGAACCCCCTGCGCAAATCGCAGAGGACAGGTGATTAGTCTTGGCAGGTCAAAGTCGCAAGCCCCTCGCGAATTATATTCTCGACAACCGCAGGAAGTTCAGCAAGCTCGGCACGGGACATATCCTTGGTTTCAATGGGCTCGTGAACCATAAAGTCGATATGGCAGCCCTTTGTTACCGCACCTTTTTCTTCGTAAGTGCGATATCCGCCGTTAAGGGTAACCGGCACAATAGGAACTTTCGCTTTAGTGGCAAGTTTGAAGCTTCCGTGCTTGAACTCGCCCATTTCTGAGGATTGGCTGCGGGTTCCCTCCGGGAAGATTACCAGAGAAAATCCCTGCTTAAGGTAGTCAACTCCTTCGTTAATCGTTTTCAGTGAAGATCTTACGTCTCCACGCTGGATAAAGATGCCGCGAATACGGGCGACCCACTTGCCAAAAACTGGGATTTTAGCTAAATTGTCTTTTGCTATGAATGCAACCTGATGATTTTTTATATTATACAGGAAGCTGAGGATATCCGCATAGGACTGGTGATTCGCAATGAAGACCACGGGACCGGACTTGGGCAGATTTTCGGGATTGATTACCGTAAAGTCAACCTCGAATTTTTCTACGATGTGAGAGGACCAGATTTGGCAGGCTTTGAGAATTTCCGCCTGCTCAGTCTTGACGTCGCCTCTTTCTCTTGCGCTCTCAATCGCTCTGCTGTTTTCTTTCAGCTTGTTCATCCCCCCGGCGATGGTGAGGATTCCGTATATATTGTCAAAAAGTTTCAAAAAAACACCTCCGTTTTTAAAAGTTTCATAAACTATAGGATATTATAGCATATTACGGTTGTTTTTTTCCACACAAAAAGTGTATAATGTGGGGGACTCGGATGTTGGCTTTTGCGAGATTTATGCGAGTCAAAAGTGTAATACTTGAAAGGTGACATAAATGGGAGAAAACAGAAATAAACAAAAGAAAACAATTATAATAGCCGCGGTGGCAATTTTGCTGGCTGCGGCAGGATTTATCACGTATGAGGTCGCCGCCGTTTACGATACGCAGCCTCTGCCCCTTGACAAAGCGGTGCAGGATTTTTTCTTCAGCATGAGGGGGCCTGTTCAGGATGCAGTGATAAGCACGATTACGCATCTATCGGACACGGTGACAATTATAGCTTTCTGCATAATTCTCTTGATCTTGCCGAGCAGAAAGACCTACGGGCTGCCGGTTTCGCTGGCGTGCCTTGGAGGGGTGGCGATTTATAAACCGCTGAAACATTTTGTGCTCCGGCAAAGACCGGACGTATCGCTGCACCTTATAACCCAAGGAGGCTATTCGTTCCCAAGCGGACATTCGGTTACATCGGTGATATTCTACGGGCTGTTGCTCTATCTCATCCAAAAGAACTGCAAAAACGAAACGCTGAAGAATATCCTCAGCGTAATCTGCGGTTTCCTTGCCGTAATAATCGGCCCAAGCAGAATTTATGTCGGAGTGCATTGGCCTACCGATGTTCTGGCAGGCTGGTGCATAGGGGCGGCGATACTTATAATTGCAATCACGCTGGTAAATAAATATACAAAAACGCCGAATCGCTAATTGACAATTCGGCGCAAACCCGCTACGTTTAAAGCAATACAGCCCCTGGGTTCCGATCGAAGTAAATGCTCTTGTTGCTTACGCTCAGAGGAATGGCGTAGCAAATTTTTACCTTGTCCCCCAAAAGTCCGAGGGTAGCTGCGGCTCTTCCTGCCGAATACATTACGCGATTATCGATGCGATGATCTGCGGCGAGGGACACCGCAGAGCCTACGGCGATGCCAAGGTCAGATACGTTGAAAACGCAGGGACTTCCGTGCTTTTTCGTTTCACCGCAGTTTGGAAATCCGCACATACTGCAATTTTTCAGTCCGTGATAGGTATTGTAACATCCTATGAGAACCACGCATGTACTTTTGTCGAGATTTCCTGCGTCCCGCACCATGAACGCCTCGTCATATTCTTTGCCAAGTTCGTATAGCTTATCTCTGAGCCTGTCCTTATCTTCGCCGGACACTATGGCGGTTATAATTGTGTCGTGACCGCTTGCTTTTGGAGCAGTCTTTGCAGCTGCGGCCATCAGATCGGCAACGGCAAATATCGCGTCCTTTTCCGCATCATACATTGTTTTTAACATAGTTGCACGTCCTTTCTTGATTTTCTCTGATTATTATTGTATCATAAAAAGATATGAAAGGAAAAGTGAGATGGAGAAAAATATCAAAAAATACTACACAAGCGCCATGGACTGCTGGAGGGGCAGAGTGGACAGCGATACGGATTACGACGCATTCAGGTGGCACCAGTGGGTACAGCCGCTGGATTTGGCAGAAAAGGATTTGAAACCATTTGAGGGCAGGCTCGGCTTTGCATTTATAGGATTTTGCAGCGAGCAGGGCGTAAAGCGCAACAAGGGCAGGGTCGGAACGGCTCTGGCGCCGGATTTTATAAGAGGACAGATGTCGAATTTGCCTTGCGCATTTTCTCAGGAGGTCAAACTCTTTGATGCGGGGAATATCATTTGCGAGGATATTTCCATGGAAAACGGACAGCTGGGGCTTGGCCATGCGGTGGAAAAGCTTTTAGAGCTGAACTATTTTCCGATAGTCCTCGGCGGCGGCCACGAAACGACTTTCGGGCATTTCCTCGGCGAATATCACAATCTGAGAAATAACGGCCAGAGGGCGGAAGAAGCCAAGGAGGAGGCTAAAGCGAAGCTTGGGATCGTGAACTTTGACGCCCATTTTGACCTGCGCCCATACAACAACGGAAGTTCCTCCGGCTCAATGTTTCGGCAGATCGCAGACATTTGCCACGAGGACGGAGAAAAATACAGATACTTGCCGCTTGGGATTCAGCAGCACAGCAATACGGTGCAGCTTTTCAAGGTCGCAAAGGCACTTGGAGTGGACTATATCCTGGCAAAGGAATTTCAGACGGCGGGCTACGCAGGGGTTCTCGAAAAGGTGGATATGTTCATGGGAGACTGCGAAAACGCATATATAACCATTTGCACGGATGTATTTTCCTCGGCATGTGCGCCGGGAGTAAGCGCCACCCAGTCACTTGGACTTGACCCGGAAATCGTGCTGCCTGTGATAAAGCACATTTTGAGGACTCGAAAAATAAAGGGATTTGACATCTGCGAAATTTCTCCGCGTTTCGACCAGGACAACACCACGGCAAACCTTGGAGCGGTACTGATTTTCTCGGTGATAAGCACCCTTTGCAAGATGGACGGACTGGACATCGATTTGGACGATACAAGCTGGATTTAGAGGAAAGCGAGGCAGGCAAAATGGAAAATGAGAGAAAAGAACCGGTTCTCGTGATAATGGCTGCGGGAATGGGCAGCCGCTTCGGAGGACTGAAGCAGATCGAGCCTGTAAGCGACAAGGGCGAAATCATCTTAGATTTTTCCCTCTACGACGCGTATCTGGCAGGATTTCGGAAAGCGATTTTCGTGATAAAAAAAGAAAACGAGCAGGATTTTCGGAGACTCATAGATGAGGGCGCCGGGAAATATATCCAGGCAGAGTACGCATTTCAGGAACTTTCGGATTTGCCTGCGGGCTACAGCGTTCCTGAGGGACGGGAAAAACCTTGGGGTACCGCCCATGCGGTGCTCGCAGCGAGGAATCTTACGGATGGCCCGATAGCGGTGATCAACGCCGACGATTATTACGGGCCGGGGGCTTTCCAGACGATATATGATTTTCTTGAAAACGCACGGGACGGGGAGAAATATGCCTACTCTATGGTGGGATATGACATCGAGAATACCCTTACAGAAAACGGCTTTGTTTCAAGAGGTGTGTGCGATGTGGACGAAGGCGGAAAGCTTGCTTCCATAACCGAACGCACGAAAATCCGGTGGAACGAGGACGAAATCGTATATACCGAGGATGACGGAAAAACATGGGAGAAGCTGCCCAGAGGCACCACCGTATCCATGAATTTCTGGGGCTTTACGCCATCCATGATGAAAGAGATGGAAGCAGGATTTCCGGAGGCACTTGACAAAATCCTTATGGAAAATCCGATGAAAGGTGAGTATTTCCTGCCGGGGGTGGTTGACAGACTGCTTCGGGAGGGAAAGGCTGAGGTCAAAGTGCTTAAATCGCAGGATCGATGGTACGGCGTGACATATAAGGAAGACAAGGAAAGCGTTGTCAGCGCCTTGCAGTCCATGAAAGACAAGGGAGAATATCCCGAAAAGCTCTGGAAATAAAACGCGGTGAGAAAGAGAGACAGAAAACAACATAGGAAAGTTTTGAGGACATGTTTTAGATGGAGACGGAAAAGACGAAGCGCAGAGATTACGGGCTCATAATCTGCTGCTACTTTATATGGGGATTTCAGCCACTTTATTTTCGGCTAAATACGGATATCGACGGGCTTTTCCTTTTGATGAGCCGCATAATCTGGGGCTGCATCTTAGTGAGCGCACTGGTTTTGCTTCGGGGCAGGGGAAAGGAGATAATAGAAACCTTTCGGGACAGGGAGTTGATGCTAAAACACCTGATTCCGGGGGCATTTTTCAATTTTCTTGACCTTGCAATCTATCTGTTTGCGGTAACAAACGGAAACATTCTTGCCACGGCGCTAGGATATTATCTGGGGCCGCTGGTGGTCTGCGCTCTGGGGGTAATCGCCTTTAAGGAAAAGCTGACATGGCAGCTCATTGCGGCGGGAGCCATGATTTTGGCAGGCATCCTGATTTCGGGCTGCGGCTTCGGTAGTGCGCCCCTTGTTTCAATTTCCCTGATGTTTTGCTTTTCCATCTATGCGGCGTTTATGAAAGGCGTGAAGAAGGATGCGGTGGTCTGCACTGCGGTGCATCTGATGCTGGTCAGCCCGGTGGCGCTGATTACGATCTTGCTGTTTCGCATGGGAGAAAACGGACTTGCCTCGGTGGATTTTTATGCGCAAATTTTTCTCATTGGGGCAGGGGCGGTAATGTCTCTGCCGATTATGCTCTACGCCAGCTGCGTCAAACGGCTGCCAATGACGGTAATGGGATTTTTGCAATATCTGTCGCCTACATTCGGACTTCTGTGCAGCTTCCTGACGGGAGAGGACATAGGAAGAAACGAATGTCTGCTGCTGGCGCTTATCTGGACAGGGGTGCTGTTTTTTAGCATTGTCACCGCGATTCGCGAGAAAAAAAGTCGCGCCGCACTACAGGAGCAGGAGCAGCACGATTAAAATCAAAAATATACAAAAAACTCTAAAAGGAATCTTTGAACGGTTTATAGGCAAAAGAAATCCTTGCTCCGCAGCGGCAAGGGCTTTTTTGTGCCATCGCAAGTCGGAAAAAAGCTTAGCCAAAGGGAAAAATAACATATAAAAATCTAAAAGTATAAGGTCAATAAAACTTAAAAAATCATTTGCAAGAGAGCCTGAGACTCTTGAAAAAATGTGATCGGCTAACAGAAAAGCGAAAGCTATCGCCGAAAAAGCATAATAATGCCATTGCCGCATCATCGCCCTGTAAATGCCTTCAACCTGCACGAGAGGCTCCGTTTCAATGGGAACTGGGTCGGGCTGCTCATTATAGTAAATGCGCAGAGTATCCCAGTCTGCGGCGGCAACCCAGCCGTCGGCGGCGTATAGTTCGTCCCGCTCCTTTTGTTTTTCTATGGAATCGGCGTCGTTTTCCCAGGTCAGCTCCGAATATACCAAGGCGAAAGAAAGCTCCCTCGGTTCGATGCGGCGATAATTCCATATAAAGCTGTTTTGCATTTCTTCGATGAGCCAGCCTTTCGCAGCCATCTCCTGCACTTTCTTTTCGATTGCGTTCCAATTATACAGTGTTACAAAGGCAAAGCCCCATTTTGTGTCATTTCCACCCTTGGCGCTCCTTTTTTCGTTATTTCCGTTATTCCCCATGATCCCAAACATAATACACCTCCTAAGTTTTCTTGCCAAATACCCTCTCAAAATCCGCCGATTGCAGGAGAATCCGGCGATATTCCGCCTCAAGCATATTCTTGCCTTTTTCGGTAATCAGATAACTGCGCCGGCGTCCCTCGACTTTTGTCTCCCGAATAACGCCCTCTGCGGCAAAATGTTCAAGCAGGTCGTAGAGCGTGCCGGAGCCGACTTTTACCCGCCCGTGGGTCATTTCCCGAACCGCCTGCAATATTTCGATTCCACAGCTTTCCCTGCAAAGACACAGGAGAATGTAGAACATCTGCTCCGTAAGCGTTTTAAATTTTTCCCGCGGCATTGCGTCGCCCCCTTTGCAAGTGCAGTTAGTCGGTCAAAAGCCGGCCTGC
This sequence comes from Bacteroidaceae bacterium, assembly GCA_963658905.1. Lineage (GTDB taxonomy): Bacteria > Bacillota > Clostridia > Peptostreptococcales > Anaerovoracaceae > CAG-238. The sequence goes on from CAVKSD010000009.1 coordinate 23,300, forward strand.
CGTAAACTCGAATATCGAGTTTTGTTAGCAATATTATACCTCGAATATCGAGAATGTCAAGAACAATAGTGAAAAAATAGTGGAAATAAAAACGGCGGGAAGCTGATCTTTGCGAAAGGTCACCGCCGCTTTTTATATATTCATATAGTCTTTGAAACGAGCCATGGAAACTCGCCGGAATTTTGCAGGAATCCCTACGAACCCGGAGGTGTCTGCCGAAAGTTTGCAGGCATCCACAAAATTGGAAGCCCCGTGCCGACTATCTGGTATAGGTGAACAGCAGATAAAGCACCAGCATATGCAGCGGATAAAATGCGTAGAAGCCGTATTGCAGTGCCTTGTTTGAAACGCCCTTTCGTCCGTTATACAGCCAGATCGGAATCAGTGCAAGGACTGCAAAGCCTTGGGTCTGAAGCTCAAAGGTATGACTGCCGATTGTAAGCGGAATGTACTCTCCGGCGAAAAATGCCATGTTAAACAGGACCATAAAAACAAGCTGCATCGCCCACGAGAAGCGGAAGTTACGGCAGATATAGAACATGATTACCGTTGCTACCCCCATGGCGCCGTAGTCCGTCATTGCAATGCTGCCGCATAGCACGCAAAGCCCTGCCGCTAAAATCCCGACAATCACCGATTTCGGGGTGCGTTTTTGCCTTGCGCTTTCAAGAGCCTTGATGGCCAGCAGCCCCAAAAGCAGCGTGAACATCACATTTTGGTGGAACGGATAAAAGACCGTGCTGCCGTATAGCAGGTCAAAAGGAACCTCGGAAACGATGCCGAAAGCAAAGAGCCTCATGGCATATTTGCGAAAATCCGAAGTGTGCAGGAACCCTTCGGCAATCTGAAATGCGAAAATCGGAAAAGCCAGTCTCCCAAGCCATGTCATCCACATATTGCCCGGCACAATGGTCGCCCACATATGATCGCAAAGCATCAGAACGCAAGCCAGCCCCCTCAGCATATTTGCGTCCAAAAAACAAATAGATTTCTTCAAAAAAATCTCCCCCTTTTTTTCTACTTGCCCCAAAAGTATATCAAGAAACGACAGATTTGGCAATGATTTTGCGTGTAAAATATACGTAAAAATCGGCATATTCGGCGGTTTTCGGAAAAACATTTCAGGCAAAAAACGGAACAAAGGCAAACAAAGCACACAAAAGTATACAGTATAAATTCAAATAATGCTTTTTTACTTTAAATAAATGGGGTATAAAAAAATGTAAATCTAGAAACTGAATACTGGGAGGAGATTGTATGAGTAATTTGAAAAACAGTTCAGGAAATCAAAAATGGGCAATCGTAGGCTTTTTTACTTTGTTCATGATTTTGATGACATTTAACCTCATTGTGTTCCCGGCTTGTGCCATGGATGCAATGGAAAAATACGGCATCGACCAGGCGGGCCTTACGACCCTTGCCTCAGTTACGTCTGTCGTAGGACTTTTCGCGGGATTTATTTTTGGGCCAATCTTGGACAAGCTTGGTTCAAGAAAAACCATCATGGTATCTTTGGCAATCGGCGCGGCACTTTTTTATGTGAGAGCCTTAGTTGCCGGATATGCTATGGCTGTGGTGCTTACATTCCTTGCTTCTTTTTTTGTTGGCGTTTGTCAGGTAGCGGCGTCTAAGGTGCTGGCGACATGGTTCCCGCCGGAAAGCGTTTCGGTGGCATATTCGTTCCAGGCGGCAGGCGCGGGCTTCGGCTCTGCGGGGGCTTTCGCAATCGGTGCGGCTCTCGGACTTGGCGGCTCCCTTATGCTGGTTGCCATCGGCTACACTGTATTGCTTGTTTACTGGATATTTGCAGGCAAGGACGGCCCTATCGCTTCGGCGGCTCCTGAGCCTCCAAAGGGCGCAGCATCTATGGTCTGGAAAAGCAAGACTTTGTGGATGATGTCCTTTGCGGCATCCTGCGCGGTTGGCGCGACACTACTTACAAATTCCTATTGTATCAACGCTTTCGTTTCAAAGGGCATGGATCCGGTGAAAGCTGCGGGAATCGGCACGGTTCTCAACCTTTCCCTTTTGGTGGGAGGCTTCCTTGGAACATACATGATGAGCGCGATCAAACGCTACAACGTCGTAACGCTGATCTGCTTTATCGGCGGCGCGGCAGGCTATCTGCTCGGTTGGTTCTTCCCTCTTGGAACCATGACTTGGGTTTGGCTGATTCTCGGCGGACTCTTCATGGGCGGCACCGTAGGGCTTACCACCGGCCGTACTGCGGTTATTCCGCTTACGGGCGAGTTCCCGCCTGAGGCAATCGGAACCGCTGCGGGAGCGCTGGAGGCAATCAAGGGCGTAATCACATTTGTGCTTCCAATCGCAATCGCAAAGATTTTCGTTACGAATTTCAATGCTATTTTCATCACTTTCGGCATCCTTTGCGTAATCGGCTTCGTTACCGGCGGCATTTTGGTTCCGGAGCTTGGGCCTAAGGGCGAATTGCAGCAGAAGGCAGGAAAATAGGTAAATACAAATAGGAGAACACATAGCGAAACCAAAAAATATCATAAAACGCAAAAAATGTTTAATTTAAGTTTTAGATAATTTTGTATAAAAAAAGTTCTCTTGCAGAACAGCGATAAATCAAATAAAATGATAAGGAGGAACTATCATGAAAGATATGCTCAAAGATCAAGTTGCAATTATAACAGGAGGCGGCTCCGGAATGGGAGAAGCGACGGCTAAGCTCTACGCAAAAGAGGGCGCAAAGGTCGTTATCGCAGATTTTAACGAAGCAAAGGCTCAGAAAGTCGTAGATGAAATTACGAAAGAGGGCGGCGTTGCAAGATTTTATAAGAAGATGGACGTTTCCGACAGAGCCCAGGTTGAAGAAATCGCAAAGCTTACGTTTGATGAATTTGGCAGAATCGACATTTTGGCAGCCTTCGCAGGGGGAACATTCGATGGAAATCCGAATTTGACTCAGCAGCAGGTATTGGAAAAGACGACGGCCGTTAACCAGTGGGGAATGTATTATTCCTGCTTCGCGGTTGTTCCTTACATGAAGAAAGCAAACTCCGGCAAGATTATCATCTGCTCATCAAACGGCGCTTTCAACCCGACTGCTCCGGCTTATGAATATCACATGGCAAAGGGCGCTTGCGAATCCCTGACTGTAAACCTTGCTATGGACCTTGCAAAGTTCGGCATCCGTGTAAACTGCGTAAAACCGGGACCTATCGTTACGGCGTTCTGGGACGAGCTTATGGAAGACGGCCCTGAAAGAAAGGCTATGCTCAAGGGCATCGCAGAGGTTGAAATTCCTCTCGGCCGCACAGGCACCGCAGAAGATATCGCAGGCCCGGCACTTTTCTTCGCATCAGATTTGTCACAGTACATCACGGGACTTTGTATGTACGTAGCAGGCGGTGCAGGATATGTTTACGCTTTCGGACAGTCTTCAATCGCCCATGCGGGAGTAGGCAGATCTGACCTGTAATTTTGCAGCTGCGAAATTTTGTAAGATGTTTTAGGGAGTGTTAGAAATGAAAAAAGAAATTGATTTTGGAAAAAGACTTGCAATCGGCTGTCTCAGGCTTCCGATTGTGGACAACGGAATGTCGGCGCTAGGAGTAGACGACTCACAGGTGGACGAGGAGGCGTTTCAGAAGATTGTAGACGTGGCGATGGCAAACGGTTACAACTATTTCGACACCTCGTGGTTCTATCACAACGGAAATTCCGAGAGGGCAATCGGTCACTGCGTTTCGCAGAAATATCCTCGTGACAGCTTCATCCTTTCCGACAAGATGCCGATAAAGTTCATGAAAAGCGGCGCGGAAATGGAACCGATATTCAAAGAGCAACTGGAAAAAATGTGCGTGGACTACTTCGACTTCTATCTGATCCACGCCATCAGCTCCGAAACCTACGAAAAATGGACGAAAGAGGGCTTGTTCGAATTTCTCGTACAGAAGAGAAAAGAGGGCAAGTTCAGAGAGTTCGGGCTGTCGCTGCACGAGACACCGGAGTTTATGGACAGGATCTTGACAGAACATCCTGAGGTAGATTTCGTTATGCTCCAAATCAATTATCTTGATTGGAACTCTCCTGCGATTCGCTCCAAAGAGCTTTACGAGGTGGCGCAAAAGCACAATAAGCCAATCGTTGTAATGGAACCTTGCAAAGGTGGCACCTTGGCAAATCCGCCGGAGGAAGCAGTCAAGCTAATGAAAGAATATAATCCGGAGGCTTCGATTGCATCCTGGGCTTATCGCTTCGTCGCATCGCTTCCGGGAGTAAGAGTGGTTTCGGTAGGAATGCCGAAGATGGAATTTTTGGAAGACAATATGAAAACTTTCGACAATTTCAAGCCTCTTAACGACGAAGAATACAAGATTTTGGACAAGGTTGTGGAAATCATCAACTCGAAGACCGCAATTCCTTGCACAAATTGCAAATATTGTGCGGAGGCTTGCCCGCTGGATATTCCGTCGGGAGAATATTTCATGCTCTACAACGATTTCTATCGCCAGAACAGCGGTGCGGCGGGGACATATTTCAACAATGTCAGCACTCAGGCGTCCCAGTACGGCTTTATGATCGAGAGAAAGACGCCGGCAAGCAAGTGTATCGGCTGCAAGAAGTGCGAAAAGGTTTGCCCGCAGCATCTTCCGATTGTGGAACTTTTGCGTGACAAGGTAGACGGCGAGCTTTGGGCGGCGAACCCTGACGCAAAACTCGCGGACATGACTTCGGAACTGTAAAAAAGTTTGAAATTAAACAATGGAAACTATCGATCGGAAAAGATTTTCGCGAATTTTTTCCGGTCGTTTTCTTTTGTGCTAAGAAATTTCATAGCTACTTATAAATTTGCTAATATCTTTTCATCCATTAGCCAATCGGTTAATATGAGTTTATCAAAATTTGATAAATCAAAACGGAGGTAAACGAAATGTTAAACGAAGCAGTTGTAAACGTGTTAAAAAAGGGGATGTGGGATCTGGCAACTTGTGCGGACGGCGAGCCGAACGTGGTACCGGTGGCTTTTAAGGATGTAACAGAAGACGGCAAACTGGTGGTAGGAGATGTTTTCCTAGAAACAACCTTAAAAAATATCAAGGCAAACAGTGGCAGAATCGCGATTTCCGCCTATGATGCCCAGTCGCTGGAAGGCTATCAGATCAAAGGCACCGCGGAATATGTGACGGAGGGCGAAGTCGTGGATAACTTCAAGGCGATGGTGGAAAAGATGTTTAACGGAGCAGCAACTGCAAAGGGCGCACTGGTCATCACGCCTCAGAAGGTCATTGTGACCACGCCGGGCGCAGAGAATAAAAAAGAACTGTAGGACAAAGCGTAAAAAGGGGTTCACAAAAGAGCCCTTTTTTAATGTTTTATACTATGAAAATTCATGGTTGCTTTAAAAATAAAGAATTCAGATGTATAATAGAGAGAAATTCAAATGAAATCGGAAAGGTGATATATAGATGGCAAAATATCAAAAGAAATTGGAAGATGATATTCGATGTCCTTTGGAATACGGTCTTGCGGTATTCGGCGGCAAATGGAAGTCCCGCATTATCTGTGTTCTGAACTCCCAAGAAACACTTCGCTACAGTCAGATTCGAAAAGAGATGCACAACATTACCGATGCAGTACTGGCGGCAACACTAAAGGATCTGATTTCGGACGAAATTGTATGCCGCAAATCTTATGACGAAATTCCTCCGCGGGTGGAATATTCTTTGACGGAGAAAGGACACTCTGTTGTTCCGATTTTACAGAGCATATGTCAGTGGGCGGACATTTTCTATAAAGAAGGCAGTGAAAATTCCCCGGCGCAGTGCCAGAAATGCGATTATCGGAGGTAGAGAATGTAATGTTGCCTGCAATCAGAAAATATGATACGATATGATTTAAATAAGAGTTAGAACAGGGGGTATGCGTATGTACTTGTACCATGGAAGCAATATGAAAGTGGAAACGCCGAAGCTTATCCTTTCAAACCGCACCTTGGATTTTGGGCCTGGATTTTACACAACATCTGATGAATTACAGGCAACAAGGTGGGCAAAACTTCAAACAAAGCGCCGAAAAAAAGGGAACGCAGTACTTTCGATTTATAATTTCGACGAAGAACGAGCGGCAGATTTGGCGGTTTTATATTTTGAAGAAGCAGATTCAAAATGGCTGAATTTTGTAACGCAAAACAGAAAGAATCTGTACCGCGGTGAAAAATTCGATATTGTTATCGGGCCGGTGGCGAATGATACAACGATGCCGGTTTTATCAGACTACATGGCAGGCAATATACCCGAAGAAGTCGCTTTGATTCTCTTGAAGCCGCAAAAATTAGCCAATCAATATGCTTTCTTGACAGGAAATGGTCTGCAATGTTTAAAATACTTCGGAGGCAAAGAAATATGAGAGAGAATACTAGGCCATCAATTATGCAGAACTTTGATACGGAACTTGCAGCATTGATTTCTAAAAGCAGGGGAGTATCGCTTATGGATGGATTGCGAATTTTTTTGAGATCTCAAACCTATGGAATGCTCCTCGACAACGAGCTGCGGCTTTGGTACTTTAGCCCGCTGGCAATCTTTGATATGTGGGAAAATGAAGAAGCGACAGGTGATCCTGGAAATTCGCTATATCTGAGAGGTGATGAAATTGACGAAAGAATTTAAGTTTTTTACCTATCTGCTGGAATGTTATGCGGCACATAAGGAAACGACGGCAAGTAAAATTCTGGAAATCTTAGACAAAAAGAATCTTACTCAGTTTGTCTATGACATGTATGAACTATATCACAGCGAAGCGATTGAAAATGCGTTTACCGATCTTGACAGTTTAATTAAGACCGGCAAACCTGCATACTAATAAAAACATAACGATACGCACTTACCGACCGGAGAAGATCCTTGAGAATTTTTTTCGGTCGTTTTCTTTTGCAATAAAATAGAAAGTGACATTGACCTCCGGATCGGTGATCGGCACCAGCAGGCGGTCGGCAGGCTGGGTATATTCATTCATGGAGAGGTTGCTCGTAAAATACGGAAGAACCGAGGCGGCGATCAAATCGACAAAGGCAGCACGGTCTGCTTGCACAAGAAAATGTGAATCCGGCATTTTCCCTTCTAAGATATCCCCCCAAAAGCCGATATTCGGCATGAGAATTACATTTTGGCCGTTGATGTCGGCAAGGGAAAGGCTTTTTTCCCCTGCTTTCGGATGAGTCTTGGGAAGGGCAAACATCAGATGCTCCTCGGAAAAGGGTACTGCCACGCAGCCGTCAATTTCCGGCACTTGTCCGTATGCAGCAGGCAGAATGATAAATTGATATGTTCCCTGCAAAAGCCCCTCTTTTAGCTGCGATATGCTCTTGATTTCCGAAGAAATGGTCACATCGGGATAAGCCTGCCGGAGCCTTTTAACCATCTGAATGCCGGGCATCGGAGCGCAGGAGCCGATGCTGATGGTGTTGTTTGCGCGATCAAAGGAACGGACACGAAAAACCATATCATTTAGCTGGTCGATTACCTTTTTCGCATACACCGCCGCAAGCTGACCGTTTTCGTTAAGGGCGATGCGATTCTTTTGCCTTTCAAAGAGAGAAACTCCGAGCTCGCCCTCAATTTGCTGCATAGTGCGGCTTAGGGACGGCTGGGAGATATGCAAGCTCTCCGCGGCTTTTGATAAAGTCCCGCATTTTTCAAAGACAAGCAGCTGCTCCAACTGGCGGATTTCTAACATGGTACGAACCTCCTCTTAAAATTTCTTCATCTATCAGCTTCTATTTATATCCTATTATAGCCGAGTTATCGTAAAAAGACAAGTATCAGTATTCATATAACGCATAGCAGTATTGAAAAGCAATATTGTACTTTTCGCAAAAGCCACGCTATACTGTGAGACAGAAGAGGAACTTAACAACAAGAGAAAAAGTAAAAAAGGAGGACGGAAGATATGGAATATGTAACATTGAATAACGGATTAAAGATGCCGCAGCTGGGGTTTGGCGTTTTTCAGGTACCGGAGGCAAAGGTTTGCGAGCGGGCGGTGCTTGATGCGATAGCAAGGGGTTACCGACTGATAGACACCGCGGCAGCATACGGAAACGAAGAAGCTGTCGGAGCAGCAATTGCGAAATGCGGCGTGCCGAGAGAAGAACTTTTTATCACCACGAAATTGTGGGTACAGGATGCAAATTATGAGGACGCGAAAAAGGCAATCGAAGCCTCGCTTGGCAAATTGGGACTTGAGTACATCGACCTGTATCTCCTGCACCAGCCTATGGGAGACTACTACGGCGCTTATCACGCAATGGAAGAGGCCTATGAGGCGGGCAAAGAAAAAGCAATAGGTGTCTGCAACTTTTATCCGCATGTGCTTGCAGACTTTTGCGAGACAGTCAAAGTGAAACCGGCGGTGTGCCAGGTAGAGCTTCATCCGTTCTTTCAGCAGGAAAACGCCCTTGCGCTGATGAAAGAATACGGCGTAACTCCTGAGGCTTGGGGGCCGTTTGCCGAGGGCAGACACGAAATCTTTACTCATCCGGTTTTGAGCAGAATCGGGCAGAAATACGCAAAGACAGCAGCGCAGGTAGCTCTGCGCTGGAATATCCAAAGAGGAGTTGTTGTTATTCCTAAGTCCATTCACAGTGAGCGTATGCAAGAGAACATGGACATTTGGGATTTTGAACTTACCGCAGAGGATATGGGCGAAATTGCAAAGCTGGATCTGGGACACAGCGAAATCGTCAACCATTTCGATCCGGCGTTTGTAAAAATGCTTCACTCGTGGAAAGTACACGAATAAAACAGTAAACGGAAAGGGGCATACCAATATGAAAAATGCAAAGTGGAAAACAATTTTATTTATGAGCGTGGCGATTATGACAATGGGGCTTTTGGCAGGCTGCGGCGCAGGCGCGGAAAACGCCGGCGAAACAGCGGATAGCAGCGGGCAGGGGGCGGCAGCGGACACGAAAGAAAACGCTGGGAAAATACTCGTAGCATATTATTCAGCCACCGGCACGACCGAAAGAGTTGCCGAGAAAATTGCCGAGGCAGTGAGCGCTGACACCTTTGAGATTACGCCGGCGGAGCCTTATACCGACGATGATTTGAACTGGACAAACGAAGAAAGCCGTGTTTCAAGAGAGCATGATGAGGCGAGCCTGCGGGATGTGGAGCTTGATACCGTTACACCGGATAATTGGGATTCATACGATACGGTTCTGCTGGGCTATCCAATCTGGTGGGGCATCGCAGCATGGCCGGTAGACAATTTTGTAAGCGGCAACAATTTTGACGGCAAAACCGTGATACCGTTCTGCACTTCCGCATCCTCCGGCATAGGGGATAGCGGCGACCTGCTTGCGGATCTGGCAGGCTCCGGAGACTGGCAGGATGGAGAGCGATTCAGCGGCGGCGCGTCTGATTCGGATATTGCAGGCTGGGTAGAGTCGCTTGGGTTGCAAGCGCAAAGCCGGTAGCGCAAGAAACGAAAAATTTGAAATATCGGAGGCGACTTAAGCATGAACAACTTTATCTATGAAAATAAAACAAAGGTCTATTTTGGCAAAGGCAGCGTAAAGGAGCATTTGGGAAAGCTCTTGGAGGGCTACGGAAAAACCGTAATGCTGGCATACGGCGGCGGTTCGATCAAGACCAACGGAATATACGATGAAATCACAGAAATTTTACAGGAAAAAGGGAAAAGAATTGTCGAATTTTCTGGAATAATGTCGAATCCAACCTACGCAAAGGTGCAGGAGGGAGCAAAACTTGCGAGAGAAAATAATGTAGAGCTGATTTTGGCGGTAGGCGGCGGCTCCGTGTCCGACTGCTGCAAAGTAATATCGGCTCAGGCAAAACTGGACGAAGACATCTGGGATATGCAAACGGCAAAGCACATTCTGTCGACGGAATTTATCCCGCTGGGGACGATTGTGACCGTTTTCGGCACAGGTTCCGAAATGAATAACGGCGCGGTTATAACCCACGAGGAAAAGAAAATAAAAGGCGCCCTTTGGGGTGCGCAGGCAGACTTTGCATTTCTTGACCCTGCTTGCTCCCTGTCCGTTCCGTTCAAGCAGGTAATTTCCGGTGCGTTCGACACGCTCAGCCATGCGATGGAAACCTATTTCGGAAAACCGGAGGGAAACAACCTCTCCGATGATTTCAGTGAGGCGGTAATGCGAAGCGTTATCCGCAATATCCGCATATTACTTGCGGATCACGAAAACTACGAGGCGCGAAGTGAGCTTGCCTGGGCCTCTGCCATGGCGGAGAACGGCATCCTCAAAATCGGAAAGATAACGGACTTTCAGGCGCATCAAATCGAGCATCAGCTGGGCGCATACACGGACTGCAATCACGGCGCAGGGCTTGCGGTGATCCAGCCTGTACTGTATCGCTATATCTATAAGACGGGAGCGGCGCGTTTTGCACGTTTTGCCCGGAACGTATGGGGAATCACCTCGGAGGGTAGCGAAGAAGAAACCGCCCTTGCAGGCATCGAAGCCCTGGCAGATTTTATCCGCGAAATCGGACTTCCGACCACCTTTGCGGAGCTTGGGATCCCTGCGTATACGAATTTGCGCGCGGTTAGCGACTCAACAAATATTTCGCCGGGCTGCTGCAAAAAGCTGACATCCGACGATATATATAATATCCTCTTGTCTTGCAGATAAAAACTTTGTAGCGAAAAGACCCCACGGGATAGCCACGGGGTCTTTTTGCATAATATTTGCATAATATGCAGGCAAAAAAACCAAAAAATACTGAAGAAAAGCACAATATACAAACATAAAATTTTGAAGAAGGCAAAAAATCTAGGCAAAAAAGACCGCTGCGCACTGTACAAACAACTTGATTTTTTTAAATGTTTTCTCGTATAATATAGCTAAAGAAGATGGTAGAGAAATCGGAGGCGAACGGTATGGTAGCAAATATATATACGGTCGATGAAATTCGTCAAATTATAAAAGAACTTTCAAACAAATATGATATTAGAAATGCATATCTGTTTGGCTCTTATGCCAGAGGTGAAGCTACGGAGCAATCGGATATTGACATCGTTATACAAGGAGGGAAAAACTTTAAAAGCGGAAACATTTTTTCTCTAGGGGAAGAAATTCGTAGCAATACGCAAAAGCCTGTTGATATTTTTGAAATGCAGGAATTGAATAAAGGGACTCCTTTTTACAATCAAATTCTGCAAGAAAGAGTGGTATTGATATGAAGCGTACGGACAAGCAAAGGCTCGCGAAGATTATAGAGTACGCAGATAAACTGGGAAACTACATTGTGACGGAAGAAATCGACCGAAAAAGACTGCTGGAGGATTATACCGCACAATGGACGGTAACAACGCCTCTATATAATATTGGTGAACATGTCTATAACCTTTCGGATGAGCTGAAAGCAGCGAATGATACAATCCCTTGGTCTATGATTTCGGGAATGAGGCATAGACTTGTACATGATTATGAGGGGACAAACTGGTCAATTATAGTCGAAGTTATTTTTGACGATTTGCCTCCGTTTATTGATGACATAAAGAAAATTTATGAAAAAATGTAAGCGTGAGAGGACTCATAATACTTTATCTATTCAGCCCAAAACGCCCGCACCCCCGTCTCCCATCTGCCGGATTGTGTAGAGAGCCGGACAATCGAATATGACATCGGGTGCCTTTACTATTTTCAGAGAAAAAGGCACCGGCTTTTATGTCGTGTGCCCATGAGTTATTTCCCGAAAAGATCGCTGTGTGTTCCGGTTCTGGAAAGTGTCAAAACTAGAAGATTCTGTTCAACCCGGTAGATCAGTAGTCAGTCCGGCTGTATGTGGCACTCCCGGTGTCCGATCCATTCGCCTGTTAAGGGGTGATCTTTGTTCTTCTCCGGCAGTGGTTCGCACGCTGCCAGCTTGCGGACGATATCATCCAAAAGTTCAATGTTGAGATGACGCTTCATCGCCAGTTTGTAATCTTTCTTGAACTGATTCGTCCAGACAATGTCTAAATGGTTCATTCCTTTAGTGCTTTCAGTGCTTCTTCCACATCAGAGTAACGCTTAACGGAAGGATCACGGGAAATGCGCTCTGCTTCCAACATGGCTGCAATGGTTTCCTTGTTGGGCTGCTCTACGCGAACATCAAAGGGCAGACCACCGACACGGAGAGACTGGCGCAGGAAAACATTGATGGCAGTGGTGAGATTCATACCAAGTTCATTGT
>CAVKSD010000010.1:0-34687 GCA_963658905.1 Bacteroidaceae bacterium
GCTTATCGCCCAGGTTCTCCAGACCGCCGTAGCGTCCCGCGATTTCTTTTGTCGCTTTGGTGGTGAGGAGCATTTCGTACTCCTGACCGCCGATTTTTACGATTGCGCTTCTTTCATCCATGATGCGTTACCTCCTTAACCCTGACCTTCATAGGAAGGCTCATAGACGCTCGTGTACCAGCCAGAGATCGTCTCTGCGGTCACGCCCGTATCATCCTCGGACACCTCCGCTTTCCACGGATGCTTGCCGAGAGCATCTACCTTATTTCTGCGGTAAACCGTACCCTCGATGGTAGGCGTGGAGAACTCGATGCTTTCTCCCTTGGTGGTAAGGTTCGTGGCGGGAATGCCAAAAATCACGCGGTAGAGCCAGAAATAGCGGTACTTCCCGTTTGCCTTTTTCGCACGGAAACCGATAGCCACGGGATCGCCGCCGTCCTCCGATGCGGAAATAAGAACTCCGTTCTCATCAACGGCAGCCCCGGTAAGGTCTGCCGCCACAGCAAGACCGATATTGTCCACGCCGAGGGAAAGCGTCCCGCTCTGGAACTCTTTCACAACCTCCGCCGCGCCGTCATCCGCATAGAGCGTAGCCTCTGCAAGTTCCACGGAAAGTTCTGCGGTCATTGCTTTGGCAAGGGACACGGGAGTCTCATAGGTTTCGCTGCCGCTTGCATCCTCCGTGATTTTGGAATAATAAAGTTTATCAAGACCGATTGTAGCCATAATGTTCAATCCTCCGTTTCATAAAGTTTCGCCACGTCAATGGCGTAGTGATGGAAGCCGGTATCGTCCTCATGTCCGATGTACCGTCTGTCCGTGACCGTAAAATCAGCGGCAAGGAGCGCACTGCAAAGTTGCTTCTTGCGCCGCATATAATTCCCCTTGGAGAACAGGGAGAGCCGCGCCTCCTGCGTCTCGTATCTGGGAGCATCGTCCGCATGAAGCTCGTAGGTATCCGCAATCGGAGTCACCACGACATATTCATCCGGCGGCTCATCGGAAAACACGCCCGTCTCCACGGGAAAACCGCATCCCGTGACCACAGTTTTGATTTCAGATAACAGACTCATATGCCGTTCACCTCCGTTTCCAGTTTTGCTTTCATCGCTTCAATGCAGGCTTTCTTAGATGCTGATTTCGCAGGCTTCAAAAACGGCTTTGCAGGCTGTCCGCTTTTGCCGTATTCAAGAACAGTCGCTATCTTGGCATTGCTATCGCCGTCAGATCTCGGCTCGGCAAAGCCGACCTTCACATTGAAATCGCCGTTTCTATCCTGCAGGGCAGGCGATGTTCCGAGAGCGGATAAAAGCTGACCCGTGGAACGTGACGGCTCCTTCGTACCTGTTCCAATAACAGATGAGAGGTTGGAGCGCACCCTGCTTTCCACGACCTCCGCACCCGCTTCCAGCACTTTCGGCAGAATCTCATCCGTCTTGTCCGCAAGCCTGGAAATCTTCATAAGAAACTCCTCCGGCATTTTCCATGTTGCCTTAGCCACTCTTTTTCACCTCCGTCCCCAGCACCTCAAGGTACATACCTCTGCCTCTCACATCCTCCACGGAAGTGATCTCAAAGATATGCCCATCGCAGAGTATCTTCATTTCCGTAGTGACTGTAACGCCGGGTATCACGCGGAAACGGAAAAGGTCGGTGGCGGTCGAGTAGGTGGCCATGTTCGCCCATTTCTCGCTGCCGTGCCGACCTTCCCGGTAAGCACGTACCTCCGCAACGGTCACATCCGTTTCCGTCTTAAAGCCTTCATCGTCCTGCTTAAACTGTTTTTCTACGATGACGATGGAGGTATTCATTTTTCCAAAACTCATAGTCACACCTTCCAATCACGGTCGAGCCGAAGTAGGAGGTTGACCGTGTTCCATACCTGCTGCGTCGCATTTGTATTGTCGGCGAAGAAGCCGCCCGTAGAGCCGTCCCTCGATTCATAGAAGTGGCTTGCCAGCATAATGACCGCCTGTTCCGTGGTCGCGGGCATGGCGTTCTCCGAGTAGTAGCCCTCCGCAATATGCTGATAGCTTTCCGCATAGGAAATGGCGGCAGTGATGTAGCCTTCCAGCAGTTCATCATCCGCCGAATGCGTAAGAATCAGATTCGCTTTTACTTTCTCAAGCAGAGTATCCATCACCGCCGCCTCCTTTCCCTTAAGCCGTCTTCATCTTCAGAAGCTGGATACCCTCCGGCAGGATGACCTTGCCGTCCACGCGCTCCGTAGCCACATAGCCAATCTGACCGTTGGTGGCATACAGTTCGTTGAGTCTCTGCACGGTGCGGCCTGCGCGGTCTCCGATCCAGTAGTTCTTGAAATCGCCGAACGCCACGGTAAGCGCACCCGCCGCCATAGTCGGAACATAAGGGGAGGTGTAAAGGTCGTAGCCGAGCAGTCTGTCGGGCTGACCCGCCTGGAGCGAAGGCTGCCACAGGTACGCGCCGTTCTGATCCTTCAGCTTGCGGATGGCGGAGATGGTTGCATCGTTCATGAGGAACTTTGCGTTCCTGCGGTACGGGGACTTCAGCGCATATACAAGGCTGATAAGCTCATCTGCAGTGATGGCGCTGTTGGCCGCTGCCGTAACGCCGACCGTGCCTCCGTTTTCGGTAAAGATGCCAGTAGGCTGATTGGTGCCGGTTCCCACGCAGAACGCCTCCTCCTCGGCAATGCCGAAGGCTCTGGCAAATTCCTTCATAAGGTAGTCCTCAATGTCGAAAGCCGCATCCTGCAGAAGCTCCACGCTCACACGGCAAAGGTCGGTCAGCTTGAAAGCATCGATCTGCTTCTGACCGAAGGTCGGATTACTCTCGGTATATGCGGCGTTCTCCGCAGTCCACTGTGCGGTAGAGTGTCCCGTGGCAACGGGAATCTTGCGCTCATGCTGTGTGGTGATTACCTTGGCAAGGGAACGGATCACGTTCTCTTCCTCAAGAGCGGTTACGATGTCGCGCTCGAAATCCTCCGGCACGAGGTAGCCGCCGTCAGCGTCCACGCCCTCGGACAGCACGTTGTGAACGAGAATTTTGCCGCGAAGGTGGCGGTCAAAGTCCTCCTTGTAGGCATCGGACGCTCTGCCGACCCTGTCGGGCTTGATAGACGCAGCCCTTTCGGGAGTCTCGGTGATCGGTCGGTTCACGGGCTTGTTCAGTTCCGCTTCGATGGCGTCCCTGCGCTCCATGCGCTTGATCTCGTTGGTGAGACTGTCCAGGTCATGCTCCATCTTGGTGTAGGTGGCGTCATCCTCTGCGGAAAGGACGCCCATGTCGTTTCTGTGGGTATCGAGGAATCCTTCCATCGTGTTCCACAGCTTGGCTCTCTTGTTTCTCATCTCTGTAATAGTCATGGTAAAAATCCTCCTTGCTTAAAGCAGTTTTTTGTAAAGAGACACCCTCAGTTCATCGACCGGGCGTCCTTCGGGTTTCTTCTCCGGCTTGACCTTCGCCTTGCCGGAAATCTTATTGATGAGGGAGCGTTCCACCGCTGATGCGGCGAATTCGTAACCCTCGGCTGATGCGGGTTCGCGCTTTTCATCCGTTAAGATGCCATCCGCGAATCCAAGTTCGATGGCTTTCCTGGCGTTCATCCAGGTGGTATCGTCCATCATGTGCGAGAGCTGCGTATGCGTAAGTCCCGTCTTGATCTCATAGGCATTGATGATGCTTTCCTTGACTTCTGAGAGCATATCGATTGCCTTTTCCATGTCCGCATGATCGCCGAACGCCATCGTTGCCGGATTATGGATCATCATCAGAGCGGTAGGAGCCATCAGCACCTTCGTACCCGCCATAGCGACCACCGATGCCGCAGACGCCGCGATGCCGTCCACCTTGACGGTCACATCGCCTTTGTAGTCCATCAGCATGGTGTAAATCTGACTGGCGGCAATGCAGTCCCCGCCGGGCGAGTTAAGCCAGATGGTGATGGGACCGCTGCCCGCAAAAAGCTCCTCGCGGAACTCAGCCGGAGTGATGTCATCGTCAAACCAGCTTTCTTCGGCTATCGTGCCGTACAGTTCAAGAACTCGCTCTGCTGACGGTTCTTTGTCCGTCTGATTTTTCCAATTCCAGAACTTCCTGTTCTTCATCGGATTTGTCCTCCTTTCCGTTGTTGTCTGTATCTGCAAAAGCGCCCGCCTGTGACAGCGGGAGCATATTGCCGTTAATAAGGTAAAGATCACCGCCGTCCTCTGAGGGGATGCGGTCGAGGTTCTCCAGTTCACGGATGTCGTTTGCGCTCATCCATCCGTTTTGCCTTGCCGTGGCGTATCCGCTCATGCGGCTGGCGTAATCGCCCCGGAGCAGTCCTTCCACATTGAATTTCACGAAATAGGTCTTTTTCTCTTCGGGAGCAAGGAGCGTCCGTTGTATCGATTGCTCCCAGCGAATGACCCAGGGATCGAGCGTGTACTTCACGAACTCAAGGCTCTGCTGTTCGATGTTGGAGAAGCTGCTTTTTTCCAGATCGCCCACCATATGCGGAGGCACACGGAATATCCTCGCTATCTCGTTTATCTGGAACTTGCGCGTCTCGAGGAACTGTGCCTGCTCCGGCGAGATGGAGATGGGCGTGTATTTCATGCCTTCTTCCAGCACAGCCACCTTGCCGGAATTGGAACTGCCTCCGAACTGGCTCATCCATGCGTCCCTGACCTTCGCTGGGTCCTTTATGGTTCCCGGATGCTCCAAGACGCCGGAGGGAGCCGCGCCGTTTGCGAAGAACTTGCTGCCGTATTCCTCGGTCGCTATCGCAAGCCCTATGGCGTTCTTTGCCATCGCAATCGGCGAGTAGCCCACAAGCCCGTCAAAGCCCAGCCCCGGAATATGCAGCACATCAGACGGCATCAGCACGACCGTATCGCCTTTGGTAATATGCGCTTCATTCGAGGAGCGCGTGTATTGGTAGTAGAGTTGCCCATTGGTATCACGGTTGACGCTCATCTTGTTTGCCATGAGCGGGTACAGTCCGATGATCTCGCCTTTGCCGTTACGGATGATCTGCGCATAGGCATTGCCGTATAACAAAAGATGAGTCATCAGTGTTTCTCGGAACACGAATGAACTCATCTCCGGATTCGGCTCGTCATGGAGCAGAAGGTATAGCGGATGGTCGATGGCTTTTTCTTTGCCGCCGTCCTCCTTATAGCGGTACATATGGAGAGGCAGTCCCGCAATAGCCTCTGATAGAATACGCACACAGGCATATACCGCCGTCATCTGCATGGCAGAGCGTTCGTTCACGATCTTGCCCGCAGACGAGCCGCCCATGTAAAAGGCGTAGCTGCTGCCGGGAGTCCTGTTTTCAGGCTTATCCCTCGACCGAAACAGTCCGCTGAATATTCCCATAAAGATCACCGTCCTTTCAGATAAACAAAAGACCGCGGGTGTCGTAAACACTCTCAGTCGTGTCATTGCCGCAGCGGATAGCCCGGTCAAGAGCCATCACGGTCGCCACGGCACCATCTATTTTCTCCGTTGATTTTTCCTTGTCGGGCTTGATGTTTCCGGCGGGATCAGTCCGCACATATATGTTGTCCATCATCCAGCGCAGGACGGGATGGCCGCCATGCGCGATGCGTTCCTCCAAGGTCAGCTTCATCAGTTCCTTGGTCGGAGGGGACATATCCTTGAAGCCCTGTCCGAACGGTACGACCGTAAAGCCCATGCCTTCAAGGTTCTGTACCATCTGAACCGCTCCCCAGCGGTCGAAGGCTATCTCCCTGATGTTGTAGCGTTCACCCAGCCGTTCGATGAATTTCTCAATGTAGCCGTAGTGAACGACATTGCCCTCCGTGGTCTGGAGGTATCCCTGCCGTTCCCACACACTATACGGGACATGGTCGCGGTTTACCCGCAGTTCCATGTTTTCTTCCGGCATCCAGAAGAACGGGAGGATGATATATTTATCCTCTTCGTCAAGAGGCGGGAATACGAGAACGAATGCCGTGATGTCAGTGGTGGAAGACAGGTCCAGGCCTCCGTAGCAGATGCGACCTTCCAGATCATCCTCGACAACGGCGAAGGAGCAGGCGTCCCATTTTTCCATCGGCATCCATCTGACAGCCTGTTTTACCCATTGATTGAGCCGTAGCTGACGAAAGGAGTTCTCCTCGGCGGGATTCTGCCTTGCGGAATCACAGGCGGCTTTCACCTTGTCGATGCCGACCGTGATGCCCAAGGACGGATTGGCTTTCTTCCACACCTTCGGATCAGTCCAGTCGTCCGATTCATCAGCACCGTATATGACGGGATAGAAGGTGGGATCGATCTTCCTGCCTTCAAGGATGTCTTTCGCTTTCTGATGCGTCTCATAGCAGATACTGTGCGTATCCGTACCCGCCGTGGTGATCAGGAAGTAAAGCGGCTGCATCCTTGCATCACCGGAGCCCTTTGTCATGACATCAAACAGTTTTCGGTTAGGCTGAGTATGAAGCTCATCAAATACCACACCGTGGATGTTGAAGCCGTGCTTGGAGTAGGCTTCAGCCGAAAGCACCTGATAGAAACTGTTGGTTGGCTGGAACACGATGCGCTTGGTGGCGGTTAGTATCTTGACTCGCTTGGCAAGTGCTGGACACATCCGTACCATATCCGCAGCCACATCAAAAACGATGGCAGCCTGTTGTCTGTCGGCGGCGCATCCGTACACCTCGGCGCGTTCCTCACCGTCACCGCAGCAAAGGAGCAGGGCGACAGCGGCGGCGAGCTCCGACTTGCCCATTTTCTTCGGTATCTCGATATAGGCGGTATTGAACTGCCGATAGCCATTCGGCTTCATGATGCCGAAGATGTCCCGTATGATCTGCTCCTGCCAGTCAATCAGTTCAAAGGGCTTACCAGCCCATGTGCCTTTGGTGTGGCAGAGGCATTCGATGAAGGATACGGCATAATCGGCTTTGTCCTTGTCATAAACGGAGTCCTTCGCCTTGAATTTCGTCGGCTTGTATTTCTTCAGATGTCGCAAGACGTCACCTCCCCGTGGCATAAAAAACAGCCGCATCGCTGCGACCGTCAAAACTATCTGTACGAGAGACAGAGCCTTTCGACTCGTCCCTTTTGTTATTTGCTTTTTTGTGTTTACTGCTGCATAGCCCAGGCTATGGCGTGTCCGTCATCCTCGAACTCGACCTCGCTTGCCGCCCGCAGCCCAATAGTTCCTTCGCAGGTATGGTCATCGTCAAGGAACTCGTAGGTCGCTCCGAAGTAGCAGGGCTTGTTCTGCCCGTTGTAGAAGTATCCTGCGATGACCACCTTGTCTCCGAAGGTCAGCAGCTTACTCCATCTGCATTCGAGGTCTTCCGGCGTGGTGGGGTTCGGTAGTCTGTAGGTTCTGATTGCATCGTCCGTCGTCATGGTCTTTGCCCTCCGTTTTCGGTGTTTTTCCTTTCGGTATGTACATATATCACTCTGAAAGCACATAATAGCAAGTCATTTCCGAGAATAAATGTACCAGAGTATCGCAGCGGGAATTGTGTACTTTACTTCTCGCCATAGAGGATGAAATGCACATATTCCTTGCGGTTCTCTTCGAGGAAGGTCACCAGTTCGTAGAAGTCTCGCTCATAAGCGAGGCGCTGCACCATGTTCACATCAAACATATTCGTAAGCCCCGTGTCACGGATGGCGAGAATCTGCTCCTTAATCGTCTGCGTCATCGCTGCACACCTCCAGCCCCGATATCAGCTTGGTATAAATGGTGGTATAGCGTTCGCATTCCGCACCTTCCGTTCCCGCAATGGCCTGTAGGAAGAAGTCGGCGGCATCCTTGCGGGAATCCCACACCTTTTTCTCTCCGTAGCAGACGGTCGTGACCGTGGTGAGCTTTTTCACGATATCCTCACCGTAGACCACATTCAGACCGCTGCCGTTGTCCCAATGCATGAGGAGGGAGCCCGTATCGTCCACGCCCACGACCGTTCCTTTCGTGCCGGAAACGGGAGCCTGCGCATCGTCCATCTTTACCAGTTCCACACGGGTTCCGGCAGGATAATCCCTGCGGATGCGCTCGATGGTTTCTTTATTCGGAAATTTCATAATCCGCACCTCCGTTTCTGAATGCCGAGGAGCCCGTGAGGTTCTTCAGCAGGATTTTCCTGTCGCTCTTATAGTCCGCTCCGATGAAGCCGAGGCGGAGGAGAAAGCAGCGGAATGCATACTTCTCATTGTCGACCGCCTTTTCGGTAGCCGTTACCCTCGTGGCGTTCTTCGCCATCTCGGAGAGCTTGCTGATGAAGTTGGTGTAGGCGCGTACCGCATCCGGCTCGGTCTCGGTGAACCAAGGGAAGGAAACCTTCTCGTCCGTCACCTCAATCGGAAGGGCGTCTGTGCCGATGGCTTTCTTGATGAGCGCCGACTTGCTTTCGACAAGCCTTTTCAGATTGTCGAGCGCGGCATCCGTGAAGAAGTTCCTCGGCATCTCGACCGTAAGGGAGTCCACGTCGGCCTGTGTTGCGGTTCCAGTCGGTTCCTCGGATTCCTCCCCGGAACCGTCCTGCGCCTCGCATTCAAAGCCTGCGGCGGCGATGGCTTCAAGCACCTGCTCGACCTCCTCGCTGTCGGCGCGGCCATCGAAGAGAAGCGTTCCGTCCTTGGTGACCGTGAAGTAGTCAATCTCGTAGGCTGCCGTGGGCATTCCCTTGTACTTTGCCTTGACCTGTGTGGCATCGGCGATTGCCTTTACCAGTTCCTTGCGCTGTGCGCCTGTTACGTTGTAGCGTACCTGCATTGTGTTTACCTCCGTTTTCTGCTTGTTTTCTGTGCCTTTCGGCATGTATATACATCACTCTAAAGCGCCGGAATAGCAAGCAAATTACGGATTTTTCGCTGTAGAATAACCACCCGATTATGCGGTCGGAAACTGTGAGCAGTACACAATGCCCGAAAGCACAAAATGGACGCACGGAAGGGCGACACCGTTGCCCCACAGCTTGTATTCGGCGGAGTCGGCATGAGGCTCCTTGAGCCACTTGATGATCTGTGCATCCGTTTTCGGCTTCGAGGAAGTCCCTATGACCTTGCGGTGCGTTTCAAACACCTCGCGCCAGAACACCATGTCCTCATTGGTCGGCTCATCCGTTCCGAGGTCATCGCACCACCAGTCGGGAAAACCCTGGAGCCTTGCACATTCCGTAGGCGTGAGCCTGCGTACTATATAGTAGGGTTCCTCCGATACGGTCGGCGGATCCTTGTAATCTGTAGCGACCAGCGTGTTCGCCACATCTTCCTCCGCCTCGGTGTGGTAGGAGTTCTTGCTTGTAGTATATACGGGATGAGCGACAGCACCCGGCCCTTTCGCTACCATTGTAGGCTCAACTTCTTCCTCGACCGCTATGCGGAACTGAGCGTTCTGTCCCATGTTACAGGTAGCTCTGTCGATGCCGTAAGCTACTCCGTGCTGCTCCGTGGCGTTTAATGTAAAGCCGACACCATCCTCCGAGTAGCCGCTGCCTTTGTGGGATGGTCTGGCACCATTGCCCTCCAAAGCCACGACTGCCATGCCGCCCTGGTTGCAGGACGGATTGCCGCCGTTGCCGTCAAGCGTCCGCGAGGTATCCGCCTCATAAATTCCGCTGTGGGGATTGGAGGACTTCATGGAATTGCTGTCCTTGGAGCAGATGCCGTAAACGGTCGGAACGAAAAGCGTCTGATCGTTATTGCATGACAGTGTGGCGGACTTGTTATCCTGAATGAGCGCACCCTTGCCGCCGCCTTCACATCCGCTGCGGATTTTGAGCGTCTTTGGCGTTTCCACCACGAAGGGCTGATTGTTGCCGCCCGTGCCGTAGGTGGACATGACCGTGGGAGCGACTTCAACGGGACCGATATAGCGGGTGTCCTGGCTGTGGTTCTCATAGACCGCAGCGGGAACAGTCCCGGCTCGGAGTGTCGGGGAGGTTTCTTCTTCATAACCTATGGAGCGGCTCTTCGCCGAATGCTCCGTGCAAAAGCCCGCCGCACCCATCACTATGGGAGAATGCCCGTGATCCTGCGCACGGAGCGTTCCCGTCACATCCTCGGACACATCCATGCGGTCGCCGCCCTGGTCGTTCAAGCAGACAGCGCCTGCCGTTCCAAGGCTTTCTTCAGCAGGGCAGGTAGTTCCTTGCCACGAGCGGAAGCCCTGCGGAGTATACCCAGACAAGCCTTCGGACTCAAATAGTATTTTTCCGGCACATTGACCTGCAAAATCTGCGACAAGGTAGATGCGTTTTCTGCGCTGGGGAACTCCCCAGTATTGAGCATCAAATATCCGCCATGCGACGGAGTAATCGTCTGCCACGATGCATCCTGCGCTTGGCCATTTCTTCGGTCGAGGAGTATCAGCTTCACAGTCTTTGACGCGGCAGATCTCATCGAGGACGGCTTTGAAGTCCTCGCCCTTGTTTGAACTGAATGCGCCTGGGACATTTTCCCAGACGATGTATCTCGGATATTTTCCATCGGTTGCACACCTCATTTCCTTTACGATTCGGACGGCTTCATAAAAAAGTCCGGAGCGGTTTCCATCCAGACCTTCACGCTTGCCTGCGATGCTCATGTCCTGGCACGGCGAACCGAAGGTGATGATATCGACAGGCGGGAGTTCCGTACCGTTTAATGCGGACACATCACCGTAATGCTTCATGAACGGCAGCCGTTTGGTGGTCACCCGAATAGGAAACGGCTCGATCTCCGATGCCCACAAAGGAGCGATGCCGGAAATCAAGCCGCCTAAAGGAAAACCGCCGGAGCCGTCAAAGAGACTGCCGAGCGTCAGTTTATTCTGTTCCATCGGGGAGTTCCACCTCCTTCACAAGGTCGGCGTAGGGTATCTGTTTCCCGTCCCGTTCCACAAAAATATCCTCCGGTGCGATACCGTTCTCCACGGCTCTGCGGAGGATGACCGATGCGTATTTCTCGTCCAGTTCCATCATGTGGCAGATGCGGTTTGTCTGTTCACACGCCATCATGGTGGAGCCACTGCCACCGAAAGTGTCTATCACGATTGCGTTCTCCTGGGAGGAGTTGCAGATCGGATAGCCGAGGAGGTCGAGCGGTTTCGAGGTTGGATGATTTGCATTGCGCTTGGGCTTGTCGTAATTCCAGATGGTGGTCTGCTTTCTGCCGCCGTACCACGGATGCTTGCCGCTTTGCAGGAATCCGTAAAGCACAGGTTCATGCTGCCATTGGTAATCCGAGCGTCCCAGCACGAGGGAGTTCTTCACCCATATACACACGCCTGCCAGATGAAATCCGGCATCAATGAACGCTTTTCGGAAGTTCAAGCCCTCAGTGTCGGCGTGGAAAACATAAGCCGCGCCGCCTTTTTCGAGCGAATCCGCCATGCACTTGAAAGCGGAAAGCAGGAAGGCATAGAACTCGTCATTCTTCATGGAGTCGTTCTGTATGGTCAGCCCGCTCGAACTCTTGAAGGACACGCCATACGGAGGATCGGTCACGATGAGGTTGGCTTTCTTGCCGTCCATTAGCCTTGCTACATCCTCTGCGGAAGTAGCGTCCCCGCACATGAGCCGATGCCTACCGACCGTCCAAATGTCCCCACGCTCCACGAAGGAGGCTTTCTCAAGGGCAGCGGTCAGGTCAAAATCGTCATCCACCACATCCGATTCTTTGTCCCCGGCGAAGAGGTCGGCGATTTCGTCCGCCTCAAAGCCCGTGAGCGAGACATCGAAGTCCGCGCCCTGCAGGGACTCGATCTCGATACGCAGGAGTTCTTCGTCCCATCCGGCATCCTGGGCGAAACGGTTGTCGGCAATGATATATGCCTTTTTCTGCGCCTCGGTCAGATAGTCCACGAACACGCAGGGTACTTCGGTGATGCATTCTTCCTTCGCTGCAAGAATACGACCGTGACCGGCGATAACGCCATAGTCACGGTCGATGATGACGGGATTGATGAATCCGAACTCCCGGAGGGAGGAGCGGAGCTTAGTGATCTGTTCCGGCGAGTGCGTCCGCGCGTTATTTACATACGGTACGAGTTTCGCAATCGGAACGAGCTGCATTTCAGTCGTCGTCTTTCCCATATTTCTCCACAGCCTCCCTTAGTTCTCTGTATTTGTCAGTATGTTCCCACGCAGGGTAGCCGTTGCCGAAATGCCCGTAGGCGGAGTAGTCGGCAAAGGAGCATCTGCGCAGCGCAAAGTCATTGATGATTGCGGCGGGACGCATGTTGAACACATCGTTTACCACCTTTGCGATAATGTCATCACTGACCTTGCCTGTGCCGAAGGTGTCGATCTGCACAGCCACGGGATCAGCCTTGCCGATGGCGTAACTGATTGCAACTTGGCATTCCTTCGCAAGGGACGCCGATACGATGTTCTTTGCGATGTACCTCGCCATGTATGCACCGGAGCGGTCGACCTTCGTGGGATCCTTGCCAGAGAACGCGCCGCCGCCGTGTGCGCCGAGTCCGCCGTAGGTATCCACCATCAGCTTTCTGCCCGTAAGCCCCGTGTCAGCGCCGGGACCGCCCTCCACGAATCTGCCGGAGGGATTGACGAGGATTTCCGTGTCCGCATCGAAGGGGAACTTCGTAAACACGGGATGCAACACCTCGGAGATGATCTCGTTCTTCAGCACATCGAGGTCTTTGTCCTTGCTGTGCTGGATGGATACCACGATGGTCTTCACGCGCTTGGGCTTGCCGTTCACATATTCCACGGTGACCTGCGCCTTGCCGTCCGGCTTGATGCCTCGTATGATGTTGTCACGCCGCACCGAGTCCAGTCTTTTACATATTTTGTGTGAAAGAAGGAGCGGCAGCGGAATGTACTCATCCGTCTCGTCCGTAGCGTAGCCGTAGACCGTTCCCTGATCACCCGCGCCGAGGTGAGCGTAGCAGGAGGTGTCGCCGTTCCTTGCTTCGATGCTCAAATCCACGCCGCCCGCGATGTCGCGGCTCTGCTTATGCACAAACACATAAATCAGAAAAGAGAAGGGATTGTAGCCGAGATTCTGCAAGGCCCTGCGCACCTCGTAGCGGATGTCCACGCTCTTGGAACAAGTGATCTCTCCGGCAACGATGATGCGGTGCCTT
The DNA here is from genome assembly GCA_963658905.1 of Bacteroidaceae bacterium. Classification (GTDB taxonomy): domain Bacteria; phylum Bacillota; class Clostridia; order Peptostreptococcales; family Anaerovoracaceae; genus CAG-238. The sequence continues at coordinate 13,046 of CAVKSD010000010.1, forward strand.
GTCACCATGACCTCGCAGGCCACGCGGGAGGATTTATCCTTATACAGACACGCATCAAGAATGCTGTCGGAGATATAATCGCAGAGTTTGTCGGGATGCCCTGCGCATACGCTTTCAGCGGTTTTGTAAGTTTTCATGTCAGTTTCCTTTCCGAGCGGATAAAAGCCGCTCCATCAAATCGTCCTGTGGGCTCCTGCCACCGTATTCCACGGAGCAGTTTTCCTTCACGATCTGGTAAATTTGATACCAGACCTGGTTGACCTGTTTCATGTAGGTCTGGCTCATCGCCACATAGGGAGAAGCGATGGCGTTGCCCGTGGTGGGATGCTTGGCGAGGAATCCGAACTCGGAGATGGCCTCCTCACACTGTATCCATCTGGAAACCGACATGGCATATTGCTCGATAAGCTGGTTGTTTACTAACATTTCACAGCCTCTTGCCTTGAGCCAGTTCCAGGTATCACGGTAGACTTCCTCAGCGCACAGGTCTTTGCCGTTTTTCTGCGATGCTTTCAGGTACTCCTTTACAGGCGGCACGTTTGCGCCCTCGATCTCCGCAGGCGCGGGGAGTACCATGGCCGTGTCCGCCGTTCCACTATTGATTTTGTCCACGAGAGCCTTGCGTTTCGGTCCCGTACCGGGACGGGGACCACCTCTCATCGTTCCGTCTTTTGCCACTAAAATCACCTCGCTTTGGCGGGCAGGGGGTTAATACCCCGTTTGAATAGGAATTTTTGCACACGAAGCCCCAGGCCGCTGTCCGCTACAGGTCCCGCAGAGATTTTGACCGCCCTACCGGTCGCCCATTTCCACATGGATTTTGGTGTGGCACGACTGACAAAGACTCATCAGATTGCTTTCCCTGTGGTCGCCGCCTTTTGAGATAGGAACGATGTGATGCACTTCCTCGACGGGAGTGTACCGACCTTCCTTAAGGCAGCGTTCACACAGCGGGTGTGCTGTGACATAACGGTCGCGGATTCGTTTCCAACACCTGCCGTATTTCTTGTTGCTGTCGGGAGAACGTTTGTAACGGTTGTAATCATCCCGCACGGCTTTCCTGTGTTCCTCGCAGTAGGGACCGTCAGAGAGCCGACTGCATCCTGGATAGCGGCATGGTTGTTTCGGTTTTCTTGGCATCCTTTCACCTCGCTTTCCGGGCATAAAGAAAGCCCTGCAGGACTAATCCCGCAAGGCTTCTTGATTCTGCTCCGCTGATTATATACTACCATAAACATAAGGTAGGCATTGCTGTGCAAAGCCGGGTATTTTCGGCACAGCTATATCCTAATGCAGTCATCCGGCACGGTGATGTGCTGCAAGGCTCTGCCGTGCCAGCGCCGGATGGTGCTTTCATCCGCATAGAGCGTGTCGCCGATTTGTTCCCATGTCCAGTTGTGGATATAGCGGTAGCGGAGAACCATCTGCTCGTCGGGATTTTCTACCTTATCAATGACGGTTCGTATCTGCTCCTTCAGATCAACCAGCTTGTCAATCTCGGCGTTGATTTTCTGCTCCAGTTCCCATACGCGCTCAAGGCAGCGGACAAAGGATGCCTCGGTCGGGCGATTGGGATTGTAACGCTCCTCCAAGCCGGGCGAGCCGACACTCGAAGACATTTCACGGAGCCTTGCGGCCTCCGCTATGTCGCTGTTGATTTTCTGGTCAAGTCTGTAAGCCTGTTTCAAATATTCTTTTGGCGTCATAATTTCAGACCTCCTCTTTGAGTTTTCTTATGAGCATCTCGCCGTCGACTTCCGTCAGGCACTTGTACCAGTCGGAGCGGAAGAACCGCTCGATGGAATCCGCCTCTGCTTGGGCGAGATGGTTGCGTGGGTTTCTTTTCCGTTTTCGTGAGGCGGTGCGGTAGTCCTTTGCCGCCTGGATGATGATGGCGTTCGCCAGTTTTTTATACGGGTCCATCGCCACCTCCGTTCCCGTGACCTGTGACCTCACGGCAGTCGGTTGTGAAGTAGCGGATTCGGTAGCCCTTCTTTACGGCTCGGTCGTATTCCGCCTGCATACCTACCGAATATTCTGAGCCGAAAATCCATACCTCGTCGCATTTGTCCATGAAAATGTTTCCGAAAGACAGTCCCAGCATCCGCTCGGCTGGAATTGCGTCATTAAGGAATAGCGGAAATAAAAGGTGCGCCGCAAAGGGAATGTATCCGCTGTCAACAGCAAATCTGCAGTATCTCTGTGCCGCTGCGACATTATTTGCGACATCCCCGACATATCTGCTGCAGATATAAACGATAGGCCGATATTGGGAGGCGGCCTGTTTCCGAGCTTTTGCATTTTCTTTACGAATCGCCTTCCTGCGGTCGCTTTTTTCCTTTCTGTCGCATTTTGCGAGGACGGCTCCTGCGGTCGGATCGTAATAGCCCTCAGAATTGCGATATATGTTATTTGACATCCTGCTTCACCTCCAGTTCGGTAATTTCGATGTATATACCGGTCGGCTCATCGGACCAGCGCTTCTCAATGGTCTCCCTGACTACCTGGGCATCGTCCTTCCAGAATCCGCATTTCGTCATGCAGTCCTTGAGGAGCTTCTGCAAATTGTCGGTATCGGGCTTGGTTACCCGCCAGTCACCGTTCTTATGGGACTTGCCTTTCGGAAAGAGCCACAGCGTCGTGAGTGATATAGCTCCTTCTATCGGCTTGTCCGGTTTATGAAGGATGAGATGACCAATGAGCAGTTTTTTCGCGTCCTTCACGGGAGCGGGATCGTAAAATATCGGTTTGCCGTTCACGATGCGCACCTGCTTTTCCTGCGCGGTTGCGGTCGGCGGCTTCATTGCTATAAAAAAGTCCATTTTCTACACCTCCGTGTATCTTGGGTTATTCCATTCTGTTCAGTTACCGTTGCGCTCCGCAGAAGTGGAAGGGCAGGCTATGCAGCCCTTCACACTTTGGGAGTGTAACGACCGTTCTTCCGTCTATATCTTTTTATAGACAGCGTAGAAGAAGAAAATCTGGTCAGCCGTTTTCAGGGTTCGTTTTTGTGATGACGCCTTTGTCGAGTGTGAACTCGTCGCCCATTTTCTTGAGCCTTGCGTACACGGTCTTATCGATAACGCCCATGTACTCGGCCATGTCCTTTACCGTGACTTTTCCATCCATGTTGAGAGCGGAGAAAGCGGTGCGAAACTCCTCGGCGGCATCATCCGTCGTCTTGCTTTTCGAATTATTGAGCCGTCCCGCTTGCGGAGTGCCTTGTGCGGGCATCGTTCCGAGTGTCCCGTTTTCGTCGACTTTATGAATTGGGTACTCGAACCAGAAGTTGACGGGCGTGATGTTCGGGAACTCACGTAGCGAGGATTCGAGCCGCCATGCGGTTTCGTTTCCGTCACGGACGTTGTTTGCGATGTCTTCGGAGAGTTCAAGCTGAATCATGTCAAGCTGAGCATCGGGATCGCGGGCGAACACGCCGGAACCTGACGCTCTGTCCATCGCTTTTTTCATGCCCTGTGCACCCTTGCTGTGATGATGGCAGTAGATGGTGCTGCACCCGGTCTCCGTGCAAATCTTGTCAAACTGGTTGCAGAACGCGCCCATTTCGGAAGCATTGTTCTCATCGCCCGTAATGACTTTGTAAATGGGATCGATGATTATGGCATCAAAGTGCTGATCCCGCACACGGCGGATAAGTTTTGGCACAAGCTGGTCGAGCGGTACGGCGTGACCTCTGAGGTTCCACACCACGATGCTGTTCGCATTTTTGATGGGCAGACCGAGTGCCTCGTAAATTTTGAGGAATCGGTTAATCGCGCTTGCCGGATCGATCTCAAGGTTCACATAGAGGACTCTGCCTTTTTTGCAGGGAAAGCCGAGCCACGACTTGCCCTCCGCAATAGCGATGCACAGTTCCATGAGAAGAAATGACTTCCCGGCTTTGGACGAGCCGGATATGAGCATCTTGTGTCCTCTGCGGAGAATCCCCGTGATGAGTTCCTCCGGCAGTTCCGGCGGATTGTCTTTGAAGGTGTCGAGGGATACCATGTCGGGCAGTTCGTCCGATACGCCCTCCACGAAATCCATCCAGTCCACCCATGACTTCCTGCCGATATTGGTCGCTACAAGATACTGACGGTTGCCGTTCCTCGTGACTCCGGGCATACGGGAGAGACGGGACGGATTGCGGTTCTGCTTGTCGATGGACACTCCGTTTTTCTCCAAAAAATCGTAAAGAAACTCCACGCGCTTTCTGTACTCGTCGTAATTTTCCGCATCCACGCGAACGATAGCATGAAGACTCTTGCCACCGCTGTGAACGAGTGCGGCGATAGGTAGCTCCAGCTTGCGGTAGACGATATCCTGCTCCGCAACGGGGAGCGTGTCCGATTCCACCAAGGCAAAGCGGAACTTTGTGATGTTCTCGTTCTTTACGCCGTCACCGTCGAGGGGATTAAACCGAATCCAAGCGCCGACCTGCGGTTTCCAGTCACCGATGGTCGCGCCGAGGTCGTTGGGATGTTTTTTGAGTGATGCGATGAGTTCTCCGGCGGTGCGGTCGTACACACCCTTGCTCGGCAGCCACTTGCCCTCGGCATCCTGCCACACATCGTTCGTGACATAGCCCACGCGGTCATCTGCGTCAAAGAGCAGTTCAAGGTAGGTGATGAGGTCTGCGGAAGGGTTCCATGAGTAGAGAGCAGTGAATCCGTTGAAACCATCCGCGCCGTCATATTCGATGGCATCATCCCAATTGAGGCATCCGTCCTCGCCGTCGAAGGGAGTCCATCCACGTTCCTTCGCCATCTGGACGATGGTGCCGCCTTTAACAGGGGTGCCGGAGCCGTGGAAACTGTTCCACTTGCGTTCGCACTCTCCGGGATGATAGCGTCTATCGTTCCGGGACCAGTCGTCCCATATGGAGCAGGGATAACCCTCCTCCTTTAGCGCCATGCCGACCGCTATCCAGTCGGCACGGCTCAAGGTAGATACATCTATGGCTTTGAGAGCCGAAAGAATATGATTATCCATAAACGGTTACCTCCTTAAGGTCTGTAGAGTGCGGGAGTGATTCCGTAAGGAACTCTCCAGCGATTGTCCGCAAGCATCGAGATGAGGGAACTGGCGTCCTCGAACGCCCAAGTGCCGACCTGCCTGAAACCGTAGCGTTCCAGACAGCGTATCTGCTTGGGAGTTGCAAGCCCCATCTGCTGACGGCGCTGCAGGCGGTCGATGAGAAGGGACGCAAGACCGGCATTCCTGACGCTGTCGGCGAAGATGCCCCTGCGTTCCAGAAAAGCGACCTGCTTTTCGGATGGCGGTGCCATTTCCCATGCGAAGGTCGGTACATAGTTCGTCAAATCCTCTGCTGCAATCGAAAGCGCATACTGAAGCGGGTCGACCAGCTTGCGCTTTTTCCCACGCATTTCTTCGAGCTGCTTGGCAAGAGCCGCCTCACGCTCGGCAAGGACATCACGCTCCGCCTGTTCCTCGGCTTCGATAAGGTCGATACCTTCATCGTCCGACTTCATCTGCTCATCGATCATCTTGGCGATTTTCTCGTCCTTGCTGATAAGAGCGGACGGTCTGCAAAGATCGTGCCTTGCCGTCATCCAAAGAAAGTCGAGGAGGAGCAGATGGTCTTTTCCAGGCGCAAGCCTCATGCCGCGTCCGACCATCTGCTGATAGAGAGAGCGGATTTTGGTAGGACGCAGGATCACGATGCAGTCCACGGACGGGCAGTCCCAGCCTTCGGTAAGCAGCATGGAATTGCAAAGCACGTCGTATCTGCCCGCCTCGAAATCGGCAAGCACCTCAGAGCGGTTATCGCTGTTGCCGTTTACTTCTGCAGCGCGGAGTCCCACATTGTTCAGCATGGCGCAGAACCTCTGCGATGTAGCGATGAGCGGAAGGAACACAACGGTCTTTCTGCCCCGGCAGTAGTTCGCCATCTCGACCGCGATCTGCTGAAGGTACGGCTCCAATGCGTGTCCGATTTCGCCTGCGGAGAAGTCACCGCTTGAGATGCCGACATCCGCGATGTCCAGTTCAAGCGGAATCATCTGCGCCTTGATTGGGCAAAGGTAGCCCTCACAGATAGCTTCAGTCATGCTGTATTCGTAAGCCTTGGAATCGAAGAATTCTCCGAGATTCTTCATGTCGCCTCTGTCTGGCGTTGCAGTGACGCCGAGAATATTAGCATCGGGAAAATGGTCGAGAACCCGCTTATAGCTGTCGGAGAGGCAATGATGCGCCTCGTCCACGATGATGTCCTGGAAGTAATCGTTCGGGAACCGGGCGAGTCTCTTTTCCTGTGCAAGCGACTGCACAGAGCCGACCGTCACCGGGAGAAAGCTGCCGAGGCTTGTTGACTCTGCTTTTTCAAGAACGGAATCAAGCCCTGATGCTTCCTTCAGCTTGTCCGCTGCCTGATCGAGAAGTTCTCCGCGGTGCGCCATGATAAGCACACGGTGTCCCTTGTTTACCTGGTTTTCTGTGACCGAAGAGAACACGACGGTCTTTCCGCATCCCGTCGGGAGGACGAGGAGTGTTTTGCGGTACCCCTCGTCCCACGCGGAAAGGATCGCCTGTTTTGCCTCGGCCTGATAAGGTCGAAGTTCAAACATACGGCACCTCCTTAATTGAACGGCAGGTCATCATCCCCAGTGATTTCCATCCAGTCGTCCTCTGCGGGGAAGAACTTCTCGTCATAGTCATAGAAACGGTCGACATCGTTTGTCTGACGCTCGTTGCCGTCTCTGTCGGTATAGGTGCGAGGCTTGAAATGTGCGCGACCGCGGCTGCCCACGACCTTGTTCCAGTCCATGACGAGCCTCTCGCCATGCTTCTTCTGACCGATGCAGCGGAAGAAAGCGGAAATGCGGAACTCCACGACACGGTTCAGAATGAGGTCGGTACGGACGCTGGCGATGCCGTCATCGGTCTTGACCTGCAGGGTAAGCGTCGCCTTGTTGCAAGCCGACATCTTGGCGGAGCCGGGAAAGCGCCCGCGCTCGAAGTCGGTAACGGTGAAGTTATAGTCACCTTCCGGCAGGATAATGAACTCCTGGCCATCGTTCTCGATGGCGTCATCCCAATCCATGCCGGCGTTGTTGTTGATGTAATCAGCCATGATAAAAATCCTCCTTTGTTAATCACAGACTGCGCGGTCCGCATTGATAAGGTTCAGAATCTGCGGCCAGTATTTGATGAGCCAGCCGGAGATGAATTTCTCGGAATAACTGTCGATGGGAGCGTCGGCGGCATAGTGTCCCTTGTCCGCCACGACCTTCTGAAGCTCCGCGTCCGTCACATTCGACTCCGTCATGAGGGAGCGAAGGCGGTCGATGGGATTGCCCGCATCGGTGGCAGGCTCGACACCCGTCTTGAAGAGGTGTGCGATGTTCTTGAAGTCTAAGTCCATCTCTTCCGGCAGGCTGTGGCGGTTCTTGGCGTCCCAGCACGGATGGTGCGAGGTATAGATAACGCGCTTGCCGCCCTGGGCTTTCTTGGCGTTCGTCTCGGTCGTGACCACATAGGTCTTGTAATTAAGGAACAGGAGCATATCGCACCATTCCTTCAAAAGCGGCGCGACCTGCTTGGACAGCTTCATTTCCCATCTGTCGTAAGCGCCTTGTTCATCTGGCTGTTCGAACTTGCGCATCTTGGCGTGTGCCGTGATGACCACGTTCTTGCCGGATGCAATGACGGCATCGAGAGCGGCAAACAGCCTGCCGAACTCCTCGCCGAGAATCGTGTAGCCCTTGCCGTAGCCGAAACTCTCGATGGAGTTCTGCTTGTATTTTTGGCAGACATAGGCGACGCAGAGTGCCTCCGCCCAATCCGCTGTGTCCAGCACGAGCGTCTTGCAGACATTCGGATCAGCCGCGACTTCGCTGATGATGGAGAGCAGTTCCTCCCATGACTGCGGTCTGTCGATACGGCGCACATCCATGTGTGCGGTGCCACCCTCGGTGTCAATGAAGAGCGGTTGCGGGAACGCGGCGGCAAAGGTTGTCTTTCCAATGCCCTCGCTCCCGTAGGCGACCACCTTTAAGGCGCGGTCGATTTTCCCTTTGGTGATATTCAACATCCGTCAAATCCTCCTTATTTGAGTGAGCAGGAGTAGTCCTCGACCACGGCGCAGCCGGGTACCTTCGTTCCTGCGTTGATGAGTTTCTTGACCTCGGCCTTTGCGACTTCCGGCGCCGGGATACGGAAACAGTCGAGATGCTTGTTGCGCTTGAGCCAGCGGATCGCCTTCTCCGCGTCCGACACATCCACATGGGAGGTCTTGCGGTAAGCGAATGTCGCCACGCCAAGGTCGGTCTTTTCGCCCGCGCACTCGCGGTCGAGTATCTTCATGAGGCGGTCTTCCTTTTTCGCAAGCCTGTCGCGGCGTGCCTTAAGACGTTGTTCCTCGGTCTTTGCGGCGGCTGCCTCGGCGCGGATGTTCAGGACGAGCTTGGCGAGATATTCGAGGATGAATTTCTTCTCCATCTGAAGCGACTGAATTTGTGTGAACAGTTCGTCCGCATTGCCGAGAATTTCCCCTGTCTCTTCGTCAAACTCAATGGCATCCGTCAGCCGGAGGATTTCTGCGTTGATTTCATACAGTTTCACGGGCTGCCTCCTTTCTAATCTCCTTGATCTCCAGTTCTTCCACGGTGTCGCCGGGAACGATGACCGTGAGCCTTGTCTTGTCGCCGAAGAGGAATCGGAGGAACCTTTCCCTTACCGAAACCTTGCGGCAGGCTACGATTCCGCCGTTCTTCGGCTTCTTGCTGACGCTGATCTGTAATGTGTGCTTCATGGCACTTACCTCACTTTCCGGAAGGGATGTTGTTTTGTCCTTCCGTTGTTAAACAGAAAAGGGACACCGAAATTGAGGGTGTCCCTTGAGAAAAATCAGAGAAGTTTTTTCAGCTTCTTCTGAGCCGACTCGATGGACTCCTTGACGCTGTTGAACGCGGCTTTTTCCTTGCGGGCGATCTCTGCAACGGTCATGCCGTTCTCGAACAATTCAAACCTGCGCCTTTGCACGGGCGTAAGTTGCGAGAGCATTGCCTCGCACTTCTTGTCGAACGCCTTCTGCATAAATGCCTTTTCGGGATTGTCAGCAGCGGAGAAGTAGTCTTTGTCCTCATACTCCATGTCATCGAGTGAGAACGCTGTGTGGTAGCGGTGACGCTCGTTGCTGGCGTGTTCCTTACGCCGTGAATCCAGAATGACGGTACCGATCTCTTCCGAGACCTCGACCTCCGTCACCTCGCCGGTTGAAAATTTGTACTTAATCTTCATTAGAAAAACCTCCATTCGTGTGGGAATGGAGGCTTCTCGCGGGTACAGCGCAAAAATGGCAATAGTAACTGACCGCAGTCCTGTAGGAGTTTCCTCCATTCCGGGATTGCAGCTCTCTTGCTCATCAGATCGCTGTTGGGATATTAAATTGTCCGTCAAGTGATGTGAGCCATCGGTGATCGGTCGATGCATCAAGAAACGGTTCTTACCACTCGCAATCGCAAAGTTAGAACGGCTCAAAGGAAAAAAGTTTCGCGTTCACAAATTTTTATAGACTTTTGCGTTGCTTTGTGATATAATGTGATTTGAGGCGTTTTGGGGTTCGCGCGAGAGGTGCGTTCCGCTTGCCACATCACGTTTTAATTATAGAAAACGGGACTTTCAGAACTCGTAGGTTTGCCTACATCTGCCTATATAAGTGCCTACATCAGAAAGGATGGTGTCAGCATGAAGTTCTGTGACCTTGTGCAGTTCATGCATCACAATTACGAAGAAAAAGCGAACGCCGGCGAATTTGTCGCCATACTGATTGATGCCATACTTGATGACACGGCGCTTGAAAAGGATTCATCGAATCCGATTTATAGATTGGGTAAATCAACGAAAGAGGCTTATTACAGTGGAAGATTGCCTATCTCACAGAAGAAGGCAGCAGCTATCGCTCCAAGAATAGATGAAGCCAAGTTTGCGGATTTTGTGGACACATATTCCTTTGATGCCCTTAACCACATGAAGGACAAGCTGGTGGAGTTTGGCTTTGATGTTGAGCCTTCCGAGGTCGGACAGGCTTGTGCCAATATTTTGGCGCAGATTATACGCCGCCGCGCAGAAGGTTTGTCTGATGATGTGACCGTGCTGAATTATCAACGCATGGAAACAGGGAAAAAGATAAAAAATATAACCCCTGCGACAATAGAACGCAGAGGCGATAAATTACATATATCTGGTGAGGTTATTACGATTCATCAGGCACTCGTACCGGATGATATTGGAAAGCACGAACTGGATTACATCCGTGCTTTATATGAGGCGTATGCACAGAAACTGAAAAAAGACACCTTCACAGAAAATGATGTTCCATTCCTGCCCAAACGGTATGCAGAGAACTACAAGGAACAGCGCATGGCATATTACAGTGCAGTCAGCATCGAACGCTCCGTCCGGGATATCTTTGATGACGGCGAGGATGAGTTTGACAAACTGAAGGATGACGCATGGCACGGAATCAACACCACCTATTGGAAGGAGTACGATGACGGCTATGCGAGGCTGAATGCCGTTCTTGAGAAAATCACAAGCACCACCCTCGACAGTTCTGTACTCAGCCAAATGAGGAATCTGATCGGTAATTTGGAGAAGAAAGGTATCTGCCATATATTGGTGAATGACGGCGTGATTGAGTCGTGGGTGAACATTGATGAGCAATAAACTTTTCAACACACCTTTCGAACTGTCACTCCACGTGGTGCTGCTTCTTGATGTGACCGATACCGGGCTTACGCTCGACAGGATCGCCGCTTATGACTTTATTGCGATTTACTGCGAGGACTTCGGTATTGCGGATAGGTCTCTGAATGGTGAGAACGGTTTTGCATTCAGCGAATTATCTGCGAGGCGAAATCTCACAAAGACCGCAATAAGAGACCTTGTGGTTGATGGGCTTGTCGTAGCCTCGGATGATGAGACGGGTATTCTCTACTCGATTTCGGCAAGCGGCAGGAAAATGAGCGAGGGTTTCCAATCAGAATATGCCGAGAGGTATAAGGAACTAATGAGGCTTGTCGTTGCGAAATACGAGAATTATAGTGATGTCCGGTTGTTCAATGAGATTAACAAGCAGTCCACAAAATCTTTAAGGAGGTAGCGCGATGGCGGGTTTTTACATTAAAAAAATAATAGCAAAGAGTGCCACCAAGGGCGATGCCAGCGTTTCCTTCGGCAGAGGGCTAAACATAATCCAGGGTCGCTCTGACAGCGGAAAGACCTGTGTGGCAAACTGCATCGACTTCATATACGGTGGTTCTGTGGACAAGCCGTTTAAGGAAAGCGCCAAGTATGACAGCGTGGCGATGATTGTTGCGTCTAATGATAAGAATGGAGAAATCACACTCCATCGGACGGTAGGGAAAAATCAAGTTGAGGTAGTCAGTACTATAGCGGGAATCGACAGCGGCACTTACGATGTCAACTATCGCAAGGGAGCGAAGAATCCTCCACTGAACGAGGTGTGGCTGAAGCTTATTGGCATTGAGCAGGAAACTATGATTGTGACAAATGCCCGTTTTGAGAAGAAACGGCTCACGTGGCGGAATCTCCTGCGAGTGTTTTATTTGGATGAAAATCGGGTTGATGATATTGATTCCATCGTGGAGCCGAAGCATCGCTATATGGAAAACACCCTATTCCTGTCTGCACTTTTGTTCCTGATTACGGGTAGAACGTTCACGGAAACGGATGCGCAGGAAAAAAAGGAAATAAAGAAAGCTCGCCGTGTTGCTGTGAAGGAATATGTTAATCGAAAAATACAAGACGCCGCGGCTCGTAAGGAGCAGCTTGAAAAAGACCTTCATATTTTCGAGGGTGCAGATGTAGAGGAACAGATAGCGAAAGTAACTGCTGCATTACAGGAAACACAGAGAAAAATCGACCGCGCGCTTGCGGAAAGCCAGAAGATTCTTTCGTCCATTTTGGACATGGAGGAACGCGCCGCAGAATGCGATGTCCTTCTGACTCGCTATCATCGTCTTGCCGCACAGTACAAAGCGGATATCCAGCGGCTTTCCCTCATCGTTGAGGGCGAGGAGGCATACCAGGGAGTTCCGCAATCGACCAAATGTCCATATTGCGAGGGAACAATCGCTCCCCGCAAGCGCATATCTTACATTGCTTCTTCTAAGGTTGAGATGGAACGGACTATGGCGCAGCTCACTGGGCTTGAAGAAACCGAGCAGGATGTCGAGGACAGGAAGAAAGAAATCCGTGCGGAACTCGAAGAATTGAAACAACAGCGGGATGCTCTCGAATCCAAAATAAAGACGGAACTGCGTCCGCAGGAAAACGAACAGCAGAATACCGTCAATGCTTATAAGTCCTATCTCCGAATCGCCAGCGAGATTGCCTTGATTGAGACTTATGCCACGGACTTCGGAAATGACCTGACAGCTTTGGAGAAAGAGCAGAAGGATGACAAGTCCATTGAATACCATCCCAAGGACTACTTTGGGGATGATTTCGCTACCACGATGTCCGAGTACGCCAACAGTATCCTTAAGGAGTGTTGTTATTCCGGCTTGTTGCAGGCACACTTCAATTTCAGCACCTTTGACATTGAGGTCAACGGAGAGGACAAAGGAACAAGCCACGGCAAAGGCTACCGTTCATATCTGAATACAGTGATGATAATGATGTTACGAAAATATCTTTCGGCCAATGCCAAGTTCGATCCACACATCTTCATTATCGATACGCCGCTTCACGGTTTTGACGATGGTGTGGATGAAACTATGCCTGACAGTATGAGAACTGGACTCTACCGATATTTTATGAACCATCAGGAAGAGGGACAGCTTATTATCATCGAGAACCTTGACCACATACCTTCCCTTGATTATGAGAAGCACGGTGTGGTTGTGGAAACCTTCGGAAAGGGATTGATTCCCCATACGCGGTATGGATTCCTGAACGATGTGGAGTAATAAATGTAGCAAAAGAAAGAGAAATCACGGAGGTAATGCAAATGCGTTTCAGCTACAACAAACTTTTCAAACTTCTTATTGACCGAGGGATAAATAAAAAGACTTTGCGGGAGATGAGCGGTATCAGTGCCACATCCATTGCAAAACTCGGAAAAGGCGGAAATGTGAATACGGATGTTCTGCTGCGCATATGTGGTGCGTTGAAATGTGATGTCGGAGACATCATGGAATTTATTGATGACGAGGCAGAAAAGAATCAGCCTGAAGCCATCAAGATAAAGCAATAATGCGTGAAAGCAGGTGGTTAAAATGGCAAAAAACAGACTCAAAATATTCTCATTCTTTTCAGGAACGGGCTTTTTAGACCTCGGCTTTGAAATGAATGGCTTTGACATAGAATTCGTAAACGAGTTTCACCCGGCGTTTATGAATGCTTACCAGTATTCAAGAAAAAGGATGAAGCTGCGTAAGCCCAAGTATGGCTATTTCAATGGTGACATCAATGTCTTTTTGTCCGAACGCAAGGACGAGTTAAAAAGCTGGATGGCTGATGCCCATGAAGATGGCAGCTTGGTCGGATTTATAGGTGGGCCGCCCTGCCCTGATTTTTCAATAGCGGGAAAGCAGAAAGGAAAAGATGGCGAAAACGGAAAGCTGTCTCTTAGTTACATTAATTTGATTATCGCCATGAAGCCCGACTTCTTTCTTTTTGAAAATGTAAAGGGATTGTGGAGGACAAAGAGACACAGAGAATTTTTCGATGAGTTAAAAAGTAAGCTAAATGCGGCAGGATACATTACAACTGAACGGCTGACAAATGCGTTAGAGTATGGTGCACCACAGGACAGAGATCGTATTCTGATGTTTGGAATCAGAAAAGGTGTATTTGCTAATAGATATCCGGGCAAATCCATCGCTGATTTTCCGTGGTCAAAATATCAGACACACAAATTGGACGAAATAAAGGAGATGCCTTGGCCTAAGACAAGCCCTTATAAAGAAAACGGCAAGATGTTTTGTCCTGATGGAATTCCAGAGGAAATGACTGTCGAATACTGGTTTCGTAAAAACGATGTTGAGAACCATCCCAATGCCCATGATTTCTTTACGCCAAAGGCAGGAAAAGCAAAGATGGAAGTGATTGACGAGGGTGATGACAGCAAGAAGTCCTATAAAAGATTACATAGGTGGAGATACTCACCTACAGTTGCCTACGGAAATAATGAAGTTCATCTCCATCCGTATAAGACGAGACGTTTATCTGCGGCAGAGGCTCTTTCTCTTCAAACGCTCCCTAAAGAATTTGTCTTGCCGCCGGAGATGACACTCACAGATAAATTTAAGACAATAGGAAACGGTGTGCCTTTTATTCTTTCGAGTGGAATTGCAAAAACGATACATGATTTTTTGGAGGTTGAGGAATGAAAAAAACATTTCAAGATGTTCTAAAAGACATCGAACAGAACTTAATAGGAAAGGAACTGAGCAGTATTTCTGGGAATGCTGCGCTGTTCTCAATCTCCGAGATTGATTACGAAAATTCAAACGTGGTACTGACCGTCCAGGGCAAGCGGAGAACATGGACTTTTGAGCGTATGGAGCGCGTATGGAACGAAATGTATTATCGCCCTGCTGCTAATGTAGAAATCGTATTTGGGGGGTCGGGATCGAGTCGCAACCAGGTTGAAACGATTTATGCGAGTATGGCTTATGTAGAATGGCTATATGTAAACAGCAAAAAATGCGTAGCCTATGTTGGTGAAGATACACATCAGTATGGCACATTAAAGCATATGGATGAGGCTAAGGAAAAGCAGTACCAGGAACTTATGGCCGAAGCCGATCCGTGCAATCCATTGCTTGATCCAGACGAAATGCCTGATAAAGATGCTACAGAGAGGCATGATGAGTATCAGCTTGCAGCGGAATCGTTGAAGGAATATGTATTAGAGGAAGGCTTCGAGATTCCCACTACATCTGAGGATATCGAGAAGGCTCTTAACGAGTTTAGAAATAAATATGCGCCAGAGGTGTTGGAGTCTTTAGACGATGATGCGTTACTATCGGCAATCTTTTATACGATCGGCGATAATACAAATGCGCTTTGTTGCTGGCTTGAAATGAACAAAGAATGCAGGTCGTATTTTGGAAGCATTGCTGGAGGTTCTGCCTATAAGTTTGGATTGTTTCAGAAAAGAGAAACTGGAATATGGACAGCGGGAAGTCCTCAAAAACCGCAGGAGCTTTCCGAAGAGGATGCTCTTGCCCTCGGAAAAGATATCCGAGATGCACTTGTAAAAGGAGTACGCATAATTCAGGAGGCAAATCTTGATTCTCTTGAAGCATACGAAAAACTGGATGATACCTTAAAGGATGAGGTGGGAAGCCAGTATTACAATTGGGGGTGGTTTCATAAATACTTTTCAATCATCTGCAACGATAAACTTTGCGGATTTCATTCTACAGATTGGCAAATGCACGTGTTGCGCGCGTTGAGAATTAGACCGAGTGATAAGTATTATGCACGGAGCGGTCAGATTGCGATGGTTCAAAATCACACGGGTTGGTACTATCGTCAGTTCTTTGATGTGTTCGCAGAACGTTTTGGAGAGCCACGGCAATTTGTGCGTTTGGGATCATCTGATGGTAGTAAGAATTATGCTCCAGAATGGTCAAGACGCGGTGTGGTTGGGATTGGTTGGTCTAAACTTGGTGACCTATCTGAATATGTGATAGGCGAAAGTATTGATCGCAAAGAGGTGCAGGATAAACTTAAGGAATTATACTATCCGAATGATGACCGCTCCGCATCCAGAAAAGCAGGAGAAATAGTTAGGTTCTACAAGTGCGATAGCAATACCGTGTTTGTGATAATGGATGGTGAGCGTTTGATTGCGCTTGCAGATAATGTCGGCGACAATTTCTTTGAGAGCGCTTCTGAGATGTCGCATCAGAGACCTGCAACATGGCGATTTGTATTTGAGCCTAATTTAAAGATGCCGGAAAAGTCAGAAGGGAAACTGACCTCTTGCTATCAACTTAGTGACGAGGAAAACCTGCTCTTCCTATATGATAGATATTACTATGGAGAGGATTTGGATATTTCTTTAGAGGAAAATCCTGATCAAATTGGAGAAGAAACTCATGCCGTGAAACCTGTTTCGTTTATTACAGGATACACGTCAACCTTTGAGAGAAATCGCATCTTATTCGGTGCACCGGGTACAGGAAAAAGTTACACGGTTAACAAAGAATCAAAAGAATTAATCGGCTCAGATAATGAGGATGATTACGAGCGCGTGACATTTCATCCGGACTATTCTTATGCAAACTTTGTCGGTACCTATAAGCCAGTTCCGTCAAAGGATAGCCGTGGGAATGACACGATTACATACGCCTATGTGCCAGGACCGTTTATGCGTGTATATGTCAAGGCGCTAAAAAACAGCAGAACTGATGTAATAAAGCCGTTTCTTCTCATAATCGAGGAGATAAATCGAGCAAATGTAGCCGCCGTTTTTGGAGATATATTCCAGCTTCTTGATCGTGGTGATGATGAAGTCAGCGAGTATCCGATTCAGGCTTCTGAGGATGTTAAGGCGTACCTCGCACGGGAACTTGGTGGTAAGCCGGAGGATTATACCAAGATTCGTATCCCCGATAATATGTTTATTTGGGCGACTATGAATAGTGCCGACCAGGGTGTTTTCCCGATGGATACTGCGTTTAAGAGACGTTGGGACTTCACCTATCTTGGCATAGACGATAGTGACGAGAAGATTCGCGGGAAATATGTATACCTTGCGGATGACAAGTCACAGAAGGTTGAATGGAATAAACTGCGAAAGGCCATCAACCACTTCCTTGCAAAAGAAAAAATAAATGAGGATAAACAGCTTGGACCTTATTTCATTTCGAGGAGCATCGTGGTTCCGTCAGAAGGGGATGAAATTGACAGAGAGAGATTCATCCGTGTTTTCAAGAACAAGGTTATCATGTATCTCTTTGAGGATGCCGCAAGGCAAAAAAGGGCTAAGTTGTTTGAGGGGTGTTTCCAGAACAGCACTCGTTACTCCGAAATATGCAGAGAGTTTGACATGAAAGGCATCGGCATCTTCAACCATGATATTCAGCTTGAAACCGAGCCGGAGGAGCCGCAGTGGACGCCGCCTAACGAAGAAAACTGAGGAGGTCGCAATAAATGATCTCTGAATTTGTAAGAGAGCAAAAAAGATATACACAAAAAGACCTGTGCAGGATACTGGAGTGTTCTGAAGAAAAGGCGATCCCGCTGATTCGGAAATTAAAGGAGTTTGGCGTTTTGAAAGCGGTCCGGGCATCGGATATTCAAAGGGATATGTCCGACCTTCTTGATGAGGACATCGAAGTCGCTGATGTAGAGGTCGACGAGGATGAATACTACTATGTGTTCACTTTCGTGGGTGTCATAGTAGTTGCTGGACGTGTCATGAAGTGCTATCCGAAGTATCTGCTCCATGCGGATCAGCCCAAGGAAGAACTTCGCCAAGTGCTAAAGGTTCTTGAAAAATACAACGCAAAAGAACAAATTGTTCGTATGTTCAATGATAGCAGCGAAAGCAGCGCATTTAATCTTCTTGCGGTGCTGCTGTTCCTGTTGCAGGATTATTTCGAGAATGGCGTTTATAACAATACCGAGGACATTATTGAGAGTAACGGCTCTGGCGAGATTCTGTGGGATAAAACGATAAATGAGACATTTACCATGCTCTCGAATAATCGCCCATACTATACTGATCTACAGACAAAGAAGCGCGTTACAGATGACTTTGATTATTTCAAGCGGCTACATGAATGCGTCTTAACCAGGGCTTCTGAAGAACTGAGGGATGCCGAGCTTCTTGACCTGTTTGAAATGACAGGTGTGGATTTGACTGATGAAGAGCTGGATGACTTCGGCGATGAGGAATACATCCTTTATCGGCTTGAGAAAGAATTGAATACTCAGTTCAACACAAGAAAACAACTCGTCTTGAAGACAATCTATGCCTACATCGACCATAGCGGTAGTCTATACGATACAGATTGTTTATCGCTATTCGGCACAAACAGTTTCAATCTTGTATGGGAGAGCATCTGTGCTGACATCATGGACAATCAGCTTGATGTTAGACTTGGCGCACTTGCATTGCCGATGCCGCTGAAAGCGAAATACGATAAAAGCCAAAGACTCATTGACTTGATTGAAAAGCCTTTATGGACAGCGACGGGCAAAACTGCAAATGACACGCTGATTCCCGATTTGATTTCAATAAAGGATGGGCAATTCATTATCTTTGATGCGAAGTATTATAATGCGCAGCTTGAACATGATTGCACTCCAAAGGGACAACCTGGCATCGAGGCAATTACCAAGCAGTATCTCTATCAGTTGGCGTATCAGAAGTTCATAACAGACCACGGCTTCATTGGCGTAAAAAACTGTTTTCTTATGCCAACAGAAAATAAGGAGATAGAGGATCGTGGCGAGGCATCTATGGAGATGCTTTCGGCACTTGGACTACAGAATATTAAGGTTCGTTTTCTTCCAGCCGACATGGTGTACGCCCATTATCTGTCAGGAAGAAAAATGGATATAGCTTCTTTGAACCTATAACATAGTTACAAATGTACGAGCCGAGAATATTAAACCAAGGAGAATGCTTATGTTTGAAACCAAGAAAACTCTCATCGTTGTTTACAAAGATGAGTTGCTGATGAACCAGCTAAAGAAGATGGTGGAAACACACGATGATAACGAGCAGGGTGTCATCGGCACAAGAGACGATTCCATCAACATCGTTTCTTGGACGGAAAAGGTCTGGCTGGGTAACAAGAAAGCCGGAAATATCCAGGGAAAAGTCCTCTTTCTCGGAGAGATAAAAGGCACAGACAAACTGATTCCTGTTATTGATGTGAAGTTTGATGAGCGCGGAGTCAAGTTTGGCTGGGCAGGCAATCAGGCGGTCGTATATGCTGATCCGAAGGTGCTAACTACCCGCGAGGACTACGATGCGTTCCTGGAAAAGCTCTCTGCGCTGCCTGTTCCAAGTTTCCTCAAGGCTACAAAGGAAAGCATAGCCGCCACGGGGACGGACTATGAAACTGAAGAGACCGTCGAGCCATCCACAGACGACGCCCTCGAAAATGCGGATGCTGAAACGGTTGTAGATGAAGGGAAAAAGCACAAAAAGGTCGATATCCTTAAAGGCGTCAAGAAAGCGTTCTCGACGGGTGCGGATGCCATTGGAAAAGTTGGCACACAGGTCGCTTCAAAGTCCGAGGAGGTTTTCAGAAACAAGTCGTTGATGAAACGGCAGATGCTTTTTTATGGAGTTGTCAGCCTCTACAATGATGGGCTTGAAAAGTTTATGAATATGTGAGGTGACGGCCTATGCAGTCAAAGAATGAAATGCAGCAAGGCTGGGAATTTGCTACCGGGATAATGGGTGCGGATATTGCTGCCCGTATGGGACAGGAATATGTAAGCGCAGTCGAGGCGGCAATCAAACAGCTTGAAGAAAACATAAATAACCACCAGTACAGGAACCTTGGTATCGGACAGCTCCAGGGGTATATGCTTGAGGAATGGGGAGCCGGAACCTTCAATGTGGATGCGGTCGCGGCTGATTCGGCAGACCGTGCTTCTGTTCTGCACAGCACTTTGAAAGACTCTGTTGATATCCAATTGGACTCCGGCGAGGCTTATAGTGCGAAGTCCTATGTTACGGCAGGAAAAACCGCAAAGGCACAGGCAAGGTTCAGCCCAGAATCCGGTCGTGCAAGCTATCATGACCAGGGCAGATTGGTCCCTTCCGATCAGCTTTCTGACGCCAAGGCGACCGCGCATCGTGAGGCGTTGAGGAATCAGCCGATCCGTTCCGATGTTTCCAACGCCTATGCTGAAACCGAATCCAGGCTGACGGACACTATAAAAAATGAAGAAGGCGTCAGTTCCAAAAGCGCGTCAAGAAAGGAACTGGAAGACATCGCCCGTGAAAGCAAGGAGCAGAAGTTTAAGGCGGAAGATCACGGCGTAACAGCAGACAGCGCAATCAATACGGAATATATGCTGAAACAGGCGTTGAAGGCTGGGTACACTACTGCGGCGATTACCGTTGCGTTCCAGCTTGCGCCGGAAATATACAAAGCGATAGATTTCCTTATTAAACATGGGGAGATCGACATTCAGCAGATAAAAAGGATGGGAGTCAAGGGAATCTCCGCGGGAGCAGAAGGTTTCCTCCGTGGCTCTATATCTTCTTCTCTGCTGATAATGTGCGAAAAAGGTGTTCTTGGCGAGGCATTCAAAGGTATCAATCCTACCGTTCTCGGTACAGTCGTTGCCCTTGTGATGCAGACGGTAAAGAACAGTATTCTCGTTGCTGCTGGAAAGATGAGTACGCAGCAGATGGGAGCAGCCTTTGTAGATACCGTGGTCATTTCAGGCGGATATCTCCTTGGCGCACATATCGGCGGCATTATCGGTCAGGCACTTGGCCTTGAACTTCCTGTTGTGGGATACCTTCTTGGCAGTTTGATCGGCACATCGTTCTGCGTCATCTATAACATCGGAAAAAAGAAACTTATATCGTTCTGTGTGGATACGGGTTTTACCTGTTTTGGTCTTGTTGAGCAGAATTATGAACTGCCGGATGAAGTCCTCCACGAGCTCGGTGTGGAGACTATCCCAATTCCAAGGACGCAGATTGAGAGGATTGATATTCCGAGAACGCAGACCTCGACCGCAAGTATCGACAAATCAGAGTATGAAACCATTGACATTACCGTACTCCGCCGCGGAGTTATCGACGTAAATAAAATCGGATATGTCATGTCTTGATTGCTTATCGATGAAAGATGAAGGATAATTTGGAAAAGCTGAATACGCCTTTTGGCGAAATAGCCGTCATGATAGACGGACGGTCCATAGATTATACTGCACAAAAAGGATCGGACAATGATGTTCTATGGCCTGATGTCAGAGATCGATATCAAATCGAGGTTAGATATGTTCCTGATGGCAAGGAACACAGTTTGTCATGTGTTTTTTTGCCGACCTGCTTATATGAGAAAAGCCCTGAAAGTGGTGAACGATTGGAGTGTCAGAGTTTTTATAGTCCCCAAAGAATAAAGATGTCAATCGGTCTTGAATGTGAGGCGGGGTACATTGGAGGAGTCAGGGCGTCCGATGAATATGACTATGATGCTGATTATTTAGATAACGGAATGGCTTATCTCATCATGCCTGAAACCGAAACAGAGAAGTATGTTTTTGGAATAGCCTGGATTGATGATGTAGGATGGGATGACTCGATTGATGATGAACACAATCGTGATGTTCAAACATGGTTTGCTGCCGATCCTACATTGGCATTATGAGTGTGTTTTGTACCTTTTGATTATTCCTCACACATTTTGATTTTGCCTATACTTTTTGATTTTCCCTCGGAGGGGTTCAAATTGTGGGTTCACAGGGGTTCAAACTCTCGTGGGCAAAATCGCCGAAAAACTGAAAACGGGCATAAAAAAAGAGGGCTTCCAGCGGAGCGATACCGCTGAAAGCCCTTGTTTATTGGGGATTTCCTTTGTATCAAAGACAGCGTTTACATAGATGACGGATATACCGGCACTAATTTCGAGCGGCCTTCCTTTGAGCGACTGCTAG
>CAVKSD010000011.1:0-32749 GCA_963658905.1 Bacteroidaceae bacterium
ATTTGAAGGCAATGCTGCAGAAGCGATTAAACTGCTTCCGCGCATGATCAATATCGGTGTTGCAACTTCCCTTGCAACCGTTGGACCTGAAAATACGCATATCAAAATCACCGGGGAACCAAACATGCCGCATAATGACGATAATGTCCACATCCATGTACATTCCGACCAGGTTGACATGGAGTTTAAGGTTTATTCCAAAAATCAGATTTTAACAGGCTGGAGCGTTGTTTCCTTCCTGAACAATCTAGCTTCACCGGTATATTTCTATTAGTGCACAACAGGGGCTCACAAGAGCCCCTGTCAATTCATATCAAACTTCTTACATGCGGATTCAAAATCTTAATATACGTACCCTTCATCCCGAGCGACTTTGTCTCGAGAATCCCCGCGCTCTCAAGTTTCTTGAGGGCGCTTACTATTACGGAGTTTGTAAGCCCGTATTTTGCCGCGATCTTGCTGGCGATAATATTCCCCTCGTCTCCGGGCATCTCCGGAATTATCTTCTCGAGTGCGTCCTTTTCGGAATTTGACAGGGTGTAAAGAGCCATTTTTACCGCCGTCTCCATCGCCTGCTCCTTCTCTTTTTTTAACCTTTCGTTTCTGCGAATTTCAAGGCCGACAACCGCTGCGCCGTACTCCGCAAGGACAATTTCCTCATCCGTAAAGGGCTCGTCGTATCTTGCAAGGAGTATAGTTCCCATGCGCTCACCGCCGCAAACCGAGGGAACCAACGTATGATATTTGTCCGTCATCTCATAATTTTCGCCGAACATGTATTTTAGCTTTTCGCCGATCATATTGGCATAGGTTTCTTTGATACCCAGCATATTCGAATTGTCGCTTTCGGATATCTTTTCCACCCCCGGCTCGTCCTCGAATGTCGATGTGTCTGAAGCCTTTGTATATGCCGCTCCCAGCACAAATCCGTTTCTGTCAAATACATAAAAATTTGCGTTTACTATTTCGCTGAGGTTTCCGCAAAGCTCCCCGTAGGAAAGCTTGCCTGTGGTGCTTTCGCAGAGGACCCAGTTGAGCCGCCTTATCTTTTCTAAAAAATTTTTTTCCATGGTCTTAGCTTTTCTTTTTTCTTTTTTATTCTTTATTCTCTATCTTAAACCTTTAGTCTTAAACCTCGACCCAAGCACGGGGCTTGGGTCTTGTATTTTATGCAATTATAGAATATATTTATCCAAATCCTCTGCATGGATCGTTTCCTTGAATTTGTCCTCGACATATTCCCGGTCGATGACGATTTTTTCTTCGTCCATTTCCGGAATGTTGAAAGAAATATCTTCTAGGAGCTTTTCCAGCACCGTATGAAGCCGTCTTGCACCGATATTCTCCGTCTGCTCGTTCATCACATAGGAAATCGTCGCAATCTGGTCGATGGCATCCTCCGTAAATTCCACTTCGATGCCCTCTGTCTCAAGCAACGCCTTGTGCTGCTTGATCAAAGCGTTCTCAGGCTTTGTGAGGATTTCCACAAAATCTTCTTTTGTGAGGCTGTCCAGAGTCACCCGAATCGGGAAACGCCCCTGAAGCTCCGGAATGAGATCCGTCGGTTTTGCGGTGTGGAAAGCCCCTGCGCCGATGAACAGGATGTGATCCGTGCGAACCGGGCCGTATTTTGTGTTGATAACGCTGCCCTCTACGATAGGCAAAATATCTCTCTGCACGCCTTCTCTGGAAACGTCCGCACCGGAAGTCATTCTCGAACCGGAAGCGATCTTGTCGATTTCATCTATAAAGATTATGCCGTTCTGCTCGGCGTTGGCAATTGCCTCGTCCGTCACCAAATCCATGTCTATGAGCTTCTGAGCCTCCTGCTCTCTGAGGATTTTTCTGGCGTCCTTGACCTTGCAGTTCTTTTTCTTGGTTCTCTCAGGCATCATGTCCCCGAAAATGTTTCCGATGGCGATGCTCATGCCCTCGTTGCTCATGTCAAGCTGGTTGCCCTTTGGAGCGTCCGTCACTTCGATTTCAACATATTGTTCTTCTAAAAGTCCCTGCCGGAGCTGCTCTCTTACCTGCTGCCTTGCCATTTCAACGCTGTTATCCTCCGGCTGAGCTTCCTCTTTTGCCGCCTGACTCTCCAGATACTGCTGCTTCTGACTGGTGTATCCGCCGCTGTTCATTATGAAATCAAATGGGTTCTTCGGCTGTCCAGGTTTTTTCTTGTTCTTTCCCGGAATTATCGCTTCTACCAGCTTTTCCTCCACGATCTTATCAGCTACGGAGTATTTTTCTTCCAGCTTGCTCTGCTTTGTCACTCTCATGGAGGCTTCAACCAAATCTCTTACCATGGAGTCCACGTCTCTGCCTACATAGCCTACTTCGGTAAATTTGGTTGCCTCAACCTTTACAAAAGGTGCGTCCATAAGTTTTGCAAGCCTTCTTGCGATTTCGGTTTTGCCGCAGCCCGTAGGCCCCATCATCAGGATGTTCTTCGGCGTGATTTCCTCCCGCATTTCTTCTGAGAGCAGGCTTCTTCTGTATCTGTTTCTCAGGGCGATTGCCACAGATTTTTTCGCTTCGTCCTGCCCGATTATATATTTGTCAAGCTCGCTGACGATTTCCTTGGGAGTCATACTATATAATTTACTTGCCATTTTTTATCCCCCTTATAACTTTTCAATCGAGATATTGCTGTTGGTATAAACGCAGATGGAGCTTGCAATTCTAAGGGACTCCCGCACGATTGCCTCCGCATCCATATCGGTGTTGTTAAACAAAGCGTTTGCCGCAGAATATGCGAAGTTTCCGCCCGAGCCTATTGCCACGAAGTCCTGATCCGGCTCGATTACCTCTCCGTTTCCGGAAATAACCAGCATATTTTCTCTGTCTGCCACTATCATCAGGGCTTCCAGGCTTCTCATTCCCTTGTCGGAGCGCCAAATCTGAGCCAGATCAACCGCCGCCCGTTTTAGGTTGCCGGAATGTTCGTCCAGCTTCTTTTCGAACTTGTCCGTAAGGGCAAAGGCGTCCGCAACAGAGCCTGCAAAGCCTGTTACCACCGTATTTTTATATATCTTCCTGACTTTCTTTGCGCCGTTTTTCATAATTGTATGTTCGCCCATGGTAACCTGTCCGTCGCCGCCGATACAGATATCGTCCGGGCCCCGTCTTACCGCGCAAATTGTGGTTGCATGAAATTCTATCATCTGATTACCTCCCATATTACTCTTTATATCCACATTTAGCATTTGAACATGCGTATTTCGTGGTTTTTGTGTGTTTTTCAAGTAAAAGTTCGCCGCATTCCGGACATTTTTTGTTTGTCGGTTTATACCAGTAGGCTCTTGTGCATTCCGGATATCCACTGCACCCGTAGAAAATTTTTCCTGATTTTCCTCTCTTTGCTACGATATCTCTGCCGCAATCCGGGCATTTTACGTTGATGGATTTTACGATAGGCTTGGTGTTCTTGCACTCCGGATAGCCTGTGCAAGCTAAAAATTCTCCGAATCTTCCGGTTTTTATCGCCATCGGTTTTCCGCATTTTTCGCAAACCTCATTGGTTATCCTATCTGGAAGCTTAACCTTTTCAAGTTCCTCATCCGCAACGTCCAGTTCTTTTTTGAATGGGCCGTAGAAGTCTCTTATGATTTCTTTCCAGTCCGTGTCCTTTGCCTCCACGTCGTCCAGCTTATCCTCCATGTCCGCGGTAAATCCGGCGTCCACGATTTCCTTGAAATACTGCTCCATCAGCTCCGTTACGAGGAAGCCCAGATCCGTCGGAATCAGTGTCTTTTTCTCACGGGTGATGTATTTTCTGTCCAGAATCGTTGCGATAATCGGCGCGTAGGTACTCGGCCTTCCGATATTTTTTTCTTCCAGCTCTTTTACAAGGCTTGCTTCTGTGAACCTCGACGGCGGTTCGGTGAATTTCTGCTCGCCTTCTGCCTTTTGGGCTTTCAGCTCCTCGCCTTCTTCGATTTCCGGCAGGAGCTTATCCTTGTCTTCGTCGAAATTCGGCGAATAAATCCTCTGATATCCGTCGAAAATCAGCTTTGAACCGGATGCCTTTAGCAGATAGTCGCCGTTCTTTATATTTACCTGCATTCCGTCGAAGATGGCAGGCGCCATCTGGCTGGCAAGAAACCTGGTCCAGATGAGCCGATAGAGGCTGTACTGGTCTTTTGTTAGGGAATCCTTGATTTTTTCCGGATCAAGTGCGATATTGCTGGGTCTGATTGCCTCGTGAGCGTCCTGAATGTCCTTTTTCTTGTTGGTATAAATATTATTTGCGGAATATTTGCTTCCGAAGTTGTCTTCGATATACTGTTTTGCCGCCTGCTTGGCTTCTGCGGAAATTCTTACGGAGTCGGTTCTGATGTAGGTCACAAGACCCACGGTGCCTTGACCCTTTACTTCCACGCCCTCGTAGAGCTGCTGAGAAACCATCATGGTCTTCTTTGTTGTAAATCCCAGCTTGTTCGCCGCATCCTGCTGCAGGCTGCTAGTGGTAAACGGGGCGAAAGGCTTGCGGCTCCGCTGCTTTCTGATGATTTCCGCTGCGATATATTTGCCGGCTTCCAGATCCGAAAGCGCCTTGTCCGCTTCTTCCTTGCTTCCTATTTCTATCTTTTTCCCATTAAACTCGGCAAGCCTTGCGGTAAAAGTCTTTCCTTTTTTAAATTCTACGTTTATGTTCCAGTACTCTTTCGGTACAAAATTTTTGATCAGGTTTTCTCTGTCGCATATTATTTTGAGTGCGGCGGACTGAACCCTGCCTGCACTGAGTCCCCTGCTCACCTTGCGCCAAAGAAGCGGGCTTATCTGATATCCCACAAGCCTGTCAAGAACACGTCTTGCCTGCTGGGCGTCAACCAGTCTCAAATCGATCGCTCTCGGATTCTTTATTGCGTTTTTGATGGCGTCCTTTGTAATCTCGTTAAAGACGATTCTGCACGGCGTGTTTGCGTCGATTCCAAGAAGATACGCCAGATGCCACGAAATTGCTTCTCCCTCTCGGTCCGGGTCGGTTGCCAGATAGACTTTTTTCGCAGCCTTCGCTTCTTTCTTCAATTCTTTGATCAGGTCGCCCTTGCCCCTGATGGGAATATAATTCGGCTCGAAATCATTTTCTATGTCGATCCCAAGCTTGCTCTTTGGCAGGTCGCGAATATGCCCCACCGAGGCGATTACCTTATATGATGAACCTAAATATTTTCCGATTGTCTTTGCCTTTGACGGCGATTCCACGATGACGAGGGTCTTTCCCGCCGCGGTTTTTTTTGTCTGCCCCCCGGCAGCTTTTTTTGCTGTTGCCATTTTTCCTCCAAAATTTCGTTCTTATAAAAACATATAATAGTATGAAATTTAAAATTTTGCAACAAAAATTTTTCCGAGACTGTAAGAAACCAGCCCTTTCACCTCCAAAACTCCCACAATTCCATTGATAAAGAATGCATCTTTTTGCAGTTTTTGGCACAAAAAGTCCACCGTGGTTTCCCCGTTAGCCTTTACAATTTCAAAGATTTCAGCTTCGTCCTTTCCCAGGGTTTCCAGCTCCTCCGGCGCGGTTTTAAGCCGGATCCCAAGTTCCGTAAAAATATCGTCCACCACGGCGATGGCTCTTGCCCCGTCCATAATCAGTTTGTTTGTTCCGAGGCTGCAAAAACTGCTGATGTTTCCCGGCACGCTGAAAACTTCTTTGCCCTGAGACGCCGCAAAATCTGCCGTTATAAGGGAGCCGCTTCCGGTTCCTGCTTCCACCACTGTCACCGCCATGGAAAGCCCTGAGATTATTCGGTTCCTTCGGGGAAACATATAGGGTATGGGTTCCCTCCCCGGCTCAATTTCTGAAATTATCAGTCCCTTTTGAATAATTTCTTCGTATAATTTGCGGTTTGCGGCAGGGTAGCATATATCCGCCCCGCAGCCCAGCACCGCAATGGTTTCTCCGCCGTTTCGCAGCGCTCCCAGATGAGCGAAGGAGTCGATTCCTTTCGCCATGCCGCTTACGATTACGATTCCGTTTTGCGCCGCGGTTTTTCCGATTTTCATAGCCGTCTGCTTGCCGTATTCCGTGCATTTTCGCGAGCCCACCACCGCGATGCATTTTTTCCGCATCAAAGATAGGTCGCCTATGCAGTACAGTATTTCCGGCGCGTCTTTGATGGTCAAAAGGCTCTTCGGGTAGTCCGGCTCTCCCTTTTTTACAGTAATTATATTATTTATTTCTCGCATAATTATTCCCCCTGATTTTCTCTAAAAATTCGTATATCCCAGAGCTGCCGAAATATGAGAAAGTTCGATTTCTTTGTTTCCCCTGACATCCGCTATGGTTCTTGCCGTTTTGAGGATCTTATGATACCTTCTGGGGCTTATATGCTGCTTCTCGTAGACTTTTTTCATAAAGTCGGACTCTTTCTTGCCAAGCCGGCAAAACTCGTTTAATTCGCTTTCCTGCATCTGGGCGTTGAAGCTTATTTTGCTGCCCCGAAAACGCTCCGCCTGAATATCTCTCGCCTGCCGCACCCGCTCCGCCATTTCCGCGGTGGATTCTGATGCTGTTCCTACCAATGCCTTGTAGTCGATTCTGTTTATCTCGATAAACATATCTATTCTGTCTGCGATTGGCCCCGAAAGCCTGCTTCTGTATTTTTCTATTTCCGTCTGGGTGCAGCTGCAAGCCCTGTCCGGATCCCCCAGATACCCGCAGGGACATGGGTTGGTCGCCGCCACAAGGGTAAATCTTGAGGGAAAAATATAATTGTTTCCTCTGCGATGAATCACAACCTTGCCTTCTTCAATGGGCAAACGCAGAAGCTCAATCTGGCTTCGGGAAAATTCGAGAAATTCGTCCATAAAAAGGATTCCGTTGTGCGCCAGGGAAACCTCTCCCGGAATGGGCTGAAATCCGCCGCCCAGAATTGTCGCCCGGCTTGCCTGTTTGTCGATTTGCCGAAAAGGTCTTTGGGTAAGGATGTGCTCGGTTTCATCTAATCTTCCTACAAGAGAATAGATCATCATGCTTTCCAAGGTTTCCTCTCTCGACATAGGCGGCAGTATTCCCGGTATTCTTTTGGCAAGCATACTTTTTCCGGTTCCCGGCGGCCCGCACAGCAGAAGTCCGTGACCTCCCGCCACTGCGGTTACAATAGCTTCCTTTGCCGCCCAGTGTCCTTTTACGTCGGAAAAATCAGGCACCTCGCTGCCCGAAACACTTTCCTCTTTCGGCGGCTCAAAGGCGGCGGCTTCTTTTTCTCCGTTAAGGATCTCCGCCGCTTCCCTCAGATTATTTACGGCGTAGATTTTCAGTCTTGTTCCGTCCGTCGCAAGATACGCCTCCCGGCAATTTCCTTCGGCAAGATAAACTTCTTCCGTATCCTCTGCCAGTGCCCCAAGCATAGGCAAAATCCCCCGAACCGGCAGTATCCGGCCGTCAAGTCCCAGTTCTCCGATAAATGATTTTTCCGCGATATTTTTGCATTTTATCACTCTCTCCGCTGCCAGTATTCCCATGGCGATGGGAAAATCATAATGGCTGCCTTTTTTGTGCACCCACGCCGGCGAAAGATTTACGGTTATCCTGCCTTTAGGATAGGAAAAGCCGCAGTTCAAAATTGCGCTTCTGACCCGGTCTGCGGCTTCCTTCACCGCCGTATCGCCAAGCCCCGTCACATGAAAGGCAGGAAGCCCCGCGGACACGTCCACCTCTGCGTTCACCGCAATTCCCTCGATTCCCAGCAGCGCCGCCGTTTTGGTTGTAAATAGCATCTCTCTCCTCCTTTTTCTCACTCAAATCAACCTGAGCGCCTGATCAGCCGGATCAGTCAAACCCGATTTCGTTGATTTGCTCAACATGAATTTCAATAACCTGAAAGCCTGCATAGGCAAAATATGCCTGTGACTGGGACAGAAAATATGCCGCGGCGTTCCTTATGCGCTTTCGCTTCGCCGCGTTTACCGCTTCTCTGCCACAGCCGTAGCCCTGAGATAATCTTGTTTTTACCTCTGCAAAGAGAATTTCGTCTCCCCTGCAAGCTATGATGTCTATTTCTCCGTAGCTGCACCTGTAATTTCTGCAGAGGATCTTATATCCCTGTCTGCGCAAAACTTCACACGCCAAGTCCTCTCCGGCGTTTCCAATTTCCTTGTTATTCACCTTTTTCTTTCCTTCGGCATATATTTTAACTCATGTTACAATATATTACACAAAAAGTCAAGAAAAAATCTCCCTTTTTTGGGGAGAATTTTTTATCTCGTTATATTTTGCCTAAAATCAGCTTCCTTATGGCGTATGCGACTCCCTCCTCGTCGGCGCTGAGGGTAATGCAGTCGGCAATCTTTTTCACGTCCTCCGTAGCGTTGTTCATAGCGATTCCAACTCCCGCCCGGCTTATCATGCTACCGTCGTTGGGGCTGTCTCCGAACGCCATCACATTTTCCATTTTGATTCCGCTTCGGGCGCATATTTCTTCGAGGGCGGTGGCTTTGCTGGTGGTGGCTCCGCCTATCTCCAAGTTGTGGGGAAAGGATGAGGTTAAGGTAATTCCGGAAACTTCCGAAAGCTTCTCGAACATTGCGCCTTTTTCTTCAAAAAACTCAAAGTGGATATTTATATTCTCGATTTTTTCCCGATGCGCCTCAAGAAAATCGTATATGCCCTCAACGGGAGTGCGGGTTTTCAGCACATATTTGGGACTCATATAATTTGACCCGTTCTTTGCAAGATCCTCGTAAACCGCCCTGTCTATGTAGGCCCTGCCCCCGGTAAAAACCTCCACCGGATATTTCGTTTTTTTGAGGATTTCATGCACCTTCATAATCGCAAATTTCTCGGCGTAGTTTGAGTAGATAAACTCGCCGGTCTTTGCCTCAGTGATGTGGGCGCCGTTTGAGGTTATGATATGCCTTAGACCTTTGATCTTATGTATTTTGTCGGGCAAGGCGCTGAAAACTCTGCCGGTGGCAATAACAACCTCTATATCCTTTGAAATCGCTGCTTCGAGGGTATCCTTGGTTCTTCTTGTAAGTCCCTCCCTGGTAAGGGTCGTGCCGTCCAGATCCAGCGCGATCAGCCTTATATCTTTGCATTTTTCCATGATTTCGTCGCTTACCTTTTCGGCAATAAACAAGCCCATTTATAAGCCTCCTTGCTGTTTTCTCTCTGATTTATGCTTTTTATGCTATACTGTATTGTACAATAAATCTCAAAGACTTGCAAATTGTTTAAAATATGCTAAAATATAGATTGCATTATTCTATAGCACCAAGATTTATGATATATTGAGTTTTTATTGCTTTTGGAGGTAGAACATGAAAATTGCAATAGTCGGGGCGGGAAAGCTCGGACTTAAAATAACCGGAGCCTTGGTAGGCGGAAATCATTCCATCACCGTAATCGACAAAAACGAGGAGATACTGAACAAAGTTTCTCAGCAGTTTGACGTGCTTACCGTCTGCGGCAACGCAAAGCAGGTCAGCCTTCTTAAGCGTAACTCCATCGACTCCTTTGACTTTTTGATCGCCTGCACCGACAGGGACGAAAAGAATATAGTTATCGCTTCCTTTGCAAAAAAACTTGGCTGTTCAAAGGTCATTGCAAGGGTTCGGGACCCGGAGCACATGAATCAGATGGATTTTATCAAGGACACGATGCACATAGATCACATCGTAAATCCTGACCTTTCCATCACCCTTGAAATATATAAATACCTAGTCGAGAAATACACCTTGACCAACGGCATTTTCTCCAGCGGCAAGGTTTCGCTAGTGCAGTTCAAGGTAAAGCGCTATCCGAAGCTCCAGAATCTTTCCATGATCGAGGTCAGCAAGATTCTCCCGAATATGCTAGTGGTGGCAATATCCAGAAACGGGAAAATAATCATTCCCCACGGGCAGACGATAATCGAGCCTCACGACACCATTTACCTGATTGGAGAGCGTTCCGAAATCGCAAAGCTCCACAGCCGGGTTCACGAAAAGGGCAAGTACACGAACCTGCAAAAGGTCATGATCGCCGGCGGCGGAAAAACCGGATTTTATCTTGCGGACAAGCTCTCGGAGTTCGGGGTTTCGGTTAAACTCATAGAAAAAAGCAAGGAACGCTGCTACTACCTTTCCTCTCACCTGAGCGACGTAATGGTTCTCCACGGGGACGCTACGGACAGCAATCTTCTCGACGAGGAAAATTTCGACGAAATGGACGCTTTCGTTGCGGCTACAGGGCTTGACGAAGAAAATCTTCTGCTGGCTCTCATCGCAAAGCAGCGTAATATAGAGGACGTTATTTCCAAGGTAAGCCGCCAGAGCTACAAGGATTTGATTGAAAAAATGGGCGTGGACATGGTTCTCAACCCGCTGGACATCGTGGCAAGCAATATTTTGCGGTACATCCAAGGCTCAAAGCGTATCATTTCCTACCTGCTCATTCAGGGGCAGGCTGAAATCATGGAGATCATCGCCACGGACGATATGCGCCTTGCAAACGTTCCCCTGCGGGATATCAAGCTCCCCGACGGCGTTCTTATCGCCGCCATACACAGACGGCAGGAGGTTATCATTCCCAAGGGCGATACGAAAATACACGCAGACGACAAGGTGACGATTTTCTGTCTGCTTTCGGATATAGGGGAGTTGGAAAAACTCACCACCACAAAAAAACTTTTTTAGAAATTTTAGCACGGAAAGGCATTGAAAATGTTGGACAGATTCAATGATTTAATCAGAACCCAGAGCCTTTTGCTCCTTGGGCTTTCGGCGGCAATGGCGATTCCCCTTGCCCTTGCTTTGGGGTACGGAGAGCGTTCTGCCCTTATAGCCTTTTCTGAGGTCATGATCGGCTGCGCTGCTATCGGCGGGGCAATACGACTCTTTGTAAGGCCATCTTCCCGCCGGCTCAGGCTTCGTGACGGCTTTTTTGTCGTTGCTCTTTCGTGGCTGCTCTGTTCTTTCCTCGGATGCCTGCCCTTTCTGCTTTCCGGAGCGATTCCCTCCTTTGCCGACGCTTTCTTTGAGTCCTGTTCCGGTTTCAGCACCACCGGCGCTTCCGTAGTTTCCGACGTAGAGTCACTTCCACGGTCGATACTGTTTTGGCGTTCTCTCACAAGCTGGCTGGGGGGGCTTGGGCTTATACTCATCGTATTTCCTTTCCTGTATGATATGCCGAAAAGGCTTTACAAAATATATTTTGGTTTTACATTTGCGGCGGCACTCTTGCTTAAGCTTGGCGGAATGAGCCTCTACGACGCTTTTATTCACGCTTTCGGCGCTGTTTCCACAGGGGGCTTTTCCGATTATAACGATGGTATCGCCCACTTTGACGGCGCATATATCCGGCTCGTAATAATTATATTTATGCTTATTGCAGGAACGAACCTGAATCTCTTTCTCCTTGCGAAAAAGCGGGGCTTCTCCCACTTCTCAAAGGATGATGAGCTGAGGTTTTTTGCACTTGTTACCGGTGCCGCCTCCCTGTTGGTGTTTGGGGTAAATATTTTTTACCGACATTTTTCCCATATCGGAAATACCTTGCTTGACAGCGTTTTTCAGGTGGTTTCCATCATCACCACCACGGGCTATGCTACAGCGGACTACGATATGTGGCCTACCTTTGCAAGGATGATTCTCCTGTGCCTGTTCTTCTTCGGGGGATGCCGTTCTTCCCTTGCCGGGGGCGTAAAATGCGGCAGGGTTCTTGTATGCTTCAAGCTCATCAAGCGAAGCCTGTCCCTGCGGATTCATCCAAACAGAATAGCTCCTGTCACCCTAAACGAGGCTGAGCTTCCTACGGATACGGTAATTAAGGTTACGGGATTTATTTTTACCTATATCGCGGTTATCTTTGCCGGTACCCTGCTTTTGGCTATCGACAATTTGGATTTTATTACGACTTTTTCGGCGGCGGCGTCCTGCCTCGGCAACATAGGCGTCGGCTTTGGTATGGTCGGCCCTGCCTTTGATTTTTCCGCTTTTTCGGATTTTTCAAAGTATATATGTTCGTTTTTGATGATTGCGGGAAGACTTGAGCTTTTTACCGTGTTCATCCTTTTTTCAAAATATTATTGGAACCCTAACAAGGCTAAGTAGAGGTTGTTATGCATATCAGTATAAATGTTAAAGTTTTGATCAAGACATTGGGAATATTGACCTTGATAGAGGGCATCGCCATGGTTCCCTGCACTGCGGCGGCCATGTATTTCGAGGAATGGGGCGCGGCTTCTTCGCTGTTTGTGACGGGGCTTTTTTGCATTTGTCCGGGCTTCGTAATTTTGACCCTGCTCAAATTCGACAAAATCCACCTGCGCATACACGAGGGTTATCTCATCGCCTGTCTGAGCTGGGTGCTTTGCTCCCTCATCGGGGCTTTTCCTTTTTATTTCAGCGGGCAGGGCTATTCCTTTGCGGGAAGTTTCTTTGAGTCCGTGGCTGGATTTTCCACCACAGGTTGCACTGCCTTTGACTTTGACACAATGCCAAGGGCGCTTTTGCTTTGGCATGCGGTTTCCAACTGGCTGGGGGGTATGGGAATCCTTGTTTTGCTGGTATCGGTTTTCCCGGCTCTTGGAATCAGCGGTCAGTCCATTGCTTCTGCCGAGTCCACCGGACCGAGCCTTGTAAAAGTCGGCGCAAAGTTTTCGGATACGGGAAAATTTCTCTATCTTACCTACGCCGTATTTTCTCTGGTGGAGTTCATATTGCTTTCGCTTAGTCCCATGGGATTTTTCGACGCGCTAGTAAACACCTTCAGCAGCGTAAGCACCGGCGGGCTTCTTATTACGCCTGAAAACGAAGCCTATTTCGCCCTGCCTTACGTCAGATGCGTGATTATGATTTTTACGCTGCTTTCATCCCTTAATTATACTTTATTTTACTTTGTACTTCACGGAAAGCCGGAGCTGTTTTTCCGCAACGTTGAGGTGCGCATCTTTGGCGCAATAATCGCCGGTGCGACATTTTTGATCGCCCTTTCCCTTAGACTCAGCGGCACATATTCCAGCTTTTGGCAGGCTATCAAGGACGGGCTTTGCCAGGTGATTTCGTTTATTTCAACCTCCGGCTACTTTGTGTGCGACTATACCAAATGGCCTACTTTTGCCGTTGCGGTGCTTTTTACCTTGCTGTTTATCGGTGGCTGCTCAATGTCAACCTCCGGCTCCCTGAAAGTTGTCCGCATAGTCGTTCTTTTCAAACTGATTCGCCGCAGCATTTTTAAGCAGATTCACCCTAATTCCATAAAGGCTGTTATCGTAGACGGCGAAGCGGTGCCGGCGCAAAAGGTTTCGGGAATTACTTCCCATATAATCTTGTTTTTCGGAATATTTTTCCTGTCGGCGCTGGTATTGTCCCTGAATAATCTTGACATGGAAACGACCCTTTCCACGGCAATCGGGCTTTTTACAAATACGGGTATGGCTCTCGGAAAAGTCGGCGCCAGCGGAAACTTTGGGATATTCAACTCTTTCTCCCACATATTCCTGTCATTTCTTATGATTGCCGGAAGGCTTGAAATCTACGCTCTTTTGCTTCTTTTCACAAAGACTTTCTGGAGTCTTGACAGGGTAAAAAATATTTAAAATATTCATTTAAAATCTTTAAGAGAATGAATAAAATCTCCGTTTTTTTAAAAGATATTAACGGGAGGTTTTGCCTATGCTTGTAAAAGATTTGATGACAACGTCGGTTTCCTTTGTCAGCCCCGAGGATACCGTAGCTGCCGCCGTTAAAATCATGCGCGGTGAAGGCACCGGAATCGTGCCGGTGTGCGACGTTCAAAAGCACGTGCTTGGTGTGATTACCGACAGGGATATTCTCATGCGGACAGGCTCTGCTTCCGCGAGCGGTTCGGATTTTGAGAGTTTAGCCGCCGGGTCGGTTATGACCTGTGAGGTTTTCTGCATCGACGTCAAAGCCGATGTTCACGAGGCTGCGTTGCTCATGTCACAAAATGGCGTCCGCAGACTGCCGGTTCTGGAAAATGAAAAGCTTGTGGGTATGCTTTCCCTCAAAGACCTTGCAAAAAAGCGGATTTTCATAGCCGAAATCGGGCATATAATATATGAGCTTTCAAAAAGATAAAATTAGATGACGTAAACTGAACGAGGAAAAAATTTTATGAAAAAAGTTTATCTTTCGCCCCTTGCCGGCGATCCCCTGAGGGAATATCTAAAGTCAAAAGGTTTCGTGCTTTGCTTCACGGAGGCGGTTTCATCTGTCCCTGAGCCCATTGCCTGTCACCCTGATATCATCATGTGCAAGCTGGGCTGCGAGGGCGCCGCCCCTGTATTTCACGGCGATGCTTTCAAACTGGGGCACGCATATCCTCATGACATCTTGTACAACGCCTGCTGCACCGGACGATATTTCATACATAATCTCAAATACACAGCCCCGGAGCTTATGGAAGCCGCCTCGGAGGTTTTCCCTTGCGAAAAAAAGCCCCTGCTTCACGTTTCCGTTCCGCAAGGGTATGCAAAATGCAATATTGTCTGTGTCGATGAAAACTCGGTTATAACCTCCGATGCCGGCATCGAAAAAGCCTGCACGTCCGCAGGAGTCTCCGTCCTGAAAATTTCTCCGAAGAACATTCTTCTCCCCGGATATTCCTATGGGTTTATCGGCGGCGCAAGCGGACGAATCGGAAGTGAAATTCTGTTTAACGGCGACCTTTTCGCCCATCCCGATTTTGAGCGGATCCGCACCTTTATCCAGTCTCGCGGGCTTTCCTGCGTATATTTCAAGGATTATCCCCTGACGGACATAGGCTCGATTATTACGGAAATGTAGCCCATGAACTATCGTCGTGGTTTTCTGCTTTTCGGATTTTCGGCGGCTTACAGCAGCGCGTGTATACGCTGATTCAGCATTTCAAGAGCCACCTCATTGTAGCCGCCCTCCGGAATGATGATGTCGGCAAATTTTTTGCTCGGCTCCACAAACTCCTCGTGCATAGGCTTGACCGTGTTGAGATACTGGTTCACCACGGAATCGAGGGTGCGCCCTCTTTCCTTTACATCTCGGATAATTCTCCTGATGATTCTCACATCCGCGTCCGTGTCTATAAAGACCTTGATATCAAACAGATCCCGAAGCTCTTTGCACTCGAATATCAGTATGCCCTCCACGATTATGACCTTGGCGGGGCGCACCGTAACCGTTTCGTCGATTCTGTTGTGTATGGTAAAGTCGTACACCGGACGCTCAATGCTTTCCCCCGCAGCAAGCCGCCGGATATGCTCGATCATCAAATCCGTATCAAAGGCATCGGGGTGGTCATAGTTCAGAAGTTTTCGTTCTTCAAAGGAAATGTCATTATGCTGCTTGTAATAAAAATCATGGCTTATTATCGTGATTTTTTCGCTGAATTCTTCTTTGATTCTCTTTATCATAGTGCTTTTGCCGCAGCCTGTGCCGCCTGCAATGCCGATTACGATTACTTTGTCACTCATAAAATTTTCTCCCGCCGGTCTTGTCCCCGCTACTAAGCTTATTGTCGCTGCTGCCTATCGCTACTGCTGATTTTGCTCCGTCAAAGGTCTTTCGTCTCTGTCCTCGGCAAGCACCGACGCCCCAAGGTTAAGTGAGGCTTTTTCCAGCTCCTGAACGATATTGTTTATCCTGGTAAGCTTGTCAGGGGAAATATCCTTTGAAACCGCCGTTTCCGCGCTGGCGATAACGGTGTCAAGCTCCCCTTTGATGGAGGAAAGCTTGTCTTTGAGTTTTTCCACGTCCTCCTGATCCAGCGCCTCTCTGATAACATCTTCTCTGCTGAGAACTTCCCCGGTTTCAAGCTCGTACTCGGTGTTTCCGTTTACGACGATAGGCTCGTACCCGAAGACTTCCCTTACCTTTGCGGCAAAATCGATCTTCGACTGTGTTTCGCCGTGGACGAGGAAAATATGCTTCGGTTCCTTTTGGAATCCCCCAAGCCAGTCCAGCAGACCCTTTTGATCCGCATGCCCCGAAAATCCCTCAAGATTGTAGATCTCGGCGCCTACCATAATTGGCTCCCCGAAAAGCTTAACCTCTTTTGCGCCCTCCACAAGGAGTCTGCCAAGAGTTCCTTCTGCCTGATAGCCGACAAAGACTATGCTGTTTCTGCTGTCCCAGAGGTTGTGTTTCAGATGGTGGCGGATTCTTCCCGCCTCGCACATTCCGCTGGCGGAAATTATAATCTTGGAGGACTTGTCCTCATTCAGCATCTGAGAATCCGCGGTGTTTCTGGTAAATCTCAGGTTCGGAAAGTCCAGAGGATGGTCGCCGCTTAATATATAGGACTTTGTTTCCTCGTCGAAAACCTGAGCGTTTTTCTTGAAAACCTCCGTTGCCGTGGTTGCCATTGGGCTGTCGATATACACGTAGATTTTTCCCAGTGTATCCGTATATTCCGGATGATGCTCGTAGAACATATTAAACTGGTAAATAAGCTCCTGGGTTCTTCCTACCGCAAAGGACGGGATAATCACGCTTCCGCCACGTTTAACGGTTTTGAGGGTAATCTTTATAAGTTCGTCTATGCTCGTCGCGTTTTGCGGATGAAGCCGGTTTCCGTAGGTGGTTTCCATGATGACAAAATCCGCTTTTTTGATTTTTACCGGATCTCTCAGAATCGGTCTGTCAGGAACGCCCAGATCGCCGGAAAATACGATTTTTGAAGTCTTATCATCCTCGGTAACCCAAAGCTCCGTAATTGCAGAGCCCAGAATATGCCCTGCGTCGTTAAACACGATCTTCATTTCCGGATTAAGTTCTGCAAGCTGGTCGTAGAGAATCGGTTTAACCAGCCTCAGTGCCGCTTCCGAGTCCTGAATGGTATAAAGCGGCTCCACCGGCGGCTTTCCGGTTCTGAGGTTTTTCCTGCTCTGCCATTCCGCATCCTTTTCGTGGATGTAGGCGCTGTCCCTCAGCATTACTTCAAGAAGGTCTGCTGTGGCGTCGGTACAATAAATCGGGCCTTTGAAGCCTCTTCTTACAAGCAAAGGAAGCCTGCCGCAGTGGTCTATATGTGCGTGGCTTAATATCACACATTCGATTTCCGCAGGATCAAATGGAAACGGTTCTTCGTTCATTCTGTCCATTTCCTTGCCCCCTTGGAACTGCCCGCAGTCCAAAAGAATTTTATGAGCGTCCGTTGCTATCATGTGGCAGGAGCCGGTTACTCCCGTGGACGCACCGCAAAATTTTACCTTCATTTTCTTTCACTCTCCTTCCCGTGAAAGTCCGAGCCCTCGGTTACGTGCAAATGATATTTGGAAGCAATCTTAAAGAGCCTCCAGCTTTCTTCTTCGCTATGATTTGGATGATAACATTCCACCCCCTTAAGTCCGGCTTTTTTCAGTCCCTTAATGAGAGTCTCCATGTTTTCCCAAAATATTTCGCTTCCCCGCTCTCCCATTCCGCGAATTTTGGCAGGATGAGCGATCACAGCCATTCCTCCCGCGTTTGATACGAGATTTATGGCTTCTTCGGTGGCAAGTTTCTTCTTGCGAATCCCCTTTATCTCCGGAGATTCGAAGATTTTTCCCTCCTCAAAGGCCTCGCTAAAGTCGTTTATATATCCTTTTGCCACAAGCAGGCGGGCTATATTAGGTTTTCCCACGTAGCCCCCTTTGCTCTGCTTTTCCAGTTCCGCAAGGTCTATGGAATAGCCCATCTCATTAAGCTTTTGCAGCAGCTTCACGTTTCTTTCCCTGCGGTTTTCTTTCATTTCTTTGAGTTTTTCGATGAGCGCCTCATCTTCTGGGTCGAAATCATAGCCAAGAAGATGGATTCCCACCTTTAGCTCTGCCATATCCTCAGATCCGTTGGATTCTTCCCCATCTTCAGAGGCAGCCTTTCTTCCCATAAACCTATGCTCTGTGGAAAGCTCGACCCCCGGCACAAATTTTATATTAAGAGCCTCCGCAGCGATGGATGCCTCTTTCAGCCCGTCGATGCCGTCGTGGTCCGTAAGGGAGATAATATCGTATTCGGCGTCCTTATATTTTTTCACCAGATCTACCGGACTCATTGTCCCGTCAGAGTAGTAAGAATGCATATGATAATCAACTACGTAGCTCATCTTTTCCCAACCTTTCTGCTTTTTCTTTGCCGTAAAGCGCTTCTACAAGGCTCAGGGCAAATTTCATGGCGGTTCCCGGCGCCTTTGAGGTTATAATATTGCCGTCCCGGACAATCGCTCCTTCCGTAGGCTTTGCGCCACGGATATAGTTTTCCATACCCGGATAAATCGTCGCATTTTTCCCGTCGAGTATCCCTGCGGCAGCCAGCACCATAGGCGCGGCGCATATTGCGCATACCCATTTGCCTCTTTCGTAAAGTTCGCGAATTTTTTGAACAAGTCCCTCATGTTCCAGCAAATTTGTGGTTCCAGGCATTCCTCCCGGAAGCACTATCATCTCGCAGGATTCATAATCTGCCTCCTCAAAAGTGATATCCGCCTGTACCTTGATGTCGTGAGTGCCTTTTACCTCAAGGCTTTCCGTAACGGACACCGTTTTGACCTCCGCCCCGGCTCTCCGGAGAATATCCGTCACCGTAATCGCTTCTATTTCTTCAAATCCATCTGCCAAACATACATAAATCATCGCATTTCCCTCACTTTAGTAAAAAATTCTCGGTAGTTTTGTCAACCTGTAATTTACATAAATCGCAACGCCGAAGACCGCCGCCGAAACGATTATCAAAAATATCACCGCCGTTGACATGAATTCCGGCCCCAAAACCACAAGGAGCTTTGAGTCCTCCGGCAGCTGAACCATGCCGAGGGCATCCGCAATCAGATGTCTGCCCCTGTTTGACAAAAGCGCAGCGGCTTCCGCAACGGAAATCACACCTCCCAAAGAGGCGGAAAAACAAAATCCCCTGCGCAGCAGTTTCTTTTCGCCTTCCTTTATCATGTACCAATATGTTGCCGCCGTAATAATGCCGCTTATAAAACACAATATAAGGCTGATATCCACCCATTTTTTTACCAACATCATATTATAGCTTTCGTCAGCATCAAAAATTCCCTGCATATCATATCCCGTATCTTCGTATATCTGGAACTCCTCCGGTTTCCATGAGTTCATGAAGCCGGCGATTTCGTCCGCAAACTCGCTGTTTGTAAAGTTAACATACAGCTTTGAGACGGCGCTGGTGTCGTTGAAATAAAAGCCATATGCCTCAGACGTCCTTATCACCAAGTTCTGGGACAGCGTAACCAGAAAAACGGTTACCGCAATGGTCGCAAAAATGGAAAGCAAAATATTGCCCCTTTTCATCAATACTTATCCTCCACCTAAAAAGTCGGGGTAAGTGCCACCTTGCAGGCGGCCTTTACCCCACGCGAAAAAACTATTTAATAATCGTGCAAACCGTATCAGGGCCGCAACCTGCCGCGTTCCCTTCGTCGGTGTCAAGATGCACTTCTCTTTCGTGCTTTGCGCCTGCTCTTACGAGAACATTTTCAAATATAAGACCTCTTTCGCCTTCGATCTTGATGCTTACGAATTCGCCGTCCTTTACTCCTGCTTCCGCAGCCTGAGCGTCGTTTAAGTGAACGTGTCTGAGGGCAACGATTACGCCGTGGTCGATTTCGATTTCGCCGCATGGCCCGATGATCTTGCAGCCAGGAGTTCCCTCAAGTTTGCCGGATTCTCTTACCGGTGCCTTGATTCCGATGGTTCTTGCGTCTGTCATGGCAAGCTCTACCTGAGTTTCTGCTCTTGCAGGTCCAAGAACTCTGATGCCCCTCAGGGTGTTCTTCGGTCCTACGATATCAACTTTTTCTTCACAAGCGAACTGACCCGGCTGAACCAGCGGTTTTGTAGGGGTGAGTTCGTGTCCTTTGCCGAACAAAATCTCGATGTGTTCCTTGCTTAAATGCAGGTGTTTGTTTGATAATCCGATTTTTACTTCGTATGCCATTTTGTATATCTCCTTTATATAAAAATATTAAACTGTTTTGTCCCGGCGCCTATTTGCTTGCGCCTGCGGCTCTGCCCTTTTCTCAGCACTCAGGTTCTACCCTTCGAGGTAGCTGATATACGGCAGGTTTCTGTATTTTTGGTCGTAGTCCAGACCATAGCCTACCACGAAAAGATTTTCGATGGAAAATCCTATGTAGTCCGCAGTAAGGTCAACCACCCTGCGGGAAGGCTTGTCGAGAAGCGTGCATATCTTTATGCTCTTTGGGTTTCTGTCCGCAAGATGAGCTTTCAGGTGTTTCAGGGTCGTTCCGGTGTCCACGATATCCTCAATGATGATGACGTTTTTTCCGTAAATGTCCCCGTCCAAATCCTTTTTTATTTTTACTACTCCGGAGGTCGTAGTCCCCGAACCGTAGCTCGAAGCCGCGATAAAGTCGATCTCAACGTCGCTTTTTATGTTCTTCATAAGCTCTGCCATCCACATAACCGCACCTTTCAGAGTCCCGACGAGATAAATCTTCTCCCCCGCGTAATCACGGTCTATTTCTTCTGCGATTTCCCGCGCTCTTTGGGATATTTCCTCTCCGGTCAATAAAATCTTTCCTACTACGTTATTCTCCATCTTCTTTGTCCTTTCCGTCGTGTTCTACGGTAAAATCTACTCCCTCAATTATATTTTTGTGTTTAAAATCCTTGGAATAATCAACGGTTTTTTCACCGAGCCAATATTGATCTAGCGTGTCCTTAAGATGCCAGACGATCCATATC
This sequence comes from Bacteroidaceae bacterium, assembly GCA_963658905.1. Lineage (GTDB taxonomy): Bacteria > Bacillota > Clostridia > Peptostreptococcales > Anaerovoracaceae > CAG-238. The sequence continues at coordinate 20,634 of CAVKSD010000011.1, forward strand.
CAAAGTACCAAATCGTCCAAAAAGCCGAAAGGAAACAGCACCGGCGGTATCAGATCCACCGGCAGCACAAGATAAACAAGTCCGAAGACAACCAGCGCTTTCTTTCGCAGCGGCACCGTTTTGTCTTTCATCATGCTTACTATGGCTCTGAGTCTTCCTCTGATAAATGTCCAACTGAAAAACTGCATCTATCCCTCCACAAGTTTCTCAATCTCAGCAAGGAGATTGTCGTGACCCTGTTTTTTCAGGGCGCTCACAGGAATAACCAAATCATCCGGTTCCAGTTTCAAAACTGTCCTGATGGTTTTTATGCATTTTTGCATCTCATTTCTCGAAACCTTGTCTGCCTTGGTTGCTACCACCAAGCCGTCCAAACCGTAGTGTCTCAGATATTCGTACATCTGAACGTCCTGTGCCGACGGAGCGTGGCGGATATCCACAAGCTGCACGACTTTTTTGAGGCTCTGCCTGTTTTGGAAATATTCCTCCATCATGTCGCCCCAATTTTCGGACACGCTCTTTGAAATCTTTGCATACCCGTATCCCGGAAGGTCCACGATCCGAAATTCGTCGTTTATGCGATAAAAGTTTATCGTCCTTGTCTTTCCCGGGGCTCCCGATACCCGCGCCAGACTCTTTCTGTTTGTGAGAAGATTCAGAAGCGAGGATTTTCCCACGTTTGATCTCCCTGCAAAAGCAATTTCCGGCAGATTGTCCTCAGGATAACCTTTCTTTTTTACGGCTACGGTTTCTAATTCTGCTTTCTTTATTATCATACTACATTTCCTAACGTTTTTCCATAGCATATTTTAATGCTTCCTTGGCATTTTTGAGAAGAACGAAATTAAGCTCTTTTCTTACGCTCTGAGGAATGTCGTCTATATCCGGTTCGTTTTCCGCAGGGAGCAAAATCGTCTTGATTCCCGCCCTGTGAGCCGCAAGGACCTTTTCCTTGATTCCTCCCACCGGCAAAATCTTGCCTCTTAGGGTAATTTCCCCGGTCATTGCCACGTCCTTTCTCACCGGATTTCCGGTAAGAGCCGACATAACCGAGGTAAACATGGTAACTCCCGCAGACGGGCCGTCCTTTGGAACCGCTCCCTCAGGAACGTGTACGTGCAAATCGTATTTCTCGTGGAAGTCCTCGATTCCGTATTCCGAAGCGATGGAACGTATGTAGGTTATCGCCGCCTGTGCGGACTCCTGCATCACATCTCCCAGCTGTCCCGTAAGCTGCACCTTTCCTTTTCCCGGCACGAGAGCCGTTTCGATAAATAAGGTGTCGCCTCCCACCTGAGTCCAAGCCATTCCGGTGGTTACTCCCACTTCGCTTTCGCCCTCTGCAATATCGTAGTGGAAACGCTTTTTCCCTAAGTATTTTTCAAGCCCCGCCGGCGTAATCTTGAAAGAAACGCCTTTCTTGCTTACGATTTTGCGAGCCACCTTTCTGCAAAGGCTGCCGATCTCCCTTTCGAGATTTCTCACTCCCGACTCTCTTGTATAGTAGTTTATCAAATCCCTGAGAGTCTTTTCGCTTATGGAAAAGTTCTTCGGCTTCAGCCCGTGAGCCTTTAGCTGCTTCGGAATCAAATATTGCTGAGCGATTTTTACCTTTTCTTCTTCCGTGTAGCCGGAAACCTCGATGACTTCCATTCTGTCAAGGAGCGGCCGCGGAATAGTCTCTACGCTGTTTGCGGTGGTTATGAACATAACCTTGGACAAGTCAAAGGGCACGTCGAGGAAATGATCCGTAAATTCCTTGTTTTGCTCCGGGTCGAGAACTTCCAGCAGTGCCGAAGCCGGGTCGCCCTTAAAATCCGCGCCTATTTTGTCCACCTCGTCAAAGAGGAAAACAGGGTTGTTTGTGCCTGCGTCTTTGATCAGGGTAATGATTCTCCCCGGAATCGCGCCTATGTAGGTTCTTCTGTGGCCTCTTATCTCTGCCTCGTCCCGAACTCCACCAAGAGACATTCTGACGAAATCTCTGCCTGTTGCCCTTGCAATGGAACGGGCGATGGATGTTTTTCCTACTCCCGGAGGCCCTACAAGACAGATAATCGGCCCTTTTATGGCTTTGTTAAGGTGAATAACCGCCAGATATTCCAAAATTCTTTCCTTGACTTTTTCCAGTCCGTAATGGTCTTCGTTAAGAATTTTCTCGGCTTTTTTCAGGTCGGAATTTGTCCTTTGAGACTTTTTCCAAGGCAAAGTCAATATAGTCTCAACGTAGTTTCTTATTACCGCGCTGTCCGCAGAGGACGGGATCATCTTGGTAAATTTGTTTATTTCTTTTTTTACCTTGTCTTCTATTTTTTCAGAGAGTCCCAGTTCTTCCAGTTCCTCTATCCATTTTGCCGCCTCGCTTGCGGCTTCTTCGCCATATCCAAGCTCGTCCTGAATGACTTTCATCTGCTCCCGCAGAATGTATTCCTTTTGGTTCTGTTTTACGCTTTCCTGAACCTTTTCGCTGATGTCCCTTTCCAGATTGAGTATCTGGTTTTCTTCAAGAATGATTCTGTTTACCAGCTGCAAACGTTCCTTTACATCCAGCGTTTCGAGGATCTCCTGCTTTTGGGCGAGCTTGATGTCAAGCTGCATTGCCAAGGTGTCCGCAAATATGTCCGGCTCCTCGATGGAGCTTATCAAATCGTAAACTTCGTCCTTTATATTGGGCTGAAGCGATAAATATTCGTCGAAAGCGTCCAGAACCGAGCGCATCATTGCCTGAGTTTCCGGCTCCTGTGGGTCTGCGGGAACAATCTCTGCCTCGGATATTTCACCCAAAACAAAGGGTTCTTCGCTGATTATTTCCTCAAGTTTTGCCCTGTACTGCCCCTCCACAAGCACGCGAACCGCATCTCCTTGGATTTTGAGCATCTGTTTTACTCTGACCACCGTTCCGATGTGATAATAGTCCTCTGAGGTTGGCAAAAGGATATTTTCATCTTTCTGCGAGGTCAAAAATAGCAATTTATCTGTAGCCATGGCGTTTTCCAACGCTTTGACGGATTTTTCCCTGCCTATGTCAAAATGCAGAATCGTTCTCGGAAAAACCGACAAGCCCCGAAGTGGGACGCAAGGCATTATAATTCTATCTGTCATATTTTCCTCCATAGAAAACAGGCGACCGCAGCCGCCCATATTTCTCTTTTATTTTAAGAAGCCTCCGCTTCTCCGTTTTTTTCTGTTACCAAAACAGGTTTTGCGCCCTCGGTTATCGTTTCTTTTGTAATGATGCACTTTTCCACATCGTTTCGGGACGGAATTTCGTACATGATATCCGTCATCACGCCCTCCAAAATGCTCCGAAGTCCTCTTGCGCCGGTTTTTCTTTCGAGAGCTTTCTGCGCCACCGCCCGAATCGCTTCTTCTTCGATTTCAAGTTCAACCCCGTCGATCTTAAACAGTTTTTTGTACTGTTTAAGCAGGGCGTTCTTTGGCTCCGTGATAATGCGTACCAGTGCCTCCTCCGAAAGTTCTTCAAGCGTTACCATTACGGGCAGTCTTCCGATAAATTCCGGAATCAAGCCGAATTTCAGCAGATCCTCCGGTCTTGTCTGGGAAAGGATTCTCGTTTCCTCCGGCTTTTCAAGTTTGATTTCGGAATTGAAGCCGATAACCTTTTCTCCCATTCTTCTTTGAATGATTTTATCAAGCCCGTCGAAAGCTCCGCCGCATATAAACAGAACGTTGGTGGTGTCAAATTGCAGGAACTCCTGATGCGGATGTTTCCGTCCTCCCTGTGGCGGCACGTTGGCAACGGTGCCTTCAAGGATTTTCAGCAGCGCCTGCTGCACTCCCTCTCCGCTTACGTCTCTTGTAATGGACGGGTTATCCGAACGTCTTGAAATCTTGTCGATTTCGTCCACATAGATAATGCCCTTTTGAGCCTTTTCCATGTCCCAATCCGCCGCCTGAAGCAGCTTCAGCAGTATATTTTCAACGTCCTCGCCTACATAACCTGCTTCTGTAAGAGCTGTGGCGTCCGCAATGGCGAAAGGAACGTCCAAAATCTTTGCGAGGGTCTGAGCCAGCAAAGTTTTGCCGGAACCCGTAGGCCCTATCATTACAATGTTGCTCTTTTGCAGTTCCACGTCGTCGTCCTTGATATCGGCGCTAGTGATACGCTTGTAGTGGTTATATACCGCCACCGCAAGGGCTTTTTTTGCCTCGTCCTGCTCGATCACGTATTCCGACAGGATTTCGGTGATTTCCTTTGGCTTCGGAAGCCTGTAGGAACCGCCCTGCACCCTGCGTTCCGGCTCGTCGAGGTTCTGCCTGAGAATATCGTTGCACACGCCGACGCACTCGTCGCATATATAAACGCCGGGGCCTGCCACCAAGCGGTTTACCTGATTCTGCGGTTTGCCGCAAAATGAGCATCTCAGCTGTTTTTCATCGTCATATCTACTCACTTATATTCCCCCTGTTATCTGGATTCGATGACCTTGTCAATAAGTCCGTATTGACAAGCTTCTTCTGCCCCCATAAAGTTATCTCTGTCCGTGTCATGTTCAATCTTTTCCAGCGGCTGTCCGGTGTTTTTCGCCAAAATCCTGTTGAGTTTTTCACGTGTTTTCAAAATCCATTCCGCATGGATCTTGATGTCCTCCGCCTGACCGTTCACGCCGCCAAGGGGCTGATGAATCATGATTTCTGCGTTAGGAAGAGCGTAGCGCTTTCCCTTTGCTCCCGATGAAAGCAGGAAAGCTCCCATGCTTGCAGCCATTCCAACGCAAATCGTAGAAACATCCGGCTTTATATATTGCATCGTGTCGTAAATAGCCATCCCCGCGGTAACGGAGCCTCCCGGACTGTTGATGTAGATGCAAATATCCTTTTCCGGGTCTTCAGCCTCCAAAAACAGTAATTGCGCAACCACCAATCCGGCTATATGCTCGTCGATCTGCTCTCCTATGAAAATGATTCTGTCCTTGAGCAGTCTGGAATAAATGTCGTAAGACCTTTCCCCTCTGCTGGTCTGTTCAATTACGTATGGTACTAAAGCCATCCTTTTCCCCTCTTTCCGTTTCTTTCGCGAAACTATTTAATCTTTGCGTTGTCGTAGATGAAGTCGATTGCCTTCTTTGCCTGCAAATCTTTCTGCAAGAATGTCAGGTTTTCAACGCCTATCATTTCTTTGATCTTGTCTGCCGTCATCTGGTACTGGGCCGCCATAGTGTTGAGTTCTTCTTCCATTTCCTCTGCGGAAACTTCGATTTTCTCTGCTTCTGCGATGCCCATCAGGATAATTCTGGTCTTCACGGCTTTTTCTGCCTCAGGTCTGATTTCTTCTCTGAAATCTGCCATGTTCTTGCCTGTAAATTCGAGATATTTGTCGATGGTGATACCCTGATATCTGAACTGCTGATTAAGCTCGTTAATCATACGCTCGATTTCGTCTTCAACCATTGCTCTTGGAATCTCAACCTCGTTAGCCTCAACGACCTTGACGATTGCAGCGTCTTTCATCTGATTTTCAGCCGAGGACTTGGCATACGATTCTAGTCTTTCCCTGTTTGCATTTTTTAATTCTTCCAATGTATCGTATTCGCTTACGTCTTTTGCAAATTCGTCGTCAAGTTCAGGAAGCTGTTCTTCCTTGATTTCATGAACGAGGCAGTGGAAAACTGCGTCTTTGCCTGCAAGATCCTCTGCGTGGTATTCCGTCGGGAAAGTAACCTTTACGTCAACCTTTTCTCCCGGAGTTGCGCCGATGAGCTGTTCTTCAAAGCCCGGAATGAACATTCCCGAACCGAGAACCAGTTCCTGTCTTTCGGCGGTACCGCCTTCAAACTGCTCGTCGCCTACAAAGCCTGCATAGTCAAAGAGAACCGTGTCTCCCTCTTTTGCCGGTCTTTCCACAAGAAGCATTCTTGCGTTTCTCTTTTGAACGGCTTTAAGCTCGTTTTCAACGTCTTCGTCCTTTACTTCCTGAGTGACTTTCTCTATTTCAACGCCCTTGTAGTCCTTGACTTCTACGATTGGGAAGCAGTCTACGGTGATTGTAACGGTGAAACCCTCGCCCTTTGCGATTTTGCTGAATTCTGCCGCCGGGCTGTCGATAACTTCAAGGTCAAGCTCGCTAAGCGCGTTGCCGTAGAACTGTCTGAAAAGGGCGTCGATGGCGTCTTCAAAGAAGATTCCCTCGCCGTAGTGCTTTTCGATAATGCTTCTCGGAGCTTTGCCCTTTCTGAAGCCCGGAATTTCAAACTGATTCTTGGCGTCCTGATAAACCTTGATCTGCGCCTGCTCAAATTCCTCAGCCGTAAATTCCATTGTAAACTTAACTGCGTTCTTATCTCTCGAAATAAATGTTGCTTTCATTAAAATATATCCTCCTAAAAAGTATGTAACCTCTGATAATCCTTTTCATTATAACTCTTATTACCCTTAAAGTAAAGAAAATATCACGGTTTTCGCAAAAATTTACGCCGATTTTGCGTAATTTTACACGCAAAGTTCATCAAAAAAAGAAAAAAGGCTTTATACAAAGCCCAAAAGTTCCAAACCCCGCTGATATTTGCTGCGGTTGCCCCGTTTTAAACGGTATTTTTCTTCTAATTTTCGTCCGAGGGCGATCATATCCTCCTTATCGCCGGTGTAAAGTTCAATTTCCAACTCCAAAATCGGCAAATTACCCTTTTTTGTCTTGATTTCTCCCTCATCTAAAGAAAGAACGCTTATGGAAGCGCCGGTGTCCACCCGAACTTCTCTGCGGACATAGTTCATTTCCATGACGGGAACTAGCTTTGCGTCGCCCACCGCAGCCATGATTTCGTCATATATCTCGCTGCCTCTGAATACTTCGATGGTTGGATTATCTGCAAAGTTCTCCTCCACCGCCACGTTCAGCTCCCCGCGGATATGAAGACCGTCCTCTGCGCTTCCGCCCCATTTAAGTGTGGCAACGCATTTTGAGCCTTCCATGCGCGTTCTGAAAGCCATTTCCTTTTTCATGAGAGCGCCCTCCGGCGTATCCAAATAGATTGCCCTCATGGGAATTACCGCCTCGGAGCCTTCGTCCATGATTTTCTGTATGTACTTGTCGTTAAAAATCGCGTCCTTTGAAGTTTCGTCCTCAAAAAGATATTTCAACTCGATTTCCATTTTGTCCTCCTGTGTCTTGCCCCTTGTTAAGGTATCATACACCTAAATCGCCGTTTTTGCAAGCAATCATATTTTTACCCGCAGAAAGCGCACCTGAAGCAAAGATTTTTTTCGAATATGCGATGTGTCTTATCTCCACCAATTCGTCCTCCATCGCAAAGTATACGGAATGTTCACCGCAGACATTCCCCATTCTCAGGAACGCGACTTTCTCACCGTATTCTGCCTGAGAAATTCCCGCGTATTCGCACAGGGTCTTGCAGGTTCCGCTGGGAGCGTCCTTCTTCAATGTATGGTGGCTCTCAAGCAGCCTGATATCAGCCTTGTCCCCTAGCAGCCCCGCCGCCAATTTTACCAGCTCGTTCACAGCGGAAATTCCTTGGGAGAAGTTGCTGCTTCTTTCCACCTTGCATATTTTGCATAGCAGTTTGATAATTTCTTCTTCCTCGGTGCCGTAGCCCGTAGTCGCCAGCACCACCGGAATCCCGCCATCGAAGCTTCGGCAGTATTCGTAAATTCCAAGAATTGCCTTGGGATGGCTGAAATCTATGAGAAGATCCGCTTTCCATTTCGGATAGGGGTTTTCGTCCGTAGGCTCTACTGTGGCGATTTCTCCGAAAGTCCCGTCTTTCTCCGCCAGTTCCCGCAAAATTTTTCCCATGGCTCCGGTTCCCACTATTACCAATTTTGCCTCTTTCGCCTCCGGCTTTGCTGCCGATTTTGTAAGTGATTCCATAAAAAACCTCCTTTTCGTCTTTTTAATTATACGAAAGAAGGCTCGTTTCAATGCCTGTCATCCCTTGTTTTGCTTCGTAAGTTCCACAATTTCCTTAAACCTGCTGCAAATATAGTCGTAATTGCTGCGCTTGTGCGGCACCATGCAGTCCGAGCAATCCTTAAATCCTGCTTCTGTTATCTTGAAATTTCCGCCACAGTTTTCCCCTAGCGCATAAAGAGGGCAGTAGCAGAACAGGCAGTTGAAATTTTCCTCGTCATTTGTGGCATGACAAGGGAAAAACTCGCAAGCCCTGTGCTGAAAAAACTTGAAATTTTCCGTTTCCATCTGCATAAATCCGTTTCCCATTTTATAACCTCCGTTTACCTGTAAATACCATACTTTATCTTTATTCTTTCGATTTTTTTTATCATTGGATTTCCTATAAAAAACATACATATCGATGCAAGGGCCGCATGAGTCAAATCATAGGGAAGCCCCGAAATGTAAAGAGCCCGCAGTGAATTGAAGCTGATGTCAAAGCCTATGGTGTAAAACATCGTCGCCATGTTCATGATCCCGCCGTAGAGAATAACCGTCGTCACAAAGGTGAAAACCGTTATTGTTACACTGTTTACCGGTAGTTTTCGTCTTTGCAAAAGGACCCCCGTTATGAGTCCGCAGACGCCGAAGGCGTAAACTCTCCAACCGAAAAATGTATCGTCCCCCGCCGGAACCAGCAAATATGATATATATGCAAGGACGAGAAATCCCGCAAGGCAGAGTATCGGCGCGGCGAGAGCCGCAAAGGTTCCGTCCTCCGAAAGCCTTGTTTTTTCCTTTCCTATAGTAAGCCTCTCTGCCGTGACCTTGTTAAAGGCAAGCCCCGCAAGGAAGCCCAAAAGCCCCCAGCAAAACATCTGCCAAGGGGTGTATGGCCCCTGACCCTGATAAAAATTGCACACGAATCTCGAAAGGGCTCCCACCAGAAATCCCGCTTCCGGCCCCATAGAAATTCCTGCCACAATCACCAACGCCGTGCCTATGGGAACTGCCACAAGGTGCAGCGCGATGTGTGCAAAAGCTGTTATCGCCGTCATCACCGCAAGCAAGACGATTTCCCGCGCCTTTGGTCTTCGTTTTTCGTATATCATAAAAAACGGAAGCATTGTGTAGAAGATAACAAGCAAGCTTGTTACCATGTATTTTGTACTTCCCAGAAATTGGACACTTGCCCACAGGGTCGTCGGAATCAGCAGAAAAATCATCGCGGCGGACATCAGTGTCCTTTTTCGGTGTGCCGCTAATTGGCTGTCGTCGTAGCCCATTCTACCCATTCGGCCACCTCCTCCCAAGTTACCGCCTCAGGAAACCATCTGCGGGCGATTCTGTTTGCCGCCGTGGTGTAGAAACTGTTTCCTGCGAAAAAGCTTGCCGGATCTCCCACGGAAACCACGTCCCCGTCAAATGCCATGGCGCATCTGTCCGCATACTCCGCACAAAACTCCACATCGTGAGATACCATAAAAATCGTAACTCCCGAAGCCGTAAGCTTTTTCAGCACTCCTGCCAAAGTTATCTTGAAAAACGGGTCAAGGCCCTTTGTAGGCTCGTCCAAAAGCAGAATTTTAGGTTCAAGCAATAGAATCTTCCCAAGTGCAAGACGCTGCTGCTCGCCGCCGGAAAGGTCGTAGGGATGAGCCTTTCGCAGATGCTCAATTTCCATGAGCCTGAGCATATTTTCGATTTTCTCCGCCTTAACCTCATCGGGCATATCTATGTAGTATACCGCCTCCAGCAGTTCCTCTTCAACGGAGATTTCCGTAAAGAGCGCCTGTGGGTTCTGGGGAACCATGGCGAGTCTGCCGTGGAAAAGGTCTTTGATATTATTTTTTGTAACCTTAAGTCCGTCAACGGTAATGCTTCCTGACTGTGGAAAAAGCTGCCCGCTGATTGCCTTGAGTGTGGTGCTTTTCCCCACGCCGTTTCCTCCCAGCAGGCAGAAAAGCTCAGCCTCTTTTGCCTCGACATTCAGCCCCCTGAGTACATCCGGAGCGTTTCTTTCGTATCGGAACCAGAGGTTTTGGGCATCGATTATATTTTCATTTATATCTTTCTTTGTATTTTTTGTATTTTCCTGTTTATTTGCCCTTGCCTTGCGGGGCACTTTGCCATTCTCCGCCCTTTGGCGCTGCGCTATGTCAAAGGTCTTTTCCCCTAAAATCTGTTCCAGCCAGAGCCTGCCGTCCCTTATGGTCAAGGGCGCAATCTCCCTGCCTTCCCGCAAAAGTCCCGGCACGCCGGAAGCCTTGCATTTATAGTAGATTTTCATCACCGCCGGAAGCCCGTAAAACATGGGATGTCTATCATTCTCACAGCTTCCCGCCAGATAATTTCCCACTTTCCACGGAGTGTCCATGGCGATTATCCTTCCGCCGTCCATAACCATGACCCTGTCCGCCATGGTAAAAAGTTCTTCCAGTCGATGCTCGGAAATAATGACTGTGGTACCAAGTTCTCGGTTTATTCTGTAAATAACCTTTAAAAATTCGCTTGCCGCTATCGGGTCAAGCTGAGACGTTGGCTCGTCAAGTATCAAGACCTTCGGCTGCATGACCATAATCGAGGCAAGGTTCAGAAGCTGTTTTTGTCCCCCCGAAAGCTCCGAAACATCCTTTCGGAACCAGGTCTGTATATCGAAAAAGCTCGCCATTTCCGCAACCCTGCGCTTGATTGTCCGGTTGTCAAGACCTAGGCTTTCAAGTCCGAAAGCCAGCTCATGCCAGACTTTATCCGTCACGATCTGATTGTCCGGATTTTGCTGCACAAATCCGATTTCCGAGGCATTTATCCTGTCCTCAAGCTCTGCGATATCCGCGCCCTCATAGTACGCACCTCCGGTTTTTTCTCCGTATGGAATCAAATTCTTTTTTAGCTGCCTGAGCAAGGTGCTTTTTCCGCAGCCGGATTTTCCGCACACCACCACAAATTCCGAGGAACCTACCTCAAAAGAAACCCCGTCTAAGGCTTTTGCGTTTCCTGTAGGATATGTAAAACTTAAATTTCTAACTTCAATTGTTGCCATTTTCTTTCTCCTGCAATATCCAGTACCACAGGCGCCGCCAAAAGCGCCGTAAAGCTCGCCAGTGTGATTATCCTCATGGCGTCCCACTCTGCAAATTTGATTAGGGGATAAAAATATATGCTTGTTTTACCCAAAGCGCAGCCTATGGCGGACATTATGCCCGTCGCTGCGATAACCGCAAGCATTTTGTAGTCCGTCGGGGACATTTTGAAAAGATGAAAGCTTGTTCTTCCGTGAAGTCCGTACCCCCTGGCTTCCATTGAATCCGAAGTTTCGATGGAGGCTTCCAGCGACCAAGAAATCAGTATGGATATTTCCTTGCAAAGCTGTCTTGTCTTTGCAAACAGCCCCTTTTCCACGTGCCTGCCCATACATTCCTGTCCCATTTTGATCTCCCTAAAGCGGTTCTTTAGAAGCGGGATAAATCTGAAAACCATGGACAGTGTAAGCCCCAAAACCGGAGCCGCCTTGCCGAAAAGATAAATCAGCTTGTCCGAGGACATTACCACGTTAAAGCTGGCAAACCAGACGATTACAGCGCTCAGAAGCAACGCCGCCGCCGTTCCGTATGCGATGGCTTCCATGGTAATACGCCCACCGTTGACAAAAAACAGCACCGTCGCTCCGTTGTGGGTGAAAAGTCCGTTTACCACGGTCATAATGACTATGATAGGCACAAGGAAAAAGAGGTTCGTCTTTACCTGTCCAGCGCCTTTGAGCAAAATCGAATAGGCCCACGCAAAAACCGTCGTCACCCCCAGAAATACCGGATCCAGTGAAAACATGGTGATTCCGATTGCAAAAACATAAAATATTATATTTACCGCCGGGTGACAGCCGGAAAATCTGCTGTTCTCCCCAAGTCCGTCTCTAAACATTTTTTCTTATCAGTTTCTCCTAAAATCTATAAGTCTCGCCCATACATTCTATCATCTTACGGGCAGGAAAGCAAGCCCCTGCCATTTTTCGTGGTCGAGCTGCTGATTCGGGACAAATGTAAAAGTTACTTCGTCGATTTCCAAACTTGTATTTTAAATTGGCGTGTCTGTCAAACATCATCAACGCACTTTTCCCTTTGAGGTATCCCATGAATTGCGAAATGCTTTGGGTTGGCGGTATTAAGCTATGATTTATATTTGCCATAAAAGGTTTCCTTTCTTAGTTACAATAAGGCTTGAACAACTCTATTGTAACAAAAGGATGCCT
>CAVKSD010000012.1:0-31146 GCA_963658905.1 Bacteroidaceae bacterium
TTATGGTTATATAATACAGCTGATCGCAAAGTTTGTCAACACATATTTTTACAACGATAGGAAAATTTCTTATGTGAAGTAAAAATTGGCTGTCGGAGTGCTCGGTTTACTTCCTTTACCACCCTGCCGACATTTTATAAAAAGTGTGGAGCATAAAAAATCATAAAACATGTTGACAGTGTACTATGCGTTGTGGTACACTTAGGTTGCAAAAGGGATTTACTTATAAATATTGCAGGAAAGGAGTTTCGTGTATGTTTCAGCTTGACTTGAAAAGCCGAAAATCCATCTACGAGCAAGTGATTGACAATCTGAAAGAGCTTATAATGACTCAGGCGCTGGCTACAGACGAAAAGCTGCCCTCGGTCAGGGAGCTTTCAAAGACCATAACAGTCAATCCGAACACCGTCCAAAAGGCGTATCGAGAGCTTGAAAGGCAAGGATATGTTTATACCACAAACGGAGTGGGGACCTTTGTGGCAGACATCGGCGGAGTTCGTCCGGATATGAAAGCGCTGGAACTTGCGAAAGCTAGGTTTGACGATGCTTTCCGTCAGTTACTCTTCTTGGGGCTTAGTTTTGAAGAGGCAAAGAACATGGCTTTGAACATTATAGAAGAAAGGAGGCCGGCAAATGATTAAACTTCAGAATGTCACAAAGCGCTTTGGGGATTATGTAGCGCTTGACGACTTTAGCCTGACGGTGCCAACGGGTTCGGTTTACGGACTGATGGGACTTAACGGCGCGGGAAAGACCACCATCATCAAGCACCTTGCGGGGTATCTTTCGCAGGATGAGGGACTGGTTACGATAGACGGCGAAGAAGTTCTCAGCAACGAAAATGTTAAGAGCAGAACCGCTGTAATTCCCGACGAACTATTCTTTTTCCGAGGATATTCGCTTATGGAAATGGGGAAATATTATAAGCGGATCTATCCAAGCTGGAATGAGGATAGGTTCCGGGAAATGACCCGGGATTTCGGACTGAACGCTAAGGCAAATCTTGCGAAGTTTTCAAAGGGGATGAAAAAGCAAGCGGCATTTTGCCTTGCCATGGCGACTATGCCGGACTACCTTATACTCGACGAGCCTGTTGATGGGCTGGATCCTATCGTTCGCCACAAGCTCAGGCACTACATCATGGACGATGTTGCCGACAGACAGATGACAGTGCTGGTTTCCTCCCACAACGCAAAGGAAATGGAGGACATTTGCAACTACATCGGCATCATCGCCGGGGGCAAGATGATTTTCGAGGGAGATCTTCTGGAGCTTATGCCGGTTTCCATCGAGGAAATATTTATCGAAAAGCTGGGAGGTGTGAGCCATGAAAAATAAAAATCTGTTTGCGCTTTCGCCTGCCCTTATAATAGAAAATTTCAGAATGTATTGGTACATTCCGGTGCTTTCGCTGGTGCTGTACTTTTTCGGCGGGATTTTTCCGATTATAGTGGATTATGATAATCTGTACAAGATAAGCTCGACGATTTCGAACAATTTTCAAAATCTCAGCTGGGTGTTTGTGCCGCTGCTTATCTTCGTGCCGCTGGTTTCTGCCTGCGTGATGATGAGCTTTGTCCACAAGCAGAATCGTGCCTTTGCCTTGCATTCGCAGCCTTATAGCAAGTCACGACTGTTTAATACGCAGATTCTTACGGGCTGGCTGATGTGCGTGCTTCCGCTGCTTGTGATGTGCGTGCTTTATCTTTTGCTGATGAAAGACGTGCAGCCGGATACAAGTTCTTCATTATATAGGGTAAGCGATTACAGTCTTGCCGTGGAAAATGTCTACACCGCAAAAGCCGTGCTTGGCTGGCTGGGAGATTCCGTTGTAATTGTGACATTTTTCTATGGAATGTTCGTATTTGCAGGCTCCCTGGTGGGAACAGGGGTTATGCAGCTTTTGATTTCCGGCGTATTCTTCATGATAGTGCCGGCAACGCTGTTCATTATAAATGAGTTCTGCGCTGCCTTCCTGCTTGGATATGTGGGCATGGGCGACTTTATGCAGAATTTGATGTTAGAAGCGAATCCGATTATCCGCAAGCTCTCCTATTGGAACGAGGGTGCGGGGCTCGCCCTTGATATGAAATACCTTGCCGCGGCGATTGTATTGCTGATTTTGGCTCGGTTTGCATACGGCAGAGCTAGGCTTGAAAAGGTGGGAGATTCGATGATTTTCAGGCTTACCGAGGAAATCATCACCTATCTCATAACTTTCGTCGGAATGACTGCTTTCGGCTGGATACTTTATGGTATTACGGACAGCAAGAAATCCATGCTGATCCTGGGAATGGCGGTTGGCGCTCTTGTGACATTCCTGATTGTTAAAATCGTTATCGCAAAGTCGATCAAGGTTTTTAGCCGGCAAAATCTGATTTCGCTGTGCCTTTACCTCCTTATCGCGGCGCTGTTTACAGCCTTTACGGTCTTTGACCTTGGCGGATTCTCAAGGAGACTGCCGGAGGAGGACAGGATCGAGTCGGTAACTCTCAGCAATTCGACCTTTTGGTATGCCACCTCATCGACATATATGTACGGCGGAGGCGGATACGACCTCAGGCAAAGTCCTGTAATTTCAACGGACCCTGAGGTAATTTCTGCCATGTATGAACTTGAGAAATATATCGTGGAAAATGACATTTTCACTTCGCTTCAAACTACCATAGAGGATTCCTCATCTGATGAGCCGGAGCCTATTCGGGAGAGCGTGACTTTTGAGTACAAGATGAAGAACGGCTCGAATTTTAGGCGCGGATATTATTTCAATTTGGATGAAGAAAGCAAGGCGCTGATCAACAGAGTTGTCGCCTCGGAGGACTGGAAATCCTATTTTACAGGTGCGGACAAAATAAATCTTTCGGGATTTGAGAGTGCAACTCTTGAGACTTATTCTCTGAGCGCGGATTACTACGAGGACGAGAATGATCAGAAGAAAATTCCCCTCGGCCGCGAAGATGTGGAAAAGATCGTGACGGCAAGGGACGAGGATTTCAAGAAGATGAGCTTCTACGATATGTGCGAGCTTCTCGATAACAGAACTTCTCACGAGCTTTTCGGCGTGTCGGTCTGCGTCAATTTGAAAACTCCTGTCTCGGATGCCAAAAGCTTGCGTGGGATACGGGCGCAGCAGTCCGATACCCTTACCATCGCCTTTGACGTTACGAAAGAGGACGAAAATACTCTTGCGGTTTTGGCTGAAATTGGTGTAATATAGCAGTATGAAGAAAGAACATTTTTACAATACAATTCTAATCGGTGCAGGTGCAGGCGGTCTTTTCTTCGGGGCCGCCTGTCCTGTTATGGAGGAAGCTTCGGGCAAAGATTCAGTGGAAGCTTCCGGCGCAAATTGCGGTTTTTGCACAGATAAAAATTCGAGGGCAATTTGCGGCGCAGGCGGCGGGCATAGCCTGCTGATTCTGGAAAAGACAAATAAAATAGGAACGAAGCTGCTGATGAGCGGCGCCGGACAGTGCAATATCACACACGGCGGGTCGATCAAGGATTTTTTGACCCACTACGGCGACGGAGGGAAGCGGCTTCGTACCTTATTGTATAGGCACAATAATCTGGAGCTTGTGGACTTTATGCAGAAGCTTGGGGTCAGGTGCGCGGAGCGGGAGGACGGGAAAGTGTTCCCGTCCTCCCTGAGCGCCGCCGAGGTTCGGCGGGCGCTCCTGCGCCGATGCGAGGAAAACGGCGTCGAAATCAAAACCTGCTCCGAGGTTGTGGAGGTTTTGCCGATCAGCAGGGACGCCGTTTTGGGTGAGCGAGGCGCAGGCTCCGCGGCAAGCTTCACAGCGGGCACTTGCAAAACAGGGAACTCTGCGGCGGCGGGCGGGGCGGCTGGCTCCGGTGCTGGCGGGCTGTGTGATGCGGGCGCGAGCGGGGCGCGCTTTCGCCTTCTGACTTCCGGGGGCGAAAGCTACACTTGCAGCAACCTGGTGGTCGCCGCAGGCGGCGCCTCCTACCCTGCCACGGGTTCAGACGGTTCGTTGCTGCAAGTGTTGCGGCGTGACCTGCCGGAACTTGGGGTCACGCCGCTGCGCCCCGCCCTGGCGCCGGTCTTTGTGGAGAACTACCCCTTCGGCGACCTCTCCGGCATAGGCTTTCACAATGTGGAAATAAAAATTTTTGAGTCGAAAACGAAAAAGCGCGTAAAGCTCGCCCACCCTTGCGGCGACTTGCTTTTGACCCGCAAAAATTTTTCCGGCCCGGTGATTTTGAACAATTCACGACATATTTTTGCCGGCTACGGGCTTGAAATAAATTTCGTTTTCCCGTATACTGTTAGTGATATGATTTCTCAGATGAAGCGGGATTTTCCGAAAAATCACAGGAAGATTTCCACCTACATCGGGGAAAAATATTTATTGCCGAAAAAATTTGTTGCGGAAGTTCTGAAGTGTGCAGGCGTCGATGACAAGCCCGCCGCAGGGCTCAGCGGAAAAGAAATCACACAAGCCGCCGAGAGTTTTGCGATGGCGCGTTTCAGCGTTTCGGGCCTGGGTGGTTTCAGCGTTGCCATGGCAACAGCGGGAGGAATCTCTCTTGATTCCCTCTCCCTTTCCGATATGCAAAGCAAACAATATCCCGGATTGTATTTTATAGGGGAAGTTCTGGATGTTGACGGCGATACCGGCGGCTACAATTTGCAGCTCGCCTACTCTACCGCACGGGCTGCGGCGGAGAGCGTTTTCTTGGCAAAATAATTTATCAACAGGAGCAGAAGATGAAGAAAAGGATTTTGAGATTTATTTCTACCGCGCTTGCCGCGGCGCTTGTAATTGCGGCAGTTCCGGCGGACTTCGCCTTTGCGGCGCTTTCCGAGGTGAATACCCCGGCACAGGTCACCACCTTTAAGTCCACCGAAAATTTTGAAAAGGAATATGTCAGAGCCTACGTCACCGACGATACGGTTCTCAAAATAAACTACAAAACACCTCTTGAAACCACTCTTTTCAGGGTTTCTCTCTATCGCGTGGGCGAAAACAAGGGCGATATCGACCTTGATATTTTCGTGGACGCGGTTCAAAGCTACGCCCAAGACGGCACGACTCTCTACGGCTTCACCTACTATCTGGACATGGAGCGCTTTGACGTTCCAAACGGATATTACAATCTTTATCTGAGACGGTGCGCCACCGCAGCCGACGCCGAGGCAAAAGATTACAAGTCTAGCGGCGTTCTCTACAAGAACATGGAAATCAAGGTCACCGGCGGCAAGGTAAAAATTCTCCGCTACAAGGACGTCATAGAATACAATCAATATATCAAGGACATCGGCGCACTTTACAGCACCGACAGATATCTCGATGACACCCTTGAAGATATCCGTTTTGTGCTGCGAAATCCCGCAACGAACATCTATGCGGAAATGACTTCTAGCAAGATTTACTACATCAAGACTATTTCGGATCGCATAACCCAAGGGACAACTTCTGACTACGAGAAGCTTCAGAAAATATATGAATACACCGCGAAGAATTTTTACTACGATTCGGTGGCTTTTCAGACCCATTCATACCAATATGCGGATCCTTACGATAATATATATAATTATGAAAACGGGCTCAGCAGCGCCAACAGCGTTTCCGGTCGCGTCTACACCACCTGCCAGGGCTTCTCGGCGATTTACCTTGCCCTTGCCCGCGCCCAGGACATTCCGACCCGCTTCGTCTACGGACACAGACTGGCCGTGCCGTCAAATGACTGGCTCACGGAGGATAATATCGACGTGCGTGACCACTGGTGGGTGGAATCCTATGTAAACGGCAGATGGATTTTTGTAGATCCCACCGTAGGCACCACCAACAAATACAACAAGACCACCGACGTGTGGACTTACACGGGGCTGACAAATTACACATATTTTGACGCATCGGACGAGCAGGTTGCCACCAGCCATGTGTATATGAATATCTATCCTGACTACAGATACGGCAAATACATCGACGACGAGTACGAAATGAATCTTTTACGCCAGTTCTTTGCTCAAACCATCGGAGACACGAGCGTTACCAACGGTGTAAAGATGGATGCAAACTACTCTCCTTACGATACATCAACCTGGGGAGACGGCACGAAATCCCACTTTATGACAAACGGGCGAGGAAAGACGACTCAGATCCAGTGGAGCAACAAGGGCTTTACCGGAGCGCTGAACCTGCCGGGCTTCACAAAGATGACCCTGTTCTCATCTCATGGCAACAAGTACGAGACGGCGAACCTTTCTGGCTCCCCTGTTCTCAAGAGCGTTTACTTGCAGGATAACAAGCTTACCAGCGTTGACCTTACGAACTGCTACAAGCTGAGCTATGTCAGGGCGCAGAACAACCCGATGAAAACCCTTTC
This sequence comes from Bacteroidaceae bacterium, assembly GCA_963658905.1. Lineage (GTDB taxonomy): Bacteria > Bacillota > Clostridia > Peptostreptococcales > Anaerovoracaceae > CAG-238. The sequence continues at coordinate 6,355 of CAVKSD010000012.1, forward strand.
CATCTATGTAAACGGAACGAACAGAACCTTTACGGCGGAAGAAAACGGAACTTTCTATTTCACCCTGGACACCCGCTACACCAACAGCAGCTTTTCACTTTACTCGAATCCTGCTATCGGCTACAAGCTTGGGGGTATTTACAGCACAGGCACCGGAAACAAGCTTTCCACAAAGACCACATACCACTTTACTCCGAAGGCTTCCGGCTACAGAATCAGCTTCGTGCTGAATCCTAACAGCTACAAATATTTCCTTGCGCCGGGCGAGTCAGGCAGCAGCAAGCTTGCCTATATCCAAGCCGCGGCGAAACGACTCAATGAGCTGGGATATTATGACCCGTCTGCAGGTAATTACAGCTACCTGTATTTTGCCGAAACCCAGACGAAAGCAGGGGAAGAAACTTCCTTTACCGAGGAGCTTAAGGAAGCGGTAATCAAGTTCCAGGTTATGCACGGCATCTCGAACACGGGAAATATCGGCAAGCAGACTTGGTCGGCTCTCTTTAACGACAGCGCAAAACCAATGGTAAGCGACGACGAGTACGCACAGGTTCTCGCAGAATACCAGGCGATGATGGCGCAGCGTGAGGAAGTAACGACGCAAATGGCGCAGATTTCTGTCAAGGCAAGTTCTTCCGCGTCAAAGGGCGCAATGAAGCTCTCTTGGGAGACTTCATCAACGGTGCTTGACGTCTCCGCAGTGCAAATCGACGGCTATGAGCTTTGGAAATCCACCTCAAAGACTGACGGCTATGCGCTTCTCAGCGACAGCACAGGCACTCAGTTTAAGAACACCTCCAATCTCAAAAAAGGCACTCGTTATTACTACAAGGTTCGGGCTTACAGAGAAGTCGGCGGTGAGAAGATCTACTCCCCATGGTCGAACGTAACCTATAGGATAGCCAAATAAGGCCCTGTAAATTACAATATACACAGATCGCAGCCTCCCGCATATACTGAGAGAAGTACATCGGGAGGTTTTTTATGTTCCCAAACAAAAATTTTTATGCAAAGCAAATCGACAAGGCCCTTGCCTCTGCCAAAGAAATCAATCAGGAAAGCCACCCTCGCATCGTGATTTTCAGCGACTGTCACCGGGGAAACGGCAGCTGGAGCGACAGCTTTTTGAACAACAAGACCCTTTTTCAAGCCGCGCTTGGGTATTACCGAGAAAATGACTTTACTTATATAGAGCTTGGAGACGGAGACGAACTGTGGGAGAACCGCAGGTTTTCGGACATCGAAGAAATCCACGGAGATATTTTTCAGCAGTTTCTTCCTTTTATATTGGAGGAAAAAATGTATATGGTCTGGGGCAATCATGACATGGTGAAAAGCCGCAAAGCGCCGCTTTCTTCAACCCTCCCACCCTGTTTTCCGGCAATCAAAATCTGCGACGGCAATGGCAACGTAAAATTCAACCTGATCCACGGTCATCAGGTTGATCCCCTGAACAACCGATTCTGGAAAGCAGCAAGGTGGATGGTGCGTTACCTCTGGAAACCCCTCGAGCTTGCCGGAGTCAAGGACCCCACAAGCGCGGCGCGTAATTATAGGAAGCGAAAAGCAGTGGAAGAACGCATGGCAAACTGGGCGACCCTGCGAGAAACCAATCTAATCGCCGGTCACACCCATCGCCCTGCCATTCCCGCAGGCTCCGCCGCCTTGCAGTCAAACAAAGGAAAATACTTCAACAGCGGTTCCTGCGTACACCCCAACTCCATCACCTGCCTGGAAATCCTATATAATCAGGTCAGCCTCATCAAGTGGAGTTCTTGCCCCGACGAAAACCGCTACATAAAAGTATGCAGGCAGGTGATTGCAGGCCCCGTTTTCCTGTGAGTCCTTGTATTTTCCCCTGCAAAATGCTATAATAACTAAGTTATGAGAAGGAAAATAAGGACTTTCGCCCTGCTTTTTCTGAGCGTTCTTCTAATTTTTACGGCAGGATGCGGGGAAAACAGCAGCGGGCAAAAATATAATACAGATATGACAGAAGATAACGGCAATTCTCCGGTGATTCTCTGCGCCGGCTTTTCCGAATACGACTGGACGCGAAATATTTTGGGGGATAACCCTGCCGGAATCCGGCTGCGTCTGCTTAACGAAAGCGGTGTGGATATGCACAGCTACCAGCCCACCGCCAATGACATGGTTCAAATCGCAGACTGCGACCTTCTGATTTATACCGGCGGGATTTCGGAGTTTTGGATCGACAAGGCAAAGGAGTCTTCGGCCAGAGGGGCTGTTGAAACCCTGTCTCTGATGGAGTATTTTCAGGAAAACCCTGAGCTTTTCCCTGAGTACGAGCAGGAGGAGCACGATCACGACCATGGGCATAGCCACGAGCAGGAGCATGAGCACGAGGCGGACGAGCATATCTGGCTTTCCCTGAAGATGGCACCTGTTTTCTGCGAGAAAATTGCCGAGACGGTTTCCATGCTGGATCCCGCAAACGAGGATTTATACAGACAAAACCTGGCAGGCTACCAAGAGCAGCTTGCCGCCCTTGACGGGGAGTTTGAAGAAGCGATAAATGGGGCTTCCGCAGATGAGCTTTTGCTTGCCGACCGGTTCCCGTTCCTTTACTTATCGCAAGATTACGGCATACAGGTTCATGCGGCGTTTGAGGGATGTTCGGCGGAAACAGAAGCGAGTTTTGAGACGATTATAGACCTTGCGGAGGATTTGACTTCGGAGGGGCTTTCTCACATCCTTATTCTCAAAAACAGCAGCACAAATCTCGCAGATACCATTATCCGCGCCGCCAGAGAAAATTCTAAAAAAAATTCCGGTAAGAATTATGAAGAACGCCAAATAAAAATATGCGAGCTTGACTCTCTGCAATCCGTAACCGCCGAGGATATCGCAGGCGGATTTAGCTATCTTGGCGCAATGAAGAAAAATAAGGAGGTCATTTCCGAATGTCTCAACTGATTGTAAACAATCTATCCCTTGGCTATGACGGCGTCGCTATATCCGAGGGGGTCAATTTTCAGATCAACAAAGGGGATTATCTTTGTATCGTGGGAGAAAACGGTTCGGGAAAATCTACCCTGATGAAAACTCTGCTTGGCCTCCAAAAGCCTCTTTCCGGAGAGATTATATTCTCAGATGGACTGGCTCGCTCCCAAATCGGCTACCTGCCCCAGCAAACCCCGGTGCAGAGGGACTTTCCCGCTTCGGTTCAGGAAATAGTCCTGTCCGGATTTTTAGCTTCGCTGGGAGGAAAACCCTTTTACTCCCGCGCCCAAAAGCAAGCCGCCCTTGACAATATGAAGAAGCTCGGCATATACGATAAGCGTAACGCCTGCTATCGCAATCTTTCCGGCGGGCAGCAACAACGGGCGCTGCTGGCAAGAGCCCTCTGCGCCACCACCCAGATGCTGTTTTTAGACGAGCCGATTTCCGGGCTTGATCCGGCGGCTTCCGCAGAAATGTACGAAATTATCGCAAGGCTCAATCACGAGGGAGATATAACCGTCGTAATGGTTTCCCACGACATCGAAGCCGCCGTCAAATACGCAAGCCACATCCTGCACATGGGAAGCAGTATGCAGTTTTTCGGCAGCAAGGAAGACTACGCCCAAACTCCCCTTAAAGGCAAATTCCGCCTCTCCAATTTTGTGGACGAGCCGATTTGCAGCCGCGGGGAAAAGATCAATATCAAGCCAAGGAGGTCGGTAAGAGATGAATTTAATAAACACGATTAGCGAATATTTTTCCTACTCCTTTGTGTGCTACGCATTTATCGCAGGGGTACTTGCGGCGCTCTGTTCATCGCTTCTTGGCGTCACGCTGGTGCTTAAACGCTATTCCTTCATGGGAGACGGGCTTTCCCACGTGGCATTCGGTGCCATGGCGGTGGCTACGGTTCTTTCCGTCAGCAACAATCTCCTTATTGTCATGCCCGTAACAATACTCAGTGCGATTCTGCTTCTAAAAACCGGACAGAATGCAAAAATAAAAGGCGATGCGGCGCTGGCGATGATTTCCGTAGGCTCCATGGCTTTCGGCTATCTTCTGCTCAATATTTTCTCCGCATCTGCCAATATTTCCGGCGATGTGTGCAGCACGCTTTTCGGCTCCACATCTATTTTGACACTGACCGAGGGAGATATTATCCTCTGCGTGTCAATGTCCATCGTTGTTATCTTGATATTTGTGCTGTTTTACAACAAAATCTTTGCGGTCACCTTTGACGAAAGCTTTGCCGTTGCCACAGGGGTAAATGCTTCCGCCTATAACCTCCTGATTGCGGTTATCACGGCGGTGGTCATCGTCCTTGCCATGAGCCTTGTGGGTGCGCTGCTTACTTCGGCGCTGATCATCTTTCCGGCACTTTCTGCCATGAGAATTTTCAGCACTTTCCGTCAGGTTATTATCTGTGCGGCTCTTTATGCGGTGGCAACCTCTGCAATCGGCCTTTTGCTGTCCATCATGCTTTCAACTCCCGCGGGAGCCACAATTGTGGTGACGGAGCTTATATGTTTTTGCATCTTCGCCATCATCGGAAAGTTCAAAGCCTGCTGATTTTCTGTAGCATCCCGCTAAAACATACTGAGCTGGTCAGTCTCCGGAAGCCCTTCAAACACGCCGTGATTTCTCAGACCCTCCACGGCTGTCTTATTGAGTTTTGCCCTCTTTATAGCCTCTTCAATGGTGTCATAAGGCTTGATTTCGTATTCGCTTTGGAGAGCCTTCGCCGCGTTCTCACCTACCCCCTCGATTGCCGTAAATGGAAGCAGCACCTTGCCGTTATCCACGCCGAATTTCGTGGCTGATGACTTTCCAAGCCTTGCGGGAGTAAACTCATAGCCTCTTGCGTACATCTCGTAGGCAACCTCGTGAATGGTGTAATCGTCCTTTTCCTTCGGAGTTGCGTTCACACCCTTTGCGTTTATCTCGTCCATCTTCGCCAGAATTGCATCCTTGCCTTTCAGTATCGTCTCCGCGTCGAAGTTGGCGACCTTCGTGGTGAAATATGTGGCGTAAAACTCCTGCGGGTAGTATACCTTGTACCATGCCATACGGAAGCTCATCATTGTATATGCCACAGCATGGGCGCGGGGGAACATATATTTTATCTTGTTGCAGGAGTCGATATACCAGTCGGGAACATCGTGTTCTTTCATGGTGGCAACCTGCTGCTCGTCAAGATCTTTCTTTCCCTTACGGACAATTTCCATGATTTTAAATGCGGTTTCGTTCTCAACCCCTTTCAAAATCAGGTAGTTCATGATGTCGTCACGGGTGGAAATAACCTCACGCATGGTGGCGGTTCCCGAGCGGATATAGTCCTGGGCGTTGTTCAGCCACACGTCTGTTCCGTGAGAAAATCCCGAAATTCTGACAAGATCGGCAAATTTATCCGGCTTCGTGTCGTCAAGCATCTGCCTCGTAAATGAAGTTCCAAATTCCGGAATCGCATAGGAGCCATGGGTAAACTTGTAGTCCGGGTCTTTTATATCCAGCGCCTCTATCCCGTTAAAAATGCTAAGAACCTTTCTGTCGGTAAGGTCTATTTTCAGCGGCTCCGTACCCGTCATGTCCTGAAGCTGACGTATCATAGAGGGCACATCGTGACCGAGAATATCCAGCTTGAGAAGATTCTCGTCTATCTTGTGATAATCAAAGTGCGTGGTAATAATGTCTGTGTTTACATCATTTGCCGGATGCTGGATCGGGCAAAATTCAAAAATTTCGTGATCGTCCGGACAGATTACGATGCCGCCGGGATGCTGTCCCGTGGTACGTTTTACTCCGGTACAGTGCTGAGTGAGCCTGTCCTTTTCGTATTTGTTCACCGGAATATTTCTCTCGTCGAAGTATTTTGCCACATAGCCGTAAGCGGTCTTTTCCGCCACGGTGCCTACGGTTCCCGCTTTAAACACATTCTTGTCCCCGAAGATAACCCCTACATATTTGTGGGCGATCGGCTGGTATTCTCCGGCAAAGTTAAGGTCGATATCCGGCTCCTTATTGCCCTTGAACCCAAGGAATGTGGCGAAAGGAATGGTATAGCCGTCCCGCTTCATGGGAGTGCCGCAGTCTGGGCAGTCCATGGGCGGCATATCCACGCCGCAGTCGTATTTTTGCATATCTCCCCAAATAATCTTTTTGCAGTTCGGACAAAGATAATGCGGGTCCAGGGGATTTACCTCGGTAATTCCCGCCATGGTGGCTGCAAAGGAAGACCCTACCGAACCTCTGGAGCCGACCAGATAGCCGTCTTGCAGGGACTTATTTACAAGCATCTGGGCGCTTACATACATCACCGCATAGCCGTTGTTTATGATGGAATTAAGCTCGATATCGAGCCTCTCCTCAATTTCTTTCGGGAGAGGATCGCCATACTGTTCGTGGGCTCTTTCCATGCAGGTTTTTCGTAGGGTTTCCTCTGCTCCTTCGATTTTCGGCGGAAACTTTCCCGCAGGTACGGGGCGAATTTCTCCGTCAACGAGGCTTGCTATATAGTTCGTATTGTCTATAACAACTTCCCTTGCCCTGCCAGCGAGATAGGAAAATTCCTCCATCATCTCGTCGGTGGTTTTCATATAAAGACCCTCGCCGTTTTCCGCATCGTCGTAACCCATTCCTGCCATGATGATGTTTCTGTAAATTGCATCGTCAGGCTCGGTATAGTGGGAGTCCGTGGTGGCAACCACCCGCTTTCCCAGCTTGTCTGCAAGGGCGAGGATTCTCTTATTTATTTCCCGAAGATCATCCTCCGTTTCTACTCGTTTTCCGTCGAGATAAAACTCGCTTTCCAGCATAAAGTGATTGTTGATGATAGGCTGAATTTCAAGATAATCGTAGCGGGAAGCGATTTTTTCCTGCTCTGCCGGGCTTTTCTGCTCTATAACGTTCTGGGTATGGGTTCGCTTATTATATGTAACCTGCTTCACCATTGACAGGAAAACTTCGCCGGCACTGCAGGCGGAGCCTATGATAAGTCCCTCTCTGTGCGCCTCGATGACAGACCACGGAAGCCTCGGTTTTTTGTAAAAATAATTCAAATGGGAGTAGGACACAAGCTTGTAAATATTCTTTAAGCCCTCCTGGGTCTTTGCCAGAATTATGATATGATTCGTAGGCTTTGTTTTGTAGTCGATTTCTCCCTTTTCGTCTTTGCAGTCCGAATCGTCGAATACGTAGCCTTCCAGACCGTAAATAACCTTTATGGGATGGCCCTTTTCCGCCTGTTTCTTCGCCGCCGCCGCGCAGTCCGGGAAGGCCTGAACCACGCCGTGGTCGGTGATTGCCACAGCCGGCTGACCCCATTTCGCGGCAAGGGAAACGATATCCGCCGCCTCGTTAAAGCCGTCCATCTGGCTCATCTTTGAGTGGATGTGAAGCTCCACCCTCTTTCCGTCCTGCCATGTATCCTCACGTCCTGCAGCTCTGTCCTGTTTTTCGAGGTCTTTGAACATTATGGTGTTCATGTTCTCGAAGGTGTCCCACTGGACTTCTCCCCGGAGCTTTACCGCATCTCCCGGCTTCAATAGTTCGTTTATTTCGCCCCACTTCGCCTCGGTAACGAAAGCCTTTGCGCAGATCGTGGTTTTATTGTCCGTAATCAAAAGGGATACAAGGTGGTTTCCATTTTTGATAAGCCGTTCGGATATCCTGAAAAGAACTCCCTCGATCACCACCGTTCCCATCTTCGGGTCGATGTCTCTGAGTTCTGCGGTCTTTCCACCGGCAATTTCTCTGCCCATAATGCGGTTTCCCGACGCGGGAAGCTCTTTTTCCCTGCGCTTCCAGCCACCCTCGCCGCCGTTTTTTCCGCCGAAGCTGCCGTAGCCGCCCTTTGGTGTGAACTTGGCAGAAGACCCGCCGCTTTCCGTTTTTTTCGCAGCCGCTTCCGCCGCTCTGGCTCTTACTTCCGCGCGATATTCTTGGGCGGTTTTTTCTATTTCTTTTCCCTCGTTTTCCCGGAAAGATTTATACATTTCCTCGAAACGACTGACATTGTTTTCAAAGTTAACCGCAAAGTTAAGGCCGAATCTTTCCTTAAGTATTTCGCTGAACCTCCGCGCCAGCCTGTCGTTTAGCTGTTTTGCCGCAAAGTCCCCCAAGGCATAATATGTTACCTTTCCATCTTCGACTTTGACCGTTTTCTCGTCGATCATCTTGGTGATGGAAACATATTCTCCATTTACTTCTTCGATCATATATGGCAGGAAAAGCCTTGCGATAAGCCCCTCCTCCAGAATCATGTCTTCATATTCAAAGGCAAATTTCACCTCGGAAACCATATCAAGCTTGTTTATGATAAGGGCTTTTATCTTTTCGTAATCCAAAAAAGGCATCACAAAATTCAGGCGCACCGGCATTTCCAGCGCCCCCGTTTCCCTGTGAATCACGGCTTTTCCAAGCTCAAATCTGTATTCTGTTTTCTCGCCGCCGAGTACCTCCCAGTTTATGCTCTCGCGGATAAGATTCTTCATATATTCGCCTCTATCATGCTAATCAGTTCCTCTACCAGTCTGTCCTCCGGCACATTTTTTACGATTTCGCCCCTTGAAAAAAGCAGCCCCCGTCCGTCGCCGCCGCAGATTCCGAAGTCGGCTTCCCCGGCTTCTCCCGGCCCGTTTACGGCGCAGCCCATTACTGCGACTTTGAGCCTTTCGCCGCCGCGCTTTTCAAGCTTTTCCGAAATGGTTCTTAGCCTGCTTTCAACCTCTGCCGCAAGTTTTTGAAGGTCGATTTTGGTTCTTCCGCAGGTGGGACAGGACACCAGATCGATTCCGCCGCCACGAAGTCCTGCATTGCGCAAAATTTCCTTTGCAAAAATTACTTCCTCTGTCGGATCCGCCGTCAGCGATACTCTCATGGTGTCGCCGATTCCCTCAAGAAGCAGCGCTCCGATTCCCATTGCCGACTTGACCTTGCCTCTTTCCATAGTTCCCGCCTCGGTAATTCCTATGTGAATCGGATAGTCCGTACTCGCCGCAAGAATTTTGTGTGCATCGTAATTAAGCTTTACATCTGAGGATTTTATGGACACCACCAGCCTGTCGTAGTCAAATTCCTCGATGAGTTTCAGGTTATTCAGTGCGCTTTCGCAAAGCCCCGCCGCCGTTACTCTGCCGTATTTTTCAAGAATCGGCTTTTCCAGCGAACCGGAATTTACCCCTACGCGGATTGGAATTTGACGCTCCTTCGCCGCTTCTACCACCGCCCGAAGCCTCTCTCTGCCCCCGATATTTCCGGGGTTTATTCTGATTTTATCCGCTCCTGCCTTTATGGCTGCGATTGCAAGCCTGTAATCAAAATGTATGTCCGCCACAAGGGGGATTTTCTTCGGAATCTTTTTTCTGACCTGTGCAAATACCTCTGCCGATTCCATGTCAGGCACTGCGATTCTCACGATTTCGCAGCCTGCCTCCGCAAGTCTTTCTATTTGCCGGGTCAAAGCTTTTTCGTCCCTTGAATCCACGTTGGTCATGGATTGTATCGTAATCGGTGCGTCCCCGCCGATAAAAAGCTCTCCACACCTTATTTTTTTCGTCTTTCTCGTATTTTCCATGGTTTCTGTTTTCTCCGCCGGTATTTAGCCGAATATTCTTACAACATCGTTGAAAGTAACGTAAATCATAAGCAATAGCAGAAGCGCCAGCCCCACAAGATGGATGGTTCCCTCCACCCTTTCGCTTACCGGTTTTCCCGTAATCGCGCTGTACAGCACAAAGATGATTCTTCCTCCGTCCAGCGCCGGAAGCGGAAGCATGTTTATCACCGCAAGGTTCAGGCAAATCAGCGCCGTAAGAAAGCCGTAATACCAAAATCCGTATTCGGTGGTCTTGCTGACCATCTGCACCATTCCAACAGGCCCCGTCAGCTCATCGGGACTTGCCTCGCCTGTAAAAAGCTGTCCAAGCGCCGCAAACATCATCTTCGTCAACGCCCAGGTTGACTGAGTTCCCGCAATCAGCGCCTTAAATGGACTGTGACTTATCTTGCAGGTAATCCCCAGAACGTAGTAATTTACCGCATTGCCCTGAGAATCCGTCCCCTCTGCAAGGGTCGGCTTTACGTCGGCAGTATATGTTTCGATCCCTCGTTTGTAGCCGACGGTTATGGTTTCGTCGCTTTTTATCGAGTTCATCGCCTCGGAAACGTCCGACCACTGGTCAATTTCGTAGGTTTCTTGACTCGTTGCAATGCTGACGATTTTGTCCTTTGGCATAATGCCCGCCATATCTGCCGCGCTGCCGGCGGTGACTTCGTCAATTGTGGTTGTGGTAAATCCCCTTGCTCCCACCACGATGCACATGATGATAATGGCACAAAGCACATTCATAAGAGAGCCTGCCGCAAGTATTATGATTTTCTGCCAAGGCTTCTTTTTTCCGAAAGCTCTGTCGTCCTCCGATTCCTCGTCCTCACCCTCCATGGCGCAAAATCCGCCGATGGGAAGAAGTCTGATGCTGTGAAGCGTTTCCCCTTTTTGTTTTTTCCAAATCACAGGCCCCATGCCGAAAGCAAATTCATTGACCCGTACTCCGCATCTTTTAGCCGCGATGAAATGCCCCAGCTCGTGAGGAAAAATCATCACGCAGAATAGTAAAATCGCAAGAATTGCTGTTTTCATAAAAATTCCCCCGTTAATTCTCTCGTCTTTCTGTCAATTTCCAAGATACCCTCTAAATCTAAATTATATGCCGGTTTATGGTCGTGCATAATGCGCTGAAGTGTATTTTGTATGTCCATAAACCGTATTTTTTTGTTAAGAAATGCTGAAACCAGCACCTCGTTGGCGGCATTCAGCGCTGCAGGATAGCTTCCTCCTGCTTCTATCGCCTCGTATGCCAGCCTTATGCAGCCGAAAACCTCCGGATTCGGTTTCTCAAATGTAAGGTTTGCGCCCTCCGTAAAGAAATCAAGCTCTCTGCCTGTGCTTCTTAGCCTGTCTGGATAACCAAGCGCAAGGCTGATAGGAATTTTCATGTCCGGGGCCCCCATCTGGGCGATTACGGAATTATCCTCAAACTCCACCGCCGAGTGGACTATGCTCTGGGGATGAACGAGAATTTGGATTTTCTCTGCCGGGACGTCGAAAAGCCATTTCGCCTCAATTACCTCAAGTCCCTTGTTCATCATGGTGGCAGAGTCAACGGTTATCTTTTTCCCCATGCTCCAGTTAGGATGTTTCAGCGCCTGTTCAAGGGTTACATTTTCAAGCTGCTCCTTCGTATATCCACGGAAAGGTCCGCCGCTTGCTGTGAGAAGAATCTTCTTTATCGGCCTGTCTTTGTTCCCCTCAAGGCACTGGAAAATAGCGCTATGCTCGCTGTCCACCGGCAAAAGCTTTACCCCTGCTTTTGCCACCGCGTCCATTACCAGGGCGCCGCCGGCAACCAGAGTCTCCTTGTTGGCAAGGGCGATGTCCTTGCCTGATGCAATAGCGGCGCAGGTAGGCGCAAGGCCTCTCATTCCCACAAGGGAGTTAAGAACCGTGTCGCAGCCGCCGCCTGCAGCCTCGATAAGCCCCTTTTCGCCCCAGGAAAATTCGGTTTCGGGAAAGATTTTTGCAAGCCTTTCCGCGTCCTCCGACCTTTCCGTAACGGCAAAAGACGGCTGAAACATTTGGATCTGTTCAGCCAGTCTCTCTGTATTTTTCCCGCAGGTTAGCGCCTCAACCGCAAATCTGTCGGGATGATTTTTTATCACTTCCAGGCTTTGAGTTCCTATGGAACCTGTGCTGCCTAAAATCGTAATTTTTTTCATGGTATGTCCTCAGGTCTTTCAATTTATTGGACAATCGGCATGGCTTCCTGCGCCTCATTCACGAACAAAATGCAATAATATACCATCGGCGCAGTAAAGAATACGCTGTCGAAGCGATCTAGGATCCCGCCGTGTCCCGGAATGAGGTTGCCGTAGTCCTTGATACCCATCTGGCGTTTGAAAGCAGAAGCCGAAAGGTCGCCAAGCTGCGCCACGACGCTGCCTGCTATCGCTATGATCATCGCCTCGGTGAGCATTTCAGGAATAACAAGATATGCGAAAATGCCGCAGAAAATTATGCTTCCAAGCACTCCGCCTGCCGCTCCTTCTTTGCTCTTTTTCGGGCTGAGGTTTGGGCAAAGCTTGTGCTTTCCGATCGCCATTCCAACGAAATATGCCATGATGTCCGTGCCGAATGCCGCCAGGAACACCAGCCAGATCAGGATGCTATACTCGCTCCTGTCGATGAGGGTTATATGGAATGGAAAAAGCACGCAATATAATATTCCAAGGAGCGTCGCGGACATATCCTCCAGCTTTCGCTCGTTAACCTTAAAACCGTATATCATGGAGCCCATGACCATCAGAACAATCCAAAAGAGCATGAACCGAGTGTCTCCCGGATAGCAGACCTCTAAGGCATATAGCAGGAAAAGTCCGAGGTATGCCAATATGTAACTCGGCTTTGTTCCTGCCGCTTCGTAGCCTTTATAAAATTCTCTCACCGCAATGCTACTGACGATTACGCAGGCTCCCATGAGCCAGTAGCCGCCAAGATATACAAGTGCAAGCAGCGGCAGCATGACACATGCCGAAATAATTCTCGTTTTCATTTATTTTCCTACCCTTTCCGTCCGCCGAATCTGCGGCCTCTGTGAGTAAATTCCTCAATAATTTTTTCAAATTCCTCCGGCGTAAAATCCGGCCAAAGGCTGTCCGTAAAGGCAAATTCGCTATAAGCCGCCTGCCAAAGCAAAAAGTTTGAAAGCCGCATTTCCCCGCTTGTCCTTATGATCAAATCTGGGTTTGGGATATTGCCATTTTCGTCTCCGGTATAAAGATAGCGGGAAATCAGCTCTTCCGTCACTTCCTCAGGACGTATTTCCCCGCTCGCTGCCTCTCCGGCTATTTTTGCTGCCGCTCTCGTGATTTCCGCCCGGCTTCCGTAGTTAAGCGCAATGTTAAACTGCAAGCCGTCGTTATCTTTCGTAACCGCAAGCGCCTTGTTTATACTGTCTACCGCGGATTTTGGGATCTTTTTATAATCTCCGAGGATATGCACTTTTACGTTGTTTTCGTCAAGCTCCGTAAGCTCGCTGGCAACGAATTTTACAAGCAGGTTAAATATTCCCCCCACTTCTTCCTGTGAGCGTTTCCAGTTCTCCGTGGAAAATGCGTAGACGGTCAGATATTTTATTCCGAGGACGTCTGCCCGCTTTATTATCTCCTTCATGGCGTACATTCCCTGGTTATGACCGGAAAGCCTTGTGACCTTGTTCTTTTCCGCCCAGCGGCCGTTTCCGTCCATGATGATTGCAACATGCCTCGGAATATTTGTAATTTGGCTCATTATTTCTCCTATAAAGAGTGTGGCTACAAAATATAGCCACACAAATGTTTCTCTCTATTATGATTTCTTCCTATGATGTGATGATTTTATGATTTGCGACGGAAGCTTATACTTCCATGATTTCCTTATCCTTTGCCGCAACGATTTCGTCGATTTCTTTGGTTGTCTTGTCCGTTGCCTTTTGAACGTCATCCAAAGCCTTTTTCAGCTCATCCTCTGTAATTTCGTGAGCTTTTTCAAGCTTCTTCAGCTCGTCGTTTGCCTCTCTCCTGAGATTTCTTATGGCAATTTTGCTGTCCTCGCCCATTTTCTTGACGGTTTTGGTGAGTTCTTTTCTTCTCTCCTCGGTTACCTGCGGAATTACCAGTCTTACGCACTTTCCGTCGTTGGATGGGTTGATTCCGATGTTTGCCACGTTGATTGCCTTTTCGATTTCGGAAATTGATTTCGGATCAAATGGCGTAATCATCAAAGTTCTTGGGTCCGGAACCGAAACGTTTGAAAGGTTCTTAAGTGGCGTCGGTGAACCGTAGTAATCAACCATCACCCTGTCAAGGAGCGCAGGATTTGCTCTGCCGGCTCTGACTGTGTTTAAGTCCTCTTTCAAAACTGATATTGTCTTTTTACTTCTTTCTTCAAGGTTCTTCTTAATGGTTTCCATTTTCTCCTCCTATTTTATAATCGTACCTATCTTTTCGCCCCGAATTGCGCGAAGCACGTTTCCGTCCTGGGCGATTGCAAACACGTGAATCATTATTCCATTATCTTTGCACAGGGTTGCAGCTGTCAGATCCATCACTTTCAGGTCTTTTTCCACAACTTCCATGTGGGTAAGTTCTTCAAATCTTACAGCGTTCGGATTGGTTGCCGGATCGCTGTCATAAACGCCGTCTATATTCTTCGCCAGCAAAATCACATCCGCGTCGATTTCCGCCGCTCTGAGTGCCGCGGCAGTATCTGTCGAGAAGAACGGATTTCCCGTTCCCGCCCCGAAAATCACGATGTCGCCGTGTTCCAAATGGCTAAGCGCCCGTCTTCTGGCGTAAGGTTCTGCCACTTCTTTCATTTCTATCGCCGTCTGCACCTTTGCGCTGACCCCAAGTGCGAGGAAAGCGTCCTGCAAAGCGAGGGAATTCATCACCGTTGCAAGCATACCCATATAGTCTGCCGTGGCGCGGTCCATGTCCTTGCTGGTTCTGCCTCTCCAGAAGTTTCCGCCGCCTACGACGATCGCCACCTGCACGCCCAGGTCATGTATTTCTTTCACTTCCCTCGCAACCTTTCGGGTCATTTCTTCGTTGATTCCGAAACGCTGCTGACCTGCAAGCGCCTCTCCGCTTATTTTCAATAAAACTCTTTTATATATGGGTTCCATCATTACCTCCGCCAATGCTTTGTGGTTATTTTTACGGCAACACCGTCTTTATAATTGCCTTTTTAATCGCTGGGATATTATATCACAGCCCTAAACTCGCCAAGCTGTGATTCAATGATTCTCACCTTGCAGCAACGCTGCCCTTATAATCACTGGAATCATTATACCACAGCCCCGTCTACATCACAAGAAATTATTACTATCTTCCCTGCCCTTTTTGCCCCATTTTTGCCTTTTGCGCAATCTAAAAGAAGCCTGCCCGGTACGTCCTAAAACAGACCTTTTACCCGGACAGGCACTATGCTATCTTACTCTTATATAGCTTTTTCGATTTTTCCCTTCCCTTTTTATGCGGAAAACACCGGTAGGCGTGATCTGTTTGTTGTCAAGAACCCCAAGGGCTTCGTCGATGTCGCTTGTTCTGAGATAAAGCCCCGTCCCGCAGGATCTTACCAGCTCCGCAGGGAGCTTTTTCATGGTCGAGCGAATCCCGCTTTCTTCAAGCATATCCTCGGCGTATGCCGCTTTATAAAAAGACGAAAATGACAGAATATATTCCTGTTCCACTTGATTTACCTCCTCTTCAGAATGTATATTTCCTTTGCCGATTTGTCCTCACCCTTTAATTTTCCTGATGGCAAGGTCTTTGAAGCTTGCCTTTTCCACGCTCTTTTCAGCTAAAACAGGATAGCTGCCGATTTTCTCTCCGCTTTTGTATACAAGCATTTTCCCCACCTCATCTCCTGCAGAAAGTGGCAACGGCACGTTTTCCTCAAGACTTATCTTGCTTGTCACCGATTCCTTTTCTCCTTTCGGTGCGAGGGCAACTATCTTCTCACCGGCGACGATGGAGATGCTTTCCGGAGTTCCGCAGGCAATTTTCATTTCGCCAACGATGTCCCCCTGCTCTGCAAGGACTGCCGCCTCGTAGTTCGCAAAACCGTAGTCGAAAAGTTTTGCAACCTGGGCGTTTCGGATCTTTGAGGTTTCGCAGCCGAGAACCACCGCGATCAAATGCACATCCTCTCGAGTTGCCGAGGCGCTGAGGCAAAATCCCGCGTCGCTTGTAAATCCCGTCTTTATGCCGTTACATCCGGGATAGGTTTTTATCAGTTTGTTGGTGTTGGTAAGCCCAAACTCCTTTTCCTTGCCCGGAAGTCCCACCGTTACCTTGCTTTGCCATGTGGTAAACCACTTGTGAGTTTCCTCAAAATCGTAAAGTTTACGCGACATGGTTGCTATATCATATGCGCTGGAATAATGATCTGCCACAGGAAGACCGTTGGTATTTACAAAGTGTGTATCCACCATTCCAAGCTCCTTCGCCCGGGCGTTCATCCTCTCCACGAAAATTTCCTCGCTGCCGGCTACAAACTCTGCCAATGCCACGCAGGCGTCGTTTGCGGAAGCCATGGCGACCCCCTCCATGAGTTCGCTGACCTTGTGGGTTTCCCCCACTTCCATATACATCTGGCTCCCGCCCATTGATGCGGCGCGTTCCGAAATTGCAACCTCATCGTTCAGAGTGATTTTGCCCTTTTCCACGGACTCCATCACCAGCAGCATTGTCATAACCTTCGTTACGGAAGCAAGAGGCAACTCCTTGTGGGCGTCCTGCTGAAACAGCACCTCTCCGCTCTCTGCGTCTATCAAAACGGCTCCCTTTGCTTCCACGGTAAACCCCGTCTGTGGCCCCTTGTTGCTGCTCGGCACGTCGCTGACGGTTTCAACCTCGATGGGTTCCTGCTTCGGTAGCTTTTCTCCAAGTCGTGAAAGTCCCACGAATCCGCAGAGTACAAGGCTTACCCCCACAAGACTCGACACTATCTTTTTCCACATAAAAAAGCCTCATCCTTTCACCTTTAGTGGTAAAGTATATGAGGCTCTTGGTTTATATATAACTTTTAGACTCTATATATCTAAAGAATCTGCTTTCAATAGAAAGTCATATATGTTCATCATAAGGATACCTTCATCGGTATAAAATGGTTTAGGGGTATCCGAGGTGACTACGATTTTTTTAAACGAATCATTTATTTTCAGGAAAGGTTTGATTTCCTGCTCCATTTTTTCCTGCGTGCCAAGCATATATGCCGACTGGAGATAATACTTTTTTGAACCTTTATTGCATATAAAATCTACCTCAAGCTGCTTCTTGACCGCTTTGCCGTTTCTTCCCGTCTCCACAATGCTGAGATTTCCGACATCAACGCTGTAACCGCGCATTCTCAGCTCGTTATATACCACATTTTCCATAGCGTGGGTTACTTCCATCTGGCGAAAGTTAATTCTCGCGTTTCGAAGTCCCATATCCATAAAGTAATATTTCATGGGTGTTCCAATATATTTTTTCCCTTTAATGTCAAAACGTCTTGCTTCTTCAATCAGGAAAGCGTCCTTCAGGTACTCGATGTACTTGGTTATTGTGGTTGCTGTTATTTTGGATTGATTCACACTCTTGAATGTGTTTTGCAGTTTATTCGGATTTGTCAAAGAGCCTATGGCAGAGGCAAGAATATCCAGCAAAGTCTCCATTTCCCCAATGTTGCGGAGTTTATTCCGCTTAACAATATCGCTGAGATAAGTCTCTTTTAAAAGGTTGTCCAAAAGCGTCATTTTCTGCTCATCCGATGCAGCCAATACTATAAGTGGGATCCCTCCGTAAGTAACATATTCATTCCATCCGTCGTAGCGATTGCCGTCATAAATCGACATAAATTCCGAAAAGCTCAGCGGGTACATATGAATTTCATCGCTTCTTCCGCCAAATTCCGTCGCAATATCCTTCGACAGGAACTTCGCATTGCTTTCGGTAACATATATATCGCAATTCTTTTTATCTGCCAGTCCGTTCAGAACGCTTACGAACTCGTCCAGTAATTGTACTTCGTCCAAAAGGAAGTAATATGTGTCCTCGTCCTTAATCTGCTCTTTCGCCCAAGGATAGAATTTTTTCGGATCTCTAAATTCGATATTATCAAACAAATCAAATGCCATTTCAATGATATGATTTTCATCCACACCACTGTCGAGCAGATAATTTTTAAAAATTGTGCGCAGCAAAAAAGATTTTCCACAGCGCCGGATCCCCGTTACGATTTTAATCAGCCCGTTGTTTTGACGCTTTATGAGCTGCTCCAAATAGTAATCTCTTTTGATGATTCTATCCATTCGCTTCCTCCTATAAGATATTTAGGTGTATTTTGACCGAAATCTCTTATAGTATACTGCAAGCCCCGAAAATCTTCAAGACTCTCGAGGCTTTTTTTATAACTTTCATTTTACAGTCCGATGATTTCCTTGATGAGCCTTGGTTTTTCAACCTTTTCCCGTGATATTTCAAAGGCTTTGCGTGCCTCTTCAATTGCATTGTCGAGTTTTGCAGGGTCGTTGCCGTAGAAAGTCGCCAAGATGTTGCCTTTCTTCACCGCATCGCCGACCTTCTTGTGTACATATATTCCTGCGGCAAGGTCGATTTTATCCTCCTTCGTCTCTCTGCCTGCTCCCGTATGCCGAGATGCAATCCCTATGCGCCGCGCCGCAATTTTGGAAACATAGCCGTCCGCTTCCGCTGCAAGTTCAATGCTATGCGCTGCCTGCGGGAAAAGCGAATAGTCCTCTGCCACTGCCGGATTTCCGCCCTGGGCTGCCACGAACCTTTTGAACTGTTCAAGACCCCTGCCGCTTGCAAGGGCTTCCTTTGCCATATCATGTCCCTGCTCAGGCGTCCCTGCCTTTTCTCCCAGATAAATCATTATTCCTGCAAGTTTTTCCGCAAGCTCGGTGATGTCCGCAGGGCCGCGGCCTTTCAATGTCTCAATTGCTTCGATGACTTCCAAAGAGTTTCCCACCGCGCATCCAAGGGGCTGTCCCATCTCGGTAATTGCCGCAACGGTCTTTCTGCCCGCCTTGATGCCGATGTCAACCATCAAATCTGCTAATATTCTGGCGTCGTCGATATTTTCCATAAAAGCTCCGTCACCAACCTTTACGTCGAGGACGATTGCATCGCTCCCCGCCGCAAGCTTCTTGCTCATAATCGAAGATGCTATCAAACCGAAATTGTCCACCGTTGCCGTAACATCCCTGAGGGCATAGAGTTTCTTGTCCGCAGGGGTGATGTGAGCCGTCTGCCCGATTACAGCCATGCCGATCTCATTTACCTGACTTAGAAATTCCTCAGGTTCAAGGGAAGTCCGAAATCCCGGTATGGATTCCATCTTATCCACGGTTCCCCCGGTGAATCCAAGACCGCGCCCGCTCATCTTTGCGATAGGCACGCCACATGCCGAGGCAATGGGCGCGACGATCAGCGTGGTTTTGTCCCCGACGCCGCCTGTGGAATGTTTGTCAACTTTGATTCCCTTTATAGGGGAAAGGTCGATTGTGTCTCCGGAGTAGCGCATCGCGTTGGTAAGTAGGAATGTTTCCTCACGGTCAAGGCTGCGGAAAAATATTGCCATCAGCAGCGCCGAGGCTTGATAATCGGGAATTTGTCCGCCAACATAGCCTGCGATAAAATATTCTATCTCTTCCTTTGAAAGCTTGCCGCCTTCTCGTTTTTTGTAGATGATGTCGCTCATGTTAAAGCTCATAAATCTCACCCCCTTATTTCCCATCTCATTTTTCGATCAAATCCGCAAATCCCGTGCCTACGGAGCTATGCGTAACTTCGAGGATATCGCAAACCGTGGCTCCGATATCCGCAAAGGAGCTTCTGGTACCCAGATTTACGCCTTTTTTGCACTCCTTGCCGTATACTATGAGCGGGATGTATTCTCTGGTATGATCCGTCCCCGGCGCCGTAGGGTCGTTGCCATGGTCCGCACAGATCATCAGCACGTCCTCCTCGTCCATTGCCTCCATTATCTCCGGAAGTCTTGCGTCGAACTCTTCTATCGCCTTGCCGTAGCCTTCAGGATCTCTCCTGTGTCCGTACTTTGAGTCAAAGTCCACCAGATTTGTAAATACAAAGCCCTCAAAGCCCATATTGATGGCTTCGATTGTCTTGTCAACTCCGTCCATGTTGCTTGTGGTGTGAACCGATTCTGTGAGGCCTTTCATATTGAAAATATCCCCGATTTTCCCAACGCCATAAACCATCTTGCCGGAAGCTTTGATCGCGTCAAGGATCGTATCCTGCGGCGGGCTAACCGAGTAATCCCTTCTGTCGGAGGTTCTCTCCCTCTTTCCCTCAGCGTTAATGATATAAGGTCTTGCAATTACTCTGCCGCAGGCCCAATCGCCGGCCAAAAGCTTTCTTGCTATTTCGCATATCTCATAAAGCCTTTCAAGCGGAATCACCGCGGTATTTGCCGCAATCTGAAAAACGCTGTCCGCCGAAGTGTAGACGATAGGTTTTCCGGTAGCTTCATGTTCAGCTCCGAGTTTTTCTATGATTTCCGTGCCGCTTGCCGGATAATTTCCGAGGCAGCCTGTGCCGATCTGCCGTTCAAATTCTGCCATAAAGTCAGGCGGAAAGCCCGCAGGATAGGTCTTGAAGGGGATTTCGGTCTTGAGTCCTGCGATTTCCCAGTGTCCGGTAGTCGTGTCTTTCCCCGCGGAAAGCTCTGCAAGCCTGCCGAAGCATCCCTTTGGCCCATCTACGGCAATTTTTCCTCCTAAGATTCCGTCGATATTTCCCCAGCCCAGGGAAAGAAGATTCGGGATCTTTAGCCCTCCGCATTTTTGCCAAATATGCCCGAAAGTATCGCAGCCCTTGTCTCCGTATTTCTCCGCGTCCGGCATTTCTCCCACGCCGAGGCTGTCCGTCACTATCAAAATCACTTTTTTCATATCTCTACCTCCTCCGGGTTTGCTTTTAAATAGTCCAGCGATACCAGTCTGTACTCCACTCCGTTAAGTACGCCCTTTAGTCCGTTTGGGAACACGTCCTTTCCGTGAAGATGCCCGTAAAAGCACCTCTTGACGCCGTATTCCTCCATCAGCCGGGTAAAATCCGATTGCTGGTGCTTGTCGTTTGTGGGCGGATAATGAAGCGCCGCAATGATCTTTTTCGCCCCCTGCCTTTTGGCATCTTCCAGGGACATTCTGACTCTTGCGACTTCTCTGTCATAAATTTTTCTGTCGTGTTCCGAAAAGCCCTCGGTACCGGGGCAAATCCAGCCTCTGCTTCCGCAAATGCCGATTTCCCCTGCCATATATGCCTTGCACTGCATAAAGTTCATCGTGCCGTCCTCGTATAGCTTGTTGAGTTTTCCCACAGACTGCCACCAAAGGTCGTGATTCCCCTTGAAAAACACCTTGGTTCCCGGCAAATCGTGAATCCACGCAAGATCAGCTTCGGCTTCTTCCTGTCTCAGTCCCCACGAAATATCGCCGCAAAGTACTATAATATCGTCATTTGTTATTTTCTCAATCCAGTTTTGTTTCAGGCGCTGTGCATGGTTTTCCCATTCGGCGCCGAAAACGTCCATCGGCTTTTCGACCCCCTCCCCCATGGAAAGGTGCAAGTCGCCGATCGCAAAAATTTTCATATTCGCCTTCCCTTATATATCCGTTGAATCTCCCAAATCCGCCAGTTCCAGTACTTCCGCGCTGTCCGATGCGGTAAGGCTTTCCACGCCTCTGAGTTTTCTTTCGATTGCCCTCGTTCTTGTTCCTATGAGCTTTTCAAGTTCCTCATCTGCCATCCTCAGGCGGTTTCTTGCATTTCCGAGAACCTTGCTGAAGTTCGCAAATTCGGTCTTTACGGCCCCCAGCACCTCCCAGACCTCGCTGGAATGCTTCTGTATGGCAAGGGTCTTGAAGCCCATCTGCAGGCTGTTAAGCAGCGCCGCCATGGTGGTAGGGCCTGCGATATTTACCTTGTATTCCCGCTGCAATACTTCCAAAAGTCCGCGTCTTACCACCTCCGCATACAGTCCCTCAAATGGCAGGAACATGATGCCAAAGTCCGTCGTATATGGCGGCTCTATATATTTTGTATGGATGTCCTTTGCTTCGGATTTTATGACCCGTTCAAGGCTTTTGGCTGCTTCTTCTATCGCCGCCGCGTCTCCCGTTTCATAAGCGTCCACCAGCCTGCTATAGGAATCCGCCGGGAATTTTGCATCTATCGGAAGCCAAACCGTTCTGTCGTCGTCTCCGGGAAGTTTCACCGCAAATTCCACCCGATCCGCACCGGTGGATTTTGTGACTACGTTCTCTGCATACTGCTCAGGGGAAAGGATCTGCTCCAGAATCGCCCCAAGCTGCACCTCGCCGAGGATTCCGCGGGTCTTTACATTGGAAAGGACCTTTTTCAGATCCCCAACGCCTGCCGCAAGATTCTGCATCTCCCCCAGGCCCTTGTATACCTGTTCCAACCTGTCGTTTACAAGTTTGAAAGACTGGGTGATTCTGTCGTCTAAGGTTTTTTGAAGCTTTTCGTCCACGGTCTTTCGCATTTCTTCAAGCTGACGGTTGTTATCGTTTGTCAGCTCTCCAATTTTCTTCTCCATGCTGAGACGGATGTTTTCGAGTTTTTGCTCGTTTTCCACCGCCATGTTTGAAAACCGCGTATTAAGCTCCCTGAGACGATTGTCAAGGTTCGTGGCGCTGTCCTTTTGGTTTCCCGCAATCAGCTCGCCGAAATTTCGCAGGGAGTTTTGTGTTTGCTGGCTCATGTCCCGGCTCACCTGCTTGATCTCCCGCAGTTCCCTCTCCGATGCGCTGCTTTCGGCTTTCATCTGGGTGATCTGTCTTTCCAGGGTTTGCGCCTTTAGCATGGCAAGGGCTGCAAGTATCGCAGTAACAAGGCAAATTCCTATGAGTATGTATAATAAGGCTATCTCTGTCATGTTCTTATATCTTTTCCTTTCCCTCGGCAACCGCTTTGGCATATTCCGGGTCGGTATCGAGTTTCAGCTGTTTGTAAGCCTTTTCAAGGGCTTCCACGTCCCGCCCCGCCGAGTTCATGCTTGCCCGAAGCGCAACGAAAATCTCTTTCAGCTCCTTGGCGTCTATGCTTTCGCGCCTTGCCTTGCGGTTCTGGAAGTCATAAAAATCCGCGTTTCTTCCGCAGAGTTTCGCAAAGCTCTTTTGACTTTGTTTGAAACATTCCTTCAGATAAACCGCCTTTTCGTCCCCCTCAGGAACTTCTATATTTTCCACGCTCAGAGTCTCCGCCGCGTTCTTATAGGCACTATAGGCCTGCACATATTCGTCGAAATTTTTCTTCTTGAAAGGGGCAAACTTCTTCAAATATGCCGCCGCTTCGCTGTTTTTTACACCGTAGGGCATGACTATCTTCAGGAAATATTTATCCACGACTTCATACAGTTGATCCGAATAATTCATTGCGCATCCTCCTCTGTTATAAGTAACTATAGTATAACACAGCTTGCCGTTAAAAAAAAGCACCCGAAATCGCTTTTCCGTGTGCTTTTGCTAATATCGTATTTTGTTTTTCTGTCTAAATATACCTCACAAACAGGTACACAAGGCAGATTGCGATTACCAGAATCGTCGCAGGGGTCAAGAATCCGCAGAACTTCTTCCATGAAATGTTGTGACCGTATTTTGCGGAAATTGAAACGCCCACTACATTTGCGGAGGCTCCTATAGGCGTCGCACTGCCTCCGATATCCGTGCCGAGAGCAAGGGTCCAAGCCAGGGTTTCCAGCGGTATTCCCTGAGATACGGCAAGGGATTTGATAATCGGAATCATGGTAGCCGCGAAAGGAATGTTATCCACGAAGGCGCTTGCAGCCGCCGAAACAATCAGTATTATTCCTATCGCCGCGTAAGCGTTGCCGTTGCTGAATTTTCCGATGAGTGATGCAATCATTTCAAGGACTCCCGTTTCTTCAAGTCCCCCGACTACGATGAACAGCCCGATGAAAAAGAGTAAGGTTTTTCCGTCTACCCGTTTTAGCAGCTGTATGGATTTTTTCCCCGCCGCAAGGATCGTCGCAGCCGCCGCAAATGTTCCTATAAGCGCCACCGTAAAGCCTGTTGTTGCATGAGTCACCAGCATCATCGCCGTTATGAGGAAAATGCTCACGCTTACCGTGAAAGCACGCTTATTCGTTATGGCCGCCTTCGGGTCAAGCTCTGCAGAAAGTTCTTTGTAATTTACAGTCTTGCTGCGAAGCTCTCCTCCTACCGCAAGCATAAAATACACCACCGTCACGACCAGGCAAATTATCACGATAACTCCGGTATTTTGCACGAAATCTCCAAAGGTATATCCCAGCGATGTTCCTATAATCACGTTTGGCGGGTCGCCGCACATTGTTGCCGCACCTCCTAGGTTCGCACAAAAAATCTCCGCAAGTATCATCGGCACCGGATTAAATGACAGGATAAGCCCCAGCTCCGCAGTGATCGCCGCCAGAAACAGAATTACCGTAATGCTGTCTATGAACATGGACAAAAATGCCGAAAGCATCATAAACGCCACGAAAATCCTAAGGGCGCGGTAATGAGCAAGCTCTGCGATTTTCAGGCAAAGATACTTGAAAAAGCCGCTTTCCGCCATGCCTTCCACCATAACCATCATGCCCGCTATGAAAATAATCGTCGCCCAGTTTATCCCCGACGTTACGCTTTCCGCCTTGCCACGAAGATACCAAAACTCTTTAGTGAAAATCTCGCCAAAATTCAAGGTGTTCAGGATTGCCTCTGCGTCCCTCATGCAAAGTCCGAATACGAGCGAGAGCGTCAAAATTCCGCATCCCATAGTTGCAAAGTGCCTTGGGATCTTTTCCGTTATGATAAGAACAAACATTAAGATAAAAATAATTCCTGCCGTTACTGCTGCTGCCATGTTTTTCTCCCCGTGTAAAAATTTTAGACATTTTCTTAGCACCGTCTTAGCGATGTCTTGGCAGTATCTTAACATCTTTTTGTACTAAAGTCAATACATTTTCGCTTTACTATGTTAAAATTTTCAGAAGCGTACATAAATATTGGATGGGACCGTAAAATCATTCACATGAAGGCTTCGAGGACATAAATTGCTCTGGCGCGCGTCCTCGGGTGCGAAGGCAAATGCCAGTTTGCGTGCGAGACGCACTCGCCGGCGGTGGCTTGCAATTCGCGTTTCGTCGATTTCCAAGAAAGTTGGACTTTTTAGCAATAATCAGAAATTTGTACAAACTTTTGA
>CAVKSD010000013.1:0-30358 GCA_963658905.1 Bacteroidaceae bacterium
GTTTACAACCCGCAGCTCCGGCAAGCTGTATGTACAGCCCGGCTCCCAAAGGACTTCCGTACCGTTTGCGGTGGAAGCCTTCTTGAACTCAAGGGTCTTGCCTTCGGCAGAAATCCACTCAGCATGAGTTTGGTCGTCTGGCCCTGTGTATTCAGGGTTCTTCATTTCCAGCGCCACATCCAGCGTGCCTGCCTGAATCTTGTTCACAGACGTGCTTGCGGTGTCCGTGAACCACGCAAATGTAGTTGCGATTAGCATTGCAACGCACATCAGCAGCGCCATTGCGCTTGACAGCAATGCTTTTCTTGTTGTTTTACTGTTCGTCATTTTTTCCTCCTTGATAAAAGATTTTGATAATTTCTTTTGTGCATGTTTTGTTATAATGCCGCTCAAATTGCGACATCACAAAAACTTCACAAAATCTTTACTTCCATTGTACCCCCCCCCCCCAATATTTGTCAACCGCCATTTACTGTAATTTCTTTTATTTGCTGATTTGCTGATGGGTCTTTCTTAGATGAAACATAAGCTGTTTTCTATATGAAAAACCTCGTAAAATCATTGATTCTACGAGGTTTTGTGTTGTTGACGATTTTTTGGTTTTTTGCTCTTTTGTTTGAGCGGCTTTATTTTTTATTTAAGCTGTTTTGCGAATTATTTCATCTGCTTTGCAACTTCTTCTGCGAAGTTTTCTTCTTTCTTTTCGATACCTTCGCCTACCTCGAAGCGTACAACCTTTGCAATCTTAAGGTCTTTGCTTACGGATTCGAGATATTTTGCAACTGTCTGCTTGCCGTCCTCTGCTCTTACATAGGTTTGGTCAAGAAGGCAGATATCCTTGAGCTGCTTGGAAACACGACCGTCCACAAGTCCGTGGAAAATCTTGTTTTCAACGATTGTTGCCTTTGCGGCAACCGCAAGTTCGGCAAGTTTTGCCTTTGCTTCCTGTGAAAGGAAGTTAGGCAGATAGTTGAAGTTAAACGCCTTGTCTGCTCTCTTTTCTTCCAGGATTGCAATGTCTGCTGCGTCCCAGACGCCCTTTGTCGCCTTGTCAAGAAGCTCGTTTAAGATTGGCTTCGGAAGCGAGAACGGGTCATTCAGCGCGCTTTCCAGCGTGATCTTCTTGATTTCCGCAAGTTCGTCTGCCGAAATGTCGTCTCTGCTTACATACTGCGGGTTCATCGCCGCAACCTGCATTGCGATGTTTGTCAGTGCTTCCTTAACTGCGTCGGTATCTTCTCCCTTTCCTACAACGATAACGCCGATTCTGCCGCCACCGTGGATGTAGGATGTAACAACGTCGCCGGAAGCCTTTTCGATTCTTCTGATCGACATATTTTCGCCGATCTTAGCAATCTTTGCAGTCAAAACTTCCTGTACCGTTGCGCCTTCAAATGCCATAGCCTTGAATGCCTCGATATCTGTGCTTTCCGCACCGAGAGCAAGTTTTGCAAGGTCGTCTACGAACGTAATAAATTCTTCGTTCTTGGAAACAAAGTCTGTTTCTGAGTTAACCTCAACGATAGCGGCGGTCTTGTGATCTTCGGAAAATGCGATCTTCACAAGGCCCTCCGCAGCGACTCTGCCGGCTTTTTTTGCAGCCTTTGCAAGTCCCTTTTCTTTCAAATATTCAACGGCAGCGTCAATGTTGCCATCAACCTCAACCAGCGCTTTCTTGCAGTCCATCATGCCTGCGCCGGTCATTTCTCTTAATTCTTTAACCATCTGAGCTGTTACAGCCATTGTTTTTTTCCTCCTAATCAACCCGTAAATTATTCTTCGGTAGCCGCAGCTTCTTCTGCTACTTCTTCTTGAGCTTCGGCTACTTCTTCTGCAGCCTCAGCGGCCTCTGCCGGAGTTCCTTCGTCGAAGCTTTCGCCCTGGTTTGCTTCGATGATAGCGTCTGCCATTCTGCCTGCGATGAGTTTAACGGCTCTGATTGCGTCGTCGTTTGCCGGAATTACATAGTCAACGTCGTCCGGATCGCAGTTTGTGTCAACGATACCAACGATTGGAATTCCAAGGATTCTTGCTTCCTTAACCGCGATTCTTTCTTTCTTAGGGTCAACGATGAAAAGAGCGCCCGGCATTTCTTTCATATCTTTGATTCCGCCGAGGAACTTTTCCAACTTGTCAGCTTCTGCCTTGAGCTTGATAACTTCTTTCTTTGCTAATTTTTCAAAGGTTCCGTCTTCTTCCATCTTGCGGATGTCGTTTAATCTCTGGATTCTCTTTGCGATTGTCTTGTGGTTGGTGAGCATTCCGCCGAGCCATCTTTCGCTTACATAGTACTGTCCGCATCTGCCCGCTTCGTCAACAACTGCCTGCTGAGCCTGCTTCTTTGTGCCTACGAAAAGTACCGGCTTGCCGGATTCGCCAACGCTTCTCATGAAGTCATAAGCCTCGTCGATCTTCTTTACTGTCTTCTGCAAGTCGATGATGTAGATTCCGTTTCTTTCCGTGAAGATGTACGGAGCCATCTTAGGGTTCCATCTTCTTGTCTGGTGTCCGAAGTGTACACCTGCTTCGAGTAATTGTTTCATTGAAATTACTGCCATTTTTTTATTTCCTCCTGGTTTTTCCTTCCACCACCTGCGAGCAAAATACCGCTTGCAGGCCTTCACCTATGCACTGTTATCATGCCGTTAAAGACCTTTTCGCATCCTTATTTCAGGAATCCGCGGCAACCATCTCATAAAAGCGGTGTGCTAAATTATTTTTCGGCACGCCCAATCGACATACCACGTTGCATTATACAATATAATCATGGTAATTGCAAGGGGTTAGGCTTATTTTTTTGTCCGTATATAGTTTACAAAGGTCTGCTTTGCCTTCAGATAAGTTCCGCGTCCCAGCACATACTGCATTCCGTTTTCAAAATGGATAATCTGGTCTTTCATAGAATCAACCTTGTCTAAATTCAAGATAAATCCTTTTGTGCATTGATAAAATCGTCTGTCTCCTACAATATACCTGTTAAAATCCGAAACTTTCCCATAAAGGAAAAACTCCTCCTCTGCGGTTGCAATTTTAACCCGTCGCCCATCATTTACAATACATATAACATCTTTTAGCCAAACCTTGCAGCAGTTCTCACGATTTATAACCGGCAAAAATCTTTCCATAATGCCCCCTCCGTTTGTCCCCTATCAAAATGTCCCGCTTACTAAATTATGTCATATTTGCAAGAAAAAAGGCGAAAAATGTTTCGACATCTTTCGCCAAAATTCGTCTTTTTTCAGGCACAATTTTTACGTTCTGCTTGCCTCCGGCTACTTGTCTCCGGCTACTTGTCTCCGGTTCCTTGCTTACATCGCCTTTGTTTTGATTTCTTCAAGCAGCTTTTGCATAAAATCTTCTGTGGACATTTCGCCCAGCTCGCCCGCCTTGCTGGAACGAACCGTGAGGGTGCCTGCCTCCGCTTCTCTTTCTCCGATTACGCAGATATAGTTGACCCTCTGATTTCTTGCCTCTCTGAGCTTGTAACCGATTTTCTCGTTTCTGTCGTCAAGCTCAACTCTTATGCCGCAGGCTTCAAGTTTCTCCGCAACTTCCTTTGCGTAAGGCACAAATTTTTCCGTTACGGTCAAAAGCTTTACCTGAACAGGCGCCAGCCACAGCGGGAACTTGCCTGCAAAATGCTCCGTGATAACTCCGATAAATCTTTCGATTGAGCCGAATACAACACGGTGAATCATTACCGGCGTATGCTTCTGCCCGTCGGAGCCTGTATATTCCAAATTAAATCTGCCCGGAAGCTGATAGTCCAGCTGAATTGTGCCGCACTGCCATGTTCTTCCGAGGGAATCCTTTACATGGAAGTCAAGCTTCGGGCCGTAGAAAGCACCGTCTCCCGGATTCAGTTCATATTCCTTGCCGATGGAAGTAATTGCGTCCGCAAGGGCATTCTCTGCCTTTTCCCAATCTTCGCGGGTTCCGATGTGGTCTTCCGGCATGGTCGAAAGTACGATCTTATATGACAATCCGAATACCGAATATACTTCATCCAAAAGCTGTGCAATTCGAGTTACCTCGCTCTGTATCTGCTCCTTTGCAAGCAAAATGTGAGCGTCGTCCTGGGTAAAGCATCTTACTCTAAACATTCCGTGAAGGGCTCCCGAAAGTTCGTGGCGGTGAACAATGCCCAGCTCACCGAATCTGAGAGGCAGATCGCGGTACGAATGAGGTTCCAAATCGTAAACAAGAATGCTTCCCGGACAGTTCATCGGTTTGATAGCAAAATCTTCGTCGTCGATAACTGTGGTGTACATATTTTCTTTGTAGTGATCCCAGTGTCCGGAAGTTTCCCAAAGGGTTCTTTTCATAATTTGCGGCGTTGAAATTTCAACATAACCCCATTTTTTATGCACTTCTCTCCAATAGTCGATGAGGGCGTTTCTGAGAATCATGCCCTTTGGAAGATAGAACGGGAATCCCGGTGCTTCATCTCTGAAAGCGAACAGTCCCAGTTCACGTCCGAGTTTGCGGTGATCTCTTTTCTTTGCTTCCTCGATCATGTTAACATATTCGTCCAGTTCTTCCTGTGACGGAAAAGCCGTGGCGTAGATTCTCTGGAGCATCTGTCTGTCGGAGTCGCCTCTCCAGTATGCACCCGCAACGCTCATGAGCTTGAAAGCCTTGATCTGACCCGTTGACTGCATATGAGGACCTGCGCAAAGGTCGGTAAAATCCCCTTGAGTATACATGGTGATAATTGCGTCCTCCGGCAAATCCTGAATCAACTCAACCTTATAGTCCTGATTTCTTTCCTTAAAAAATTTCAGTGCGTCCTCTCTCGAAACCTCGCTTCTCTCAAGCGGCAGGTTCTGCTGAACGATCTTTTTCATTTCCTTTTGGATTTTCAGGAAGTCCTCTTCGCCGAATTTGTGTTCACATTCCATATCGTAATAGAATCCGTTTTCGATTGCGGGACCGATTGCAAACTTCGTATCCGGCCACAGGTGCTGAATCGCCTGCGCCATAATGTGGGACGCCGTATGTCTGTAAGTGTCTCTAACCTGCTTGTCTTCCCAGTTCAATTTTTCTTTAGCCATTTTTCTTACCTCGTATTTTCAAAATTTATATTCAAAGGGTGTTTTCATATTTTCTTTTTTTGATTCACGCCCTAAAATTGCGCTCGTAAGCTTTTTTGCTCCGAAAGCTAAAACTCGTCCGGAATTGTTCTGCCGGGTCCGGCCCCGTTTCATGTGCCTTGCTCAGAGTTTTCCGTACTTGTCGTGCTTCCTCCGTCACTCGGCGTCACCGTTTGACCCGGAGTCTGCGGCTCCGTAGGAGTGGTCGGCTCTGTCGGAGTCGTAGGAGTCGCTGGAGTTGTCGGATCTGTAGGTGTAGATGGGTCTACGGGAACAGTTGGGTCTGTCGGAGTGGTTGGGTCTGTAGGTGTAACAGGTTCCTCTGTACCGTCTCCGGTATCTCCCGAATCGCCGCTGTCACCGGTACCATCTGCATTGTCCGTATTTTCATCTTGCTCGGTATCGGTGGTCTGGGTGGTATCCTTTTTGCTTTCGCCCTGCTTTTCACCTTTTATTTCGTTGTTCGCCCGTGCGCTTGCAATCCTTGCGGCGATCTCGTTACTGATTGCCGTAACCGTAGCCGACGGAGTGTAGTCCTCCTGCCCGAAAACTTCCTTGTGGAACTCTGTGGTGTTTGCCGCCATGCCGCTTGGGAAAACATATGAAATCTTGTTTATCGTTCCGGTAGTCCACTGATATGGCCAGCCTGCCCCCGAAGAAATCGAGTATTTTGGTAGCCTGAATCCCAGCGCCAGAATGTCGTTCATTGTCAGATTCGTCTGAACCTGTGGAACCGCCATGTCGATGATTTCCTTTACTTTGCTAAAAGACATGGCCTTTACCTTTTCAAGAACTTTCGAGACAACTATGCGCATTCTTTCCGTTCGTTTAAAGTCGTCCCCTACGCCCTTACGAATCCGCCCATAAGAAACCGCCTGGACGCCCTCGAGTGTTTGCTCTCCTGCCGATGTTACAAGGTTATAATCCGTCTTTCCTATATTGTTTGCCGTCTGTTTGGTGTATTTGTTAAGCTGATATATTTCGTAGTCCTGCACGTCCACCGTGATTCCCCCCACGGCGTCCACAACGTCCGCAACGGTTTTGAAATTCACCACGATATAGTTGCTCAGGTCGATATCCATTGCCTGATTCAGGGATTTCATGGTCATTTCAGGCCCGCCGTAAACGCAGGCGTGAGTTATCTTGTCATAAGTAGATGTGTCCCCTAACTTCAAATACGTGTCCCTGTACACCGAGGTCAGCTTCACATCATAAGTATCCTTGTTGATGCTGGCAATCATTATCATGTCGCTTCGGGTCCCCTTGATGTTGTCCATGTCTCTGCTGTCAACCCCCAAAAGCAGGATATTGATATAGCCGTCCACGTCCACCAAGGACAAGTCGTAGTCCTCTTCGGTTGGCTCGTGCATTTGGTCAACCAGGCTGTTCATGTAACTGTACACAACAACCCCCACTATGAGCGCCGCCAGAATCAATACTAGAACCACAAGAATCGTAACTTTTTTCCACGTTTTCATTCCCTTGATTTTTTCTCTAATGCTCATTCTTCAAAAATCCCTTTGCCTTTCTTCTTTTTTTCATCTTCCGCCAACGTATTCTTGTAAAACTCTATCGCCTCGTCAATATTGCTGTCAAAGAGGAGTCTACCCTGCCTCAGCACAAGCCCCCGTTTGCAAAACTGCTTCGCCACTCCCGTGGAATGGGTTACAAACAGGAAAGTCACGTCCTCCTCATTTACTATTTTGTTGATTCTGTCCACACACTTTTTCTTAAATTCGTTGTCCCCTACGCTTAGCGCCTCGTCTACAATGAGAATTTCCGGACGGACGCTGGAGTTTATGGCAAATCCAAGCCGAGCTTTCATTCCGCTTGAATATGTCCTCGTAGGCTGGTCTATATAGTCCCCAAGGTCTGCAAATTCAACGATTGCAGGCTCAAGTTCCCGGATTTCCTCATTTGTCAGCCCGAAAAGCTGTCCCCGGAAAAAGATGTTCTCACGACCGGTAAATTCAGGGTCAAAGCCCGCCGTAAGTTCAAGAAGCGCCCCCACCCTACCGTCTACCGTAATCTCGCCAGAGGTTGGGTATGTCACTCCCGTAATCATTTTGAGAATCGTGGATTTTCCCGCGCCGTTCTTTCCGAAAAGCGCCACGGACTCGCCTTTTTGTATCTTAAAGGACAAATCATTTACTGCGATTTTCTTTTTATATTTTGCGTTTTTGTTGAAAACAGCCTTAAACCGCTGTTTGTCGTTTTTGAAAAGCTTGTAAATCTTCGTTACTTTTTTAAACTCTATTACTGTTTTTTCCATGCTAAGTCTCCGTTATCTCAGGCGCAAATTAAAGAACATCCGGAATGTCCTTTTTCAGCTTCTTGTACGTCCACAGCGCAAGGGCAAGCATGAGCAGAAACACGATTGCGAAATTGCGAAGTTCCGTCAGGTCTTCAAAGAACCATACCTGTTTTATCAAGGAATTTCTGTATCCGTTTACGATGATGGTAACCGGATTGAACAGGAGAATGTCCCGAATCCAAACCACATCTATGGAATTTGCGTCGTATAGGATTCCCGAAAGCCAAAAAAGCGCCTGCACAAGAGATTTTACCAGATTTAGGAAGTCTTTGCTTATGGAAGAAAACAGCCCGGCAAAAAGCCCCCACACCGTAAAAAACAGGAACATCATCAGCATATACAGCGGAAGCTGGAGCCAGTACACCGTTGGCATATAGCCAAAGGCGATGTATATCCCAAACAAAACCAGCATAAGCCCGAAATGCACCACCATATTCGCCATGCTTATAAAAGTGGGAATGGTGGATACGGGAAATTTTATCTTCGTCACAAGATACTTGTAGCGCCTGATTGAATTTGCCCCTCCAGTAATCATGTCCCGCATATAAAACCACGGAATCATGCCGGCGATCAGCCACAGGAAAAAGGGATAGCCGTCAACGTCTCCGCCTTTTCTAAGCCCCATGGTAAAAGCGAACCAAAAGACAAATATCAGAATTGCGGGTTTGATAAGCGCCCACGCCCACCCGAGGACCGCGCCGCTGTAGCTTTTTTTCAGGTCTGACTTTGCCAGTTTTGTAAGCTGCCGACGGTAGGCTATATGGTCTTGTAAAATTTCATTCAGTGTACTCAAAACTATCTCCTCTCAGGAAGATGCACAAGGGTGCGGTTTTTCTTCTTGTCATATCCGAAAAGGCGTTTTTTTGCCGCCAGTCTTCCCAGCAAGTATTCTCTCGTAGGTTTCGTGTATTTCTCCACCGCTGGATAATCCGGGAACCTGTTGATTTCCGGGAACTTTATTCCATCGTTTGTCACCGCAAGGTCAACTCCGAAAAATTCCAGCTGCTTGATAGAGCGGGTCACATCCATTACCTGTTTCTTTACATCTTCCCAATGCGGCAGATATCCGTCGATAGGCACTCCTGTATCCGGATGAACCGGGCAGTCCTCGATTGAATTGTTGCGGACGATCTTTGCATCATGGAAATGCCCCGTTGCCACATCTATGGTCGCGGTCATTCCTCCTGCTCCCACATTGTCCACAGCGCCGGTTGCCTTTGAGCCGAAACGCACATAGGCGTTGCAAACCTGAGGCTCCCGTCCGTCTTTTTTGAAGACAATCATTCTTACGGTATTTACCGCGCCGTCATAGACTGCCTTAAGCTCGTCGCACATATTGATATATTCCGTAACAAGATACTGGTTTTCGATATCCTCCAGTATGTCAAGCACCTGCTGCCTCGTTACATCGTTATAGTTAAGCTGGTACTTCCCGTTTTCGCAGGTAAACTTGTAAAAGCCGTCCCCGTGAGAGCCTTCGTCGGGTTTAAGCGCCAAAACGCCCTTTTCTTCCACCAGCCTGAATATGTCCTCAAAGGTGTTGGAATAGCCCTCTGGGAGGTCCATCATTGAAATAACCTTGTTGTTGCCGTTCTTGCAAATTATGTGGTAATAATATTCCGGAAAGCACTCATTGTAATCCGAACAAACATATTTGACGGTAATCTTATCCTCCATCCATTTTCTGTATTTCGGATTGATGTGCCTCAGCCATTTATATTCAAAGTCCGAGATGAACTCCTCGTGGTTTTCCTTGGTAATTGCGTACTGCAAGAGCCTGTAGGAAAGGAATCCGTGTCTGTACGCCCACATCTTCTGTCCGAAGCTCGTGTCTTTGTTTGTCGTAAAGTCTTTCCATACGTCGCTTATCCAGCGGGTACTGAGGTAAGGCACAAGCCCCTTTGGATAAAACATCTTTGCAAATCTTGCTCTTACCCGGGACTTGAACTTCTTCGCCCCTCTGTGGGTTCTTGCGTCTTTCTTTGCGTAGGCTGCTTTTTTCTGAGCGACCTTTCGGAAAAGGTAAGCGCTAGTTTCCTTGCTGAAAGGCTTGCAGGTCGGATAGTCCGGCTGATTTGACAGCGCAGTAATCTTGAATCCATCCGAATTTATAACGATTTCAGCCCCGAAGAACTCCAGTTGCGGCACGAAAATGCAAAGGCGCGTGATAACGTCCTTTATTTCATCCCAATGGGGAATTGGTTTTCCTCTCCATGTTCCGTTCTTTGCATCGGCGGGTTCCGCCTTGATCTGTCTGTATCTGTCATCCCGAATATCTTCCTCTTCAAGGCTGTCCGCCTTTCTCTGAGCGAGGGTTCTTACCGAGTTTCTCTCGTATTCGCCAAATACAAAGAAAGCGTCCCCTATAACCGGATTGTCGCCAAACTCATTGAAAACGATGAGATTCAGGACTCCGTTATCTACTTCTTCTCCGGTTCTTACCTTTTCTTTAACCACAAGGGTGGCAGAAAATTGTGAGAGCTTTTCTTTCATTTGTTCTTCGGAAAGGGCTTTGTCGTCAAAGTACAGTTTTCCGTCTTTGTACGCCAGGGTTGTGGCCGAAATTCCGTTTGCCTGAGCAAGGGTCACCTCGCCCTTTTCTTTGATAAGGGCAAATACATCATCAAAGCTCGCCTCGTATTTGTCCTTTTCCATGGGAATTACCACGGTTTCGTCGTATCTTTTGCTTATTTGATAATACAGTTCTGGCATATACTGTCTAAAAGGCTTGAAAATCGTGTGTATGGTTACCTTGTCCGTGATCCACTTGCTATAAGTGCCGTTAAGGGGCCTGAGATAGGCGTAGTCCTTTGCGGAGATGTAATCCCCTACGTTTTCTTCAGTTATGCCAAGCCTTTTTACCTGTTCCGGCATGAAGCCGTGGCGCAGCGCCCAGCTAGTCTCTTTATGCGTAAATCCGTAATTTCTCGTCTTGTGTCTATACACCTCGCGAACCCATCTGCGGGCCTCGCCGCCTGTAAACCCTTTTGAAACCGAGCCAAACGCCAGCGCGTTTAATACCAGTCTTTTTATTCTCATTGCCTGTTTTTCCTCCTGTTGTAGTCCTCAGGGGAGTTGAAATCCTCTGTGCCGTCCTTTAGCAATATAAATTTGGCGTCTATTTTTTTCTCACCGAAAGGCAGATTCAGAAATGACTGATAAACCTGCCAGCCGATGCATTTTTCAATTTCTCCGTTAAGATATTTTTTTCTCACCCTGCTCACATGATATCTGAACAGTTCCCCGTCGGCGACCTTGATTGCGACGATCGCCCTCTCGTTTCCAAAGAAAAGAATGTCCTCTGCCGCCGTCTCTGTGATGGTTTTGACAGCTTCTTCCGAATAAAAGGTGTCCCCATAAAGAAAGCAGATGTTATCCTCGATAAGTTCCTCCGTAAAACGGTCTATTTCCAGCAGATTGTGCTTCGGTTCGTATCGCCTTGCTCCCGCAAATTCATATCGCAAATCATGGGAGGTGATGATTACCTCGCAGCTCTCGTCCTTTTCCTTTAAAAGCCTGACGGTTCTTCCAAGCAGGGTTTCGCCGCCGATTTCGATCAGATGCTTGGGCTTGTCCTGATAGTTTCCCCATCTTGTTCCCTTGCCGTCTGCCATAATGATGTATTTCATTTGCTTTCCTTTACTTGATAACTCCGTGATATCGGTAAAAGTCTCCCAATTCCTTGTGGCGCTGTCCGCCCCAGAGCTGGATAATGTTTACTCCCGACGAGGTGTTTGCTTCTATGATGCAATGTCCCTCCTCCGTGATGAGAATATCCCAGGCGATAAAGTGCATATACGGAAGTTTGTTCGCAAGGTTTATCATATCTTCTTTAAGCTCTTGCCAGTTTGGAATCTGCACGCCCTCGATAGGCGCTCCGGAGTCCGGATGTACCTTGTAAACATTTCTGTTGTGAAGGCACCTTGCCTCGCTGAGGACCCCCGTCTCCAAGTCTATGTTGGCAACAAGTCCGCCCCGGCTTCCGTTGTCCACCGGAATTGTCTCCTTTGTTCCTATTCTCTGCACCGCAAAGAACACCTTGAATCTGTGAGTCTTCGGGTCTTTGAGGGTGATAAAACGAATGGTGTTTACGGTTTTGTCATATATATCGTCGAGGTAGTGATGCTGCTTCATTGCCTCGCTTAGGAACCAGTCGTCGTGTTTTTTGAGGTACTCTATAAATTCTTCCTTTGTTATGGATTTAAGGTCTATGCAGGGCACGTCCTTTTCGTAGTCGTAGGTCATGATTACGACTCCCGTTCCCTTGCCTTTGCCGTAGGGTTTGAAGAAATAGCTGCCCTTTTCCTTGAGCAAGGTCAGTGCGTCCTCGTATTCCATCGCCACGCTCTGAAAGCTGGAAAGAAAGCCCCTGTTTTTGATCATATAGCTTTCCGGAACCCGCACATATTGCTTCAAAATCTCCGCCGAAGCAATCTTGTTGTTGCAGACAAAGTCAAAGGGTTCGTTTATATATCTCGAACGATACCAGTCAAATTCTGAAAGATATTCGTGTTTGTCGTTGTGATCGAAATCGTAGAGCATCCACTGGTCTGCAAGAAAGCCTCCCCCCAGATTTGCCCTCAACTTCTTGAAAAACGAACATTTAAAGTGATTCTTCGCAAAGAGTATTCTTCTGAAATAAAGAAGCGTCAGCTTCATTTTTTTGATTACCCATCTGGCAAATTTAAAAAAGTCCATCGTAGTCCTCTGTTTGTATGTTTGTTATTTTTGTAATTCCTTACGCTGTTTCGGGTCCGCCCCGCCGAGATTTTGCAGGATAAGGGCGCAAATCTCTTTTGTGGAGGTTCCCAAGTTCTCCGGAAGATAGCGTTTTCGATAGTTTTCAATCGCCTGCATATTGTATTTGCCCTCTCTCAGGCTTTTGATAAGCTCATCGGCATCCCGGAACACGCAGCCCGGCATTTCCTCGAAAAGGTCGATATTCATGCCGTTTTTTTGGCGATATTCCTCATAGTCATATACGAAATAGTATGTGGGTTTGTTCAGTACAGCCCCCTCGATTGCGATTGCCGAGTAGTCCGTAATGAGAAAATCGCACGCCGCAAGCATCTCCCCGGATGTAAACTCAGGGCAGGTGTATATGCCTTGCCTATCCGGAAGCTCACCCAGTTCTATGCGCTGGTTCGGATGTCCCTTTATTACCAGCACAAAGTCGCTGTCTTTCCCTGCGATTTCCGCAAGCCCCTGCCATCTCAGTTCTATATTTTTTCTGAAAGTCGGAGCATAGAGCGCAACTTTTTTGTCCTTAAATTCGGGATATGCGGCAAACACCGCGTCCCTGTTTTGCTTCTCGGTTTTCAGCAGGTAGTCTATCCGCGGCAGTCCGCAGTTTACCAGCTTGTCCTCCGTGGTGTTGAAAGATTTGCAATAAAAGGGATTCCATGCGCTTCCTCCGGCGATGATATAATCGTAGCCCTCGTGCATTTTCATGAGCCTTGCGATTTCCTTGCTTCTGCCGGATTCCCTGCCAAGGGTCTGATAGCCGGACTGCTTGATTTTTCCAAGGGCGTGCCACATCTGTATCACGGTCAGGCTCCTTTTGTGGTGAAGCAGGGATACCGCGGGCCAGTAGGCGTCCAGTACGCACACCGAGGAAGTTGCAAGATGATACATGCTTCTGAGGGTTGATTTTGCAAAGGCGATTGCCCCGCTGTCCTCTCCCTCAAGCCTGTGGCATATGGTTACGATCTCAATCGCAGGATCTTCCCGCTTCAGTTCCTCCTGGGTCAGCCTGAAATCAAGGGTCAGTGTGTTCGACTGACGGCTGAGAAAGAGTACTTTGTTTTTCTTTGCAGGAAACAGCTTCAAAACCGCATATATTAAGTTGAGTCCAAATCTCATAATGTAAATCGCTATTTTTTTCATCTCTTTAATTTATCACATTTTCATCGGTTTGTAAAGCATACAACAAAAGGCTCCTTGCGGAACCTTTATATTTTTTTCTTTGTCTTTTCTCTGTCAATTTGTTATAAGTTTTTCGGGAGTTTTTTAGCGTTTAGGGGACTTCGGATTGAAGATAATGGAGACGAGATATCCAAAGGTAATTGCCACCGCAACTCCCGGTGCCGTGGATTCTATCGCTCCTGTTACGGCAGGCAGAAGACCCTCCTTTGCCCCCTCCATGGCTCCCTTTGCAAGATTGTATCCGAATCCCGGAAGCGGCGTCGTTGCCCCATTTCCCGCCAGCTTGACAATAGGCTCGTACAAGCCGAACGCTTGCAATATAACTCCGGCAAGGGCGAAAATCACAAGGATTCTCGGCGCGGTAAGCTTTGTCGTATCCATAAGAATCTGCCCTGCCGCGCAAAAAAGTCCGCCGATTACAAATGCCCATACATAGTCCATCATTCCACCTCCAATGCCACGGCGTGGGCTATGCCGGGGATGCTTTCTCCCTGAAACGGAGATATTGTCGAAAGCAGCGCTCCCGTTGACAGGAGCAAAATTTTCTTGTACTCGCCCTGCTCCATTTTTCTAAGGAGGCTTCCGGTCATCACTGCCGCCGAGCAGCCGCAGCCGCTTCCCCCACCGTGAACATCCTGAGTCTTGTCGAAAAGCATGGTTCCGCAGTCGTCGTAGTGGCTGAAAACTTTTCGGGAATCAAGCCCCGCGTCTACAAGCAAGTCCCGCATTATATCCTTTCCGATGTAGCCTAAGTCCCCCGTCGCCACAAGGTCGTAGTCGTCGATATCCCTTTCGGTGTCCTGCAAATGATTCAGCAGCGTATCCACTGCCGCAGGCGCCATGGCAGCTCCCATCTGGTTGGCGTCCTTTATTCCGGCGTCTATGACCTTGCCTATTGTAGCCGCCGTTACCCTTATATTACCCCTGTTTCCCGCCGGACTTCCCACAGGATTTTGAGAAATCACCACAGCTCCTGCCGCTGTCGCCGTCCACTGTGCCGACGGTGGTCTTTGGTTTCCGTGTTCTACGGGCATTCTGAACTGCCTTTCCGCAGTACAAAAGTGGCTAGAAGCCCCTGCGATTACATTCGATGCAAACTCACCGTCTACGAGCATCGCTCCCAGCACCATGGATTCTGCCATGGTGGAACAGGCTCCGTAAATTCCCAAAAATGGTATGTGCATATTTCTCGCCGTAAAGGATGATGACATGATTTGATTTACCAAGTCCCCGCTGAGCATCACGTCTATGTCCTTTTTATCTATCTGCGCCCTGGCGCAGGCTTTGCTCATGGCGGTCTGAAGCATCTTTGATTCTGCCTTCTCCCAGGACTTTTCGCCGTACATATCGTCGGACAGAGCCTCGTCGAAGCAGGATGCCAGTGGGCCTTCGCTTTCTTTTTTCCCCACCACGTTGCCTCTGCCGATTATATAGGGTTTGTTTTCAAATCTCACGGTCTGCGCCCCCTGTTTTTTTCTTGCCATTTTTCTCTCCCTCGCTCCTTATTGTTCTTGCGCCTGATAATTTTGCC
Source organism: Bacteroidaceae bacterium (assembly GCA_963658905.1). Lineage (GTDB taxonomy): Bacteria > Bacillota > Clostridia > Peptostreptococcales > Anaerovoracaceae > CAG-238. Next base: position 14,864 of record CAVKSD010000013.1, read on the forward strand.
TTTCCTTGCGCCTCCGCTAATTTAGTATAATTCGGTAGATTACGCCTACTGCGGTGGCCGCGCTGATTCCGCACACCAGCACCGGGCCTGCCACGCTGAAAAGCTTTGCCCCCACTCCCAGCACAAGTCCCTCCCGCTTGTATTCCAGCGCCGGCGCCACCATGGAATTTGCAAATCCCGTTATAGGCACGATTACCCCCGCTCCCGCAAATTTTGCGATTACATCGAATACTCCGAGCCCCGTAAGCAGCTGCGCCGCCATGATCAGGGTTATTGTCACGAATGCGCCGGCGTCATCCTCCGTCACTCCCCGCCCCTGCAAATATGTCTGAAAGTAAAATGCTGCTGTGCATATAGCTCCGCCGCTGAGAAAAGCCTTTATGCAGTTTGAAAAATACTTTGGCTTTGGGGTAAATTCTTTGGCGTATTTTCCGTATGCCTTGGCTATTTCCTTCTTTTGCTTTTCCTGCTGTTTGTTTTTTTCTTCGCTGATTGCCGTCATATTGCCGTTCCTCTCTTTTCGCTTTCGGGTTTGTTTCGGTTTCTTCCGTTTTGCTTTTCGCTTCCTCGTTTTGCTCGATATTTTTAGTATTTCCTTTTTGCAAAAAATATGCGATAATGTTGTCATTACAAAATCCTGCGATTGCGCCTGCCATCGCTTGCTGAATCATAAAGGGGGGGGAAAATGGACAAAACCTGCGAATATATTTTGGCGTCCGGCTCGCCGCGGCGAATTGAAATGATGAGGCGTCACGGCATCGAGCCTGTGATCTGCCCCGCAGACATCGAAGAAAACATCCCGCCGGAATGCGGAATGCGGCAGACGGTGATGTTTCTCGCTCTCAAAAAAGCCAAGGCTGTCGAGGCAAAATATCTTTCTGCGGATAATCTCTTGGAAAGAGGCTCTCATGCGGAAACTCATGTCAAAAGCCGTGCAGAGAGCGGAGCAGCTCGCCCGCCTATAATCATTGCGGCAGATACCATCGTATACAAAGATGAAATCATGGGAAAGCCCGGAGACAGAGCCGAGGCGTACAAGATGCTTGAAAAACTCCAAGGCGGACGCCATTACGTCGTTACGGGCTGCGCTATCATAGAAGCGGGAATGCAAAACGTCCGTGTGTTTGCAGAGGTTACGGCGGTCTTCGTGAACAAACTCAGTCCGGAAGATATAGAAGCCTACCTCGACACAAATGAGCCTTACGACAAGGCGGGAGCCTATGCAATTCAGGGAGTTTTTGCAAAACACATCGACCATATTGAGGGAGATTACGACAATGTGGTGGGTTTTCCATGGTCACGAATAGAAAAGGAGCTTGAGTTGTTATGAAAAAATTTATGAAAGAGTTTAAAGAGTTTATCGCAAGAGGCGATGTGATGAGCATGGCTGTCGGTATCATTATCGGCGGCGCTTTCACCGCCATAGTCAATTCCCTCGTTTCCGACATTATCACGCCGATTATAGGGATGGTCACCGGAGGCATTGATTTTACGGGAGTTCGCCTTTCCGTAGGGGAAGCGAACATCATGCTTGGAAACTTTATCCAAGCGGTAATAGTATTTCTCATCACCGCACTGGTAGTTTTTTCTATGATGAAAACCTTTAACAGGCTCCTTGCCGCAAAGGATAAAGAGGACGCAGACGCGGGGAATGCCGGTAGCGAAGCAGACTCCGCCCCTGCGCCTGACGTAAACGCGCAGACTTTGGCGGTTCTGGAAGAAATCCGTGACCTGCTTGCCTGCGAAAAGAAGTCCTGCGAGGGCAAATAGCATCTATAAGTCGAGAATTGGCAGTTGCAACTGCCCACAATAAAAAGAACCGCTATTCGTGATATCGACATCCCCTGTAAATCAGTCCGACGCCGCTTCCCTTGCGGTTCTTTTTGATATTCCTCTTAAATTTTAGAATTTACGCATAAATTTTTGCTACTGCTCGTCCATAATGCTGTCAAATTCGGCAACTACCGCTTCAAATTCATCGTCGTCTTCTATGTCGATGATTTCAAATTCATCGTCTCCGACTTCTTTGTAGCCGTAGATATACACATCATCTGTTCCGTCGTCAGGGATAAGCGCAATGTATTCCTTGCCGTTGAAGTCAAATACTCCCATGATTTCACATTCAACTTCCTGTCCGTCGTCAAATTCCAAAGTGATGATATCGCTTTCTTCGATTTCAACGTTTTTCTTTTCGTTTGCCATGTTTCTCCTCCATAAACTCTGAGTTTATTTTCAACGGATTCATTGTACCATAGATTATTCCTGCAAGCAACCGAAATATTCCTTGATTGCGTGATATTCCGGCTTTGTTCCGCTTTTCTTCAAGCGAAGCGCCGCAAGATAAGCTCCCGCGGTATCCATACAGGTCAGCACCGGAAGCCCTTTTTCGATTGCCTGTCTGCGGAGCGGAAACATATCCGTTGAGATCTTGTTTGTGACCTGCGGCACGTTGATGATTACCTGAATTTCCTCGCCGATCATCTTCCCCACATCGCCGAAAGGCACTTTCGTGCATGGGATTCCGTGTTCAGTCAGGAATCGACAGGTTCCGGAAGACCCATATATCGAAAAGCCCTCCTCCGCATACTGTTTCATCAGTTCCTCCGCTTTTTGCGTCTTATCGTGATCCCGGAGAGAAACGTAGATCCCGCCGCTTGTGAAAATCCTGATTCCTGCCCCAAGCAGTCCCTTGTAAAGCGCCATATCAAGCTTCGGGTCAAGCCCCAGCACCTCTCCGGTGGAACGCATTTCAGGCCCCAGCGCCACATCTACGTTGGTGAGCTTCGCGTTGGAAAATACCGGCACTTTCACCGCAAAGAAACCTGCCTTGCGATAAAGACCCACGCCCCAAGGCAGCTCTTTTAATTTTTGTCCCAACATAACCGCCATGGCGATTTTTACCATAGGAACTCCGGTAACCTTGCTGAGAATCGGCACTGTGCGGGAAGCCCTCGGATTGACCTCTATCACATAAATTTCTTTGCCGTCGTAAACATATTGCACGTTCATAAGGCCGCAAACCGAAAGGGCTTCGGCGATTTTTCTGGTGTACTCCACAGCCTTGTCTACTATTTCGTTGGGTAGGGAATAGGCCGGATAGACCGAAATGCTGTCTCCGGAGTGTACTCCCGTACGTTCGATGTGCTGCATAACTCCCGGTACCAGCAGGTCATGTCCGTCCCCCACCGCGTCGATTTCAAACTCAACGCCTTCCACATATTTGTCGATAAGCACCGGATGCTCCGCCGACAAGGAAACCGCTTCTTTTAGGTATTTGTAAAGCTCCTCGTCGTTATACACCACCTGCATCGCCCTGCCGCCGATTACAAATGACGGGCGCACGATCAGCGGATAACCGAGTTTTTGGGTGATTTCCGCCGCTTCGGAAGCGTGGGTTATTGCGCCTCCTGCCGGAGCCGGAATATCCAGTTCTTTTAAGAGTGCGGAGAATTTTTCCCTGTCCTCTGCCAAGTCTATGGAGCGATTGCTTGTTCCCAGTATGCGAATGCCCCGTTCCGAAAGTCCCTCTGCAAGGTTCAGGGCAGTCTGTCCCCCAAGCTGAAGCACCACGCCGTAAGGACGTTCTTTTTTGATTACATTCATCACGTCGTCCACGTGCAGCGCCTCGAAATACAGCTTATCCGCCGTATCGAAGTCCGTGCTGACGGTTTCCGGATTGTTATTTATGATTATGGATTCATAGCCCAGCTCCTCAAGCGCCCACACGCCCTGCACGCAGCAATAGTCAAATTCGATACCCTGACCGATTCTGATGGGGCCGGAGCCTACCACCAACACCTTTGGTCTGTCCGTAGGCTGAGATTCGTCCTCCGAGTCAAAACATGAGTAATAATACGGAGTTGCCGCCTCAAACTCACCGGCGCAGGTGTCTACCATCTTGTAAACCGGATAAATCCCGTTATAGTCTCGCAAATCCCGCAGTGCCTCGTTTTTCATGCCTGTCAGGCTGAGGATTTCCGAATCGGTAAATCCCATCTTCTCCGCCTCGCCGATCAGCTCGGGAGTAATGGCGTCTTTCGACAACTTATTTTCCATTTCTACGATATTTCCGATTTTGGCAATGAACCAAGGGTCGATCTTCGTCTTTTCGTGGATTTCTTCCGCTGGCATCAGCCTCCGGCGCAGAAGCTCCGCAATTACGAATATACGCTCGTCGTCGCAGGCAAGGAGTTTTTCGCAAAGTGCCTCGTCTGAAAGCCCCGAAACATAAGGTACTCTCAGTCCGTCGCATTTTACTTCCAAAGAGGTAACCGCTTTCAGGAGAGCGCTTTCAAAGCTTCTGCAAATGGACATGACTTCTCCGGTGGCTTTCATCTGAGTTCCAAGCTTTCTGGACGCCGTGCGGAATTTGTCAAAGGGCCATTTCGGGAATTTTACCACGCAATAGTCCATGGTAGGTTCAAACAATGCGCTGGATTCTTCGGTTATGTAATTTTGCAGTTCTTCCAGACTGTATCCCAGGGCGATTTTTGCCGCAATCTTTGCAATGGGATAGCCTGCCGCCTTTGAAGCGAGGGCGGAAGAACGGCTCACCCGCGGGTTTACCTCGATGACGATGTATTTGTCCGAATCCGGGTCAAGGGCAAACTGAACGTTGCAGCCTCCCTCGATTTTCAGGGCGCGAATGATTTTCAGGGAAGCGTTCCTCAGCATCTGATATTCGTGGTCCGCCAGAGTTTGGGTCGGAGCCACGACGATGCTGTCTCCCGTGTGAACTCCCACCGGATCGAGATTTTCCATGGAGCAGATTATGATGCAGTTATCCTTGCGGTCGCGAATGACCTCGTACTCGATTTCTTTCCATCCCGCCACGGATTTTTCGATGAGAACCTGCCCGATGGCGCTTTTTTCAATGCCTCGGCTTGCCAGTGCTTCCAGCTCCGCCTCATTCTTTGCGATGCCGCCGCCGGTTCCCCCCAAGGTAAAAGCGGGTCTTATAATTACGGGAAAGCCTATTTCCCCGGCAATTTTCTGCGCTTCTTCCATGCTCGTTGCGATTGCGGAAGCCGGAATCGGTTCTCCGATTTCTTCCATCAATGCCTTAAATTTTTCCCTGTCCTCAGCCTTTTCTATCGCTTCCTTGTTGATTCCCAGAAGCTCGACGCCAAGTTCTGCCAGAACGCCTTTTTCTTCAAGTTCCATGGCAAGGTTCAGTCCCGTCTGCCCGCCGAAGCCTGCCAAAATCCCGTCGGGCCTTTCCTTGCGAAGAATCGTCTCCACCGCCTCTGCCGTCAAAGGCTCTATGTATACTTTGTCTGCAATTCCTTTATCCGTCATAATCGTCGCCGGATTGCTGTTGATAAGCACCGTTTCTATGCCTTCTTCGCGAATTGCCTTGCAGCACTGGGTTCCCGCATAGTCAAATTCCGCCGCCTGCCCGATTACGATAGGGCCGGAACCGATTATCAAAACTTTTTTTATCTGATTTTTCGTCATTTCTTAAACTTTCCTCTCACGCTTTCATAAACTCTGTGAATTTTTCAAACAGATATTTGCTGTCCCAAGGCCCGGGGCTTGCCTCAGGGTGGTACTGCACCGAGAAAATTGGCTTTTCCCTGTGTTTCATCCCCTCAACGGTCTTGTCGTTCAAATTAACTTCCGTCACGTCCATATTTTTCAGGATCATGCTTTCCGCCTTGACCGCATATCCGTGGTTTTGGGAAGTGATATAGCTGCGATCCGTTTCCTTATTATATACGCCGTGGTTGCCTCCACGATGTCCGAACTTGAGCTTATAGGTTTCTCCGCCGGCAGCCAGCGCCAAAATCTGGTGTCCCAGACAGATTCCAAACATCGGCAGGGCTTTTCCGTCTCCCCGCTGCGCCTGCATGAGCTTTTTAACCTCTGCGATTGCCTCCGACGCTTCCGCAGGGTCCCCCGGCCCGTTTGAGAGGAAAACTCCGTCGGGCTTGCTCGCAAGGACTTCCTCCGCCGTAAATCCGTAAGGGAAAATCTTTACGCTGCAGCCACAGGCTTCAAGGTCGTCGAGTATCGAGCGCTTTATCCCAAAATCAAGCACCGCAACCCGATATTTTCCGCCGGCATAGTCCGGATATTCCGCTGCCGCCCATGAAGCTTCCTTCATATAGTCTCCGCGCAAAGCCGTTTCCTCGCAGAGTTTTTTCAGTTCCGCCATGCTCTTTTCCTCTGTGGAAATCACGCATTTTACCGTGCCCTGCTTGCGAATCCGCTTTGTGAGCTGCCTGGTGTCGATATGAGAGATCCCCGGAATGTTCATTTCCTCCAGCCATTTTGCAAGGGATTTTTCGCAGCGATAGTTCGACGGTGCCTCGCAGGTTTCTCTGACGATAAGCCCCGACGCATATATTTTGTCCGATTGATTGTCCTCGGCGTTGATCCCGTAATTTCCCACAAGGGGATAGGTCATCGTAATAATCTGTCCGAAGTAAGAGGGGTCGGTGAGGATTTTCTGGTAGCCTGTCATGGAAGTGTTGAAAACAAGCTCTCCCACCCTTGTTGCCGCCGCGCCGAAGCCCTCGCCCTCGTAGTAGCTTCCGTCCGCAAGGTATAACTGTCCTTTCATTCTGTATCTTTTTCCTCCTTTTGATTTGCCTAATTTGCCTGATTTAACGAACTGCTGATTTATGCTTTGTGCTCGTTTATACTTTTTATGCTTTATACTCGTTTCTCGTATATTTATTCATCATTTCTGCATTATACACCTGTTTTTTGTATTATTCAAGTATTTTTATTCAGCTTTATGAAAATTTATTTTTACTTTTTCTGAAAAAATCACAAAAAACCTATTGCATTTTTGTTTTTTTGTAGTATAATAAGCATTGTTTTTAATCTTTATTCACATTTTAGCATATTTATACATAGAGGAGACGTAACGAAATGAACAAAATGAAAATCGTCCTTGCATATTCCGGAGGACTGGACACATCAATTATTTTAACATGGCTCAAGGAACAGTACGACTGTGAGGTTATCGCGGTTTGCTGCAACGCAGGTCAGAAAGAGGATTTTGCGGAAATCGAAGAAAAAGCCTACAAGACCGGGGCTTCCAAGGCTTATATCGTTGACATCCAAAAGGAATTTGTCGAAGATTACATTTGGCCCGTTATGAAAGCCGGAGCGATCTACGAAAACGCTTATCTTTTGGGAACTTCCATGGCAAGACCGCTGATGGCGAAGAAACTGGTTGAAATCGCAGAAAAAGAGGGCGCTTTCTACATCTGCCACGGCTGCACCGGCAAGGGCAACGACCAGGTGCGTTTTGAAACCACCATCAAGGCGCTGAACCCTGCAATCAAGATTATCGCTCCTTGGAGAAGCTGGGATTTCCATTCGAGAGAAGATTTGATCGAATACGCAAAAGCCCACGACATTCCGATTCACCAGACCGTTGAAAAAATTTACTCGCGGGACGAAAATATCTGGCACATCAGCCATGAGGGCGGCAATCTCGAAAACCCTTGGAACGAACATCTCAAGGACATTCACGTGCTGAGCTGCGAACCGGAGGACGCGCCGGACGAAGTAAGCTACGTTGACATCGACTTTGAAAAGGGTATTCCGGTGGGGCTTAACGGCAAGAAGATGGACGCGGTTTCTCTGCTGAGCGAGCTTAATGAATTAGGCAGCAAGAACGGCATCGGCACCATCGATATCATCGAAAACCGTCTTGTAGGCATGAAGTCAAGAGGCGTTTACGAAACTCCCGGCGGCACGATTCTTTACGCGGCGCACACGGATCTGGAACGTTTGATTCTCGACAGAGACACAATGCAGTACAAAAATATCGTGGCGCAGAAATTCGCACAGATGGTTTATGACGGGCTTTGGTTCACTCCGCTTCGTGAGGCGATTTCCGCTTTCGTTGACGTTACTCAGAAGCAGGTTACCGGCACCGTCAAGATGAAATTGTACAAGGGAAACGCCCTTCCTGTTGCAAGCAAATCCGACTACGCTCTTTACAGCGAAGAATTTGCAACTTTCAGCGCGGACGAGGTTTACAACCAGCACGACGCAGAGGGCTTCATCAACCTGTTCTCGCTGCCGCTTAAGATCAGAGCGATCCAGAAAGAGCAGCTCGAGGGCGGTTCGAAATACAGCGATACCCTTGAAAAGAAAATCCTTAAGGGCGGCGACTTTATCCAGTAAGATGCCGTCGGCTGCTTAGGGGAAAATACAAAAACAGGCTGTCACAGGCGGAAAGCAACTGGTAAATTGCTCATAAACCGCTTGGGCAGCCTTTTTTAGCAGCTCATTCAAAATCCTATTCAAAATGCTCTTGTTTGAAATATTCTCCTGCGAGATACGCTTATTTCAGATATTCCTTGATTGCAAGGGCGTTTTTTTCGGTTATCCCCGGAACTTCCATAAGCTGCTCCGCCGTTGCCGTCTTTATATTCTCCACGGATTTGAAATGCGCCAAAAGGGCGTTTCTCCTAGCGGGGCCTATTCCGCTTATATTGTCAAGCACAGAGCCTATGGCGTTCTTGCTTCTCAAATTCCTGTGGTAGTCAATGGCAAATCTATGGACTTCTTCCTGAATCTGTCCGCAGTATTTGAAAAGAAACGGGTCGTCTCTAAGAACATACTCCTCCCCTCTGCCGTTTACAAGGGCTCTTGTCCGGTGGCTGTCGTCCTTTGCCATTCCCAGCACCGGTATTGAGATTTGCATTGCCGCAAGCACCTTCTCCGCCGAGCTTACCTGTCCCTGTCCCCCGTCCATGAGGATAAGGTCGGGAAGATTCACAAAGCCCGGATCTCCTGCCAATGCCCGCCTGAATCTTCGATACAACATTTCCTGCAAACTGCCGTAATCGTTCGGTCCCTCGACGGTTTTTATTTTGAACCTGCGATAATCCTTTTTCACCGGCTTGAAGTTATTGAAAACCACCATGGCACCAACAGTATCCACTCCGTTGGTGTTGGAGATATCGTAGGACTCGACCCGATAGGTTTCCTTTCTGATTCCCAAGATGGATTCCAGAGCGTCTCTCAGGCGTTCTTCTTTTTCCCGCGCCGTTTCAACCTTGATTGCCAGGGTCTTTGAAAGCTCCACCACGTCCCGCTTTGCAAGTTCGAGAAGGGCTTTTTTTTCGCCCTTTTGTGGCACGAAAATTTTGACCTTTCTGCCCCCTGCAATGTCCTGAAGATATTGCTCTATCAGCTCCGCTTCTTTTAGAGGCTTTGAAAGGACGATTTCGGTGACAGGCCGGGCGAAGGCGCTGTAATACTGCTTGATAAATCCCCCTACAAAGGAATCGTAGTCTTCCTCCGCTCCCTCCTGCATATTAAAAGTCTCCCGTCCGCTGAGTTTTCCGTCCCGCACCGGAAAAAGCACGATCGAGGCGTTTTCACCCTCACCTGCCGGCAGGACAATGTCAAAGTCTTTGCCGAAAGCCGCACTGACCCGCTGAGTCTGACCCAAAGTCTTTACCGCCTCTATGTGGTCGCGGTATATCGCCGCTTCTTCGTATTTCAGGTTTTCTGCGGCTTCGTTCATCTTTTCGGTGAGATATTTTATGATGGGCTGCTGCCTGCCGTTTAAAAATTCTATAACGCTGTCTATGCGCTTGCGATATTCCTCCGGCGAAATCTTCCCCTCGCATATTCCGCTGCACCTGTTTATGTGATAGTTAAGGCAAGGTCTGTATCCTTCGGGAAAGCTTCTTGCCCCGCAGCGTTTCAGCACATATATGTCGCTTAGCAATTCGATAATGTCGTTCACCGCCCCTGCGTCGCTGTATGGGCCGAAATACTTGCTGCCGTCCTTTGCGAGGATTCTCGTTTTAAGCACCCGCGGAAATTTTTCGGACAAGGTTACTTTGATATACGGATAGGTCTTGTCGTCTCTCAGCAGGACATTGTATTTCGGAGCGTATTTTTTTATCAGATTGCACTCCAAAATCAGGGCTTCCATCTCGGTCTGGCAGGTGATGTACTCAAACTCCGCGATGTGGGAAACCATTGCTTTCACCTTTGGACTGTGGTTTGCGGAAGCCTGAAAATACTGGCGCACCCGATTTCTCAGGGAAATCGCCTTTCCCACATATATGACCTGTCCGAGCCTGTCCTTATGCATATAAACTCCCGGCGAGTCCGGGAGTTTTTTCAAATTTTCCTTAATATCAAACATCAGTACGGCCAATCCCTCATCTTAACGTCCCGCTCTCTTTCAAGGCGAGCCATGGCAATCTGCCTTGCCTTTTCCTGCCTTGCGCGGATTTTTTTTCGCTTGTTCTTCGCCCGCAAAATCATAATTGCCATACAAAAAGCCAGAATTACCGCAAGCACCGCAAAAATAATAATCGTCTGGAAGTTGCTTATTCCAACAGCGGAGAGAAACCATCCCTTCTCAACATTTTCGGTTGCTTTTAGCTCGATATCTCTGACTTTTTCATCTGCAAGAAAAATCTCTACTTTTCCTACCGTATCGCCTTTTTTGACAGGCGCCTGTATGTTCTCGTCATATGTAACCTTTGTTGTTACCAGCGACGCCGAGGCTCCCTCCGGCAGGTTTATAAGCCCCGCTTCTGCTGCTGCGGCTCCCACTTTATTCTGAGCGCCGCCCAGCACTTTCGCTTCTCCAAAGGCGTCTCCCGTCTCGAAAGCCGTATACTTTGAAATACTCCGCTTTGCGTAATTAAGGAGTTTTCGTATATCGCTGTATCGTTTTTCGAGGGTGGAGTTCATGATTACCGCATAAACCGTAAATCCGTCTATGTCGCAGGCTACCACCATGGTGGTTTTGTACTCCGGGGTGGTTCCCGTTTTCCCTGCGAAGACTCCCGCGTATTTTTTTACCGTAATATCTCCGCTAAAAGTCGTCGCTTTTCCCCCCGCAAGGAACAGGTTTGTGGACTTTATTATGCGCTCATCGTTCTTGTTGGTTGCCGCAAGGGTGTACTTTGCGGTTCCTGCAATCTTCAGGATTTCTTCGTTGCTGAAGGCTTCTTTTGCTATCAGCACGATGTCCCTTGCCGTTGAGTAGGACTGGATTTTTCCCAGTTTTATGCCGCTGGCGTTTGCAAAGTGTGTGTTTGTGCAGCCTATCTTTTTTGCCCTTGCGTTCATCAGTTTTGTAAATTTTTTCTGGGTGCCGGAAACTTCGATGGCAAGAGCCTTTGCGGCGTCGTTTGCCGAGGCAAGCAGTGCCTCGTACACCAAATCCTCCACCGTTATTTTTTCTCCGGCATATACCATGGATTCCACCTTGTCAACTTTCGTCGCCTCGGCATCCACCGTTACCACATGGTCGAGTCCCAGCTTTTCCACCGCTATGAGGCAGGTCATGAGTTTTGTTATGCTAGCAAGGTTTAATTGTTTGTCAGCGTTTTTCTGCCAAAGGGTTTCATCCGTCGTGTCGCAATAGAGAAACGCCGAGGTTGCCGTTATGTCCGGCTTTGAGGAAGCGAACCCCGTTGTAAGTGCCGAGGTCAGCGCCACCGAAAACACCAAAGCAAAACATATCGCCTTTTGTAATAGTTTTTTCATTCTAACATTTTAAGTCTTTCCTCAAAATGGAATTCACTTAAATCCTTTCAAAAAATTTGTCCGCGAGAGTTGAGCCTTCCTCGATATGGTTCTTTGCCTCATAAGCGGCACGTTCGTTAAACTGTTTCCGCACATCCGGTGCAAGAACATTTCTGCTGTCGTATATCAAATACGGCACAGGGTCCGAGGAGTGGGTTCTTATTTCAAGAGGCGTTCTGTGATCCGGAACGATCAGAATTTTGTAGTCCTCTCCCGCAGATTCAAGATACTCGTACAAGGGTTTTACCACCCTGCTGTCTATGTAATGGGCGCATCTCATCTTGGCTTCTAAATTGCCCTGGTGCGAACATTCGTCGGTACCCTCGATGTGCATATAGATCATGTTCTGACCCCGTTCGTATTCCTCGATTGCCTTTGCCACCTTGCCCTCGTAGTTCGTGTTGATCGTGCCGTCTGCTCCCTCAACGGTAGCCACGTGCATTCCCGCAAAGATTCCTATGCCTCTGATGAGGTCAACTGCAGAAATAACCGTCGCCTTTACGCCGAATTTTTCGTTGAAATTTGGAAGCTGCGGTCGGGTTCCCTGCCCCCATATCCAAAGGCTATTGGCAGGATTGAGTCCTTTTTCGATCCGCGCCTTGTTTACGGGGTGGTCTTTTAATATGTCGTAACTCTTTTTCATCATGTCGATGAGAAAGTCTGCGCTTTTTCCCTGTGGCAGGTATTCTCTTGCGTGTCTGTCAAGTATGTCGTGTGGCGGCACGCATTTGTATTCTGTGTGAGCGTGAGGATGGTCTTTTTTCAGGAGCATACAGTGCCTATAGCCCGTACCCGTGTGAAAATACAGGTTTTCATCGGCAAATGCCTCGTTGATGTCCTTTAAAAGTTCCTCACATTCTTCTGTGGTAATATCCCCCGCAGCGTGGTCCCGCACGATATAGTCCTCGTACTCAGCCTCCCCCGCCGGGTCAATGGTAATAAAATTTGCTCTGAAAGAAATATCGGTTTTCGACATATCCACGCCTATGGCAGCCGCTTCCAGCGGCGAACGTCCTGTCAGATAAATTCTCGGATCGTAGCCCATTACCGACAGGTTTGCGGAATCGCTTCCGGGGCTTATTCCCTCCGGTACGGTTCTGACCGTTCCTATCTCGCCTTTTGAGGCAAGCTCATCCATGGTGGAAATATCAGCGGCTTCAAGGGGCGTCTTGCCCCCCAAAGAGGGGATCGGGTTGTCTGCCGAGCCATCCGGTATAACAATCAGGTACTTCATTATTTGTTCTCCTCTTCAAATTTTTTCATGAAATTAACGAGTTCGCGAACGCCCTCCTCCGGCATTGCGTTGTAAATGCTTGCTCTCATGCCTCCGATGGAGCGATGTCCCGCGAGGTTTATCATGCCCTTTTCCTTTGCGCCGGCAATAAATTTCTTGTCGAGTTCAGGATCTCCCGTCACGAAAACCACGTTCATCAGCGAACGGTCTTCCTTTGCCACCGGACAGCTGAAAAGCTTGCTTTCGTCGATATAATCATAAAGAATCTTTGCCTTTGCGACGTTTCTTCTTTCCATTTCCGCTACGCCGCCGATGGATTTGAGGTATTTGAACACCTCTCCGGCAACATAGATGGAGAAGCAAGGCGGGGTATTATACATGGAGCCGTTGTCCGCATGAATCTTGTAGTCAAGATATGTAGGAACTTCCTCGCCGGCAAAACCGATCAAGTCTTCTCTTATGATGACGATGGAAACTCCCGCCGGACCTACGTTTTTCTGGGCTCCTGCCCAAATCATGCCGAACTTTGTCACATCCACTTCCTCGGACATGATATTTGATGACATATCAGCGACCAGAGGAACGCTTCCCGTATCAGGTACATAGTTGTATTTTGTTCCGTATATGGTATTGTTTGTGGTGATGTAAGCGTAGTCCGCGTCCTGTCTCACATCTTCTTTTGTAATCTTCGGAACCCATGTAAATTTGTCATCCTCGGAAGATGCGATAACCCGGATGTCCCCGTATTTGCAGGCTTCTTTGTAGGCTTTCTTCGCCCATGTTCCCGTAAGAACATAGTCGGCTTTTTTGGAACTCCGCAGAAGATTCAGCGGAACCATTGCGAACTGAAGCGTGCCGCCACCCTGGATGAAGAGGACCTTGTAATTGTCCGGAATCTTCATCAGCTCTCTGAGGTTTGCCTCAGCGTCATCTATAATCTTTTGAAATTCCTTGGATCTGTGGCTCATTTCCATAACGGACTGACCGCAGCCCTCGTAATTTAACAAATCTTTTTGTACTTTTTCCAGTACCTCAACCGGCAACATCGAAGGACCTGCCGAAAAGTTGTATACTCTATTGCTATTGCTCATTTCGTCCCTCCTGAATTTTATGTGTATAGGTTCAGTATACCACTTTACGGGGCTTTCGTAAAGTGATATACTATCTCCGGGAGGTAAATATTTATGTATAAAATTTCAACTTTAAATAAAATTTCACCTGTGGGCTTAAAAGAGCTGACGGATGCCTATATTGTCACAGAAAATCCGACCGAGGCTGACGGAATCCTTGTGAGAAGTCAGGATATGCACGAGATGGAGCTTGGCGGCAGGCTCAAAGCCGTTGCAAGAGCCGGAGCGGGAGTAAACAACATTCCGCTGGACAAGTGCGCGGAAAAGGGCATCGTGGTATTTAACACCCCCGGTGCAAACGCAAATGCGGTGAAGGAGCTGGTTATCTGCGGGCTTTTCCTTGCCGCAAGAAACGTTCCAAAGGCGCTGAAATGGGCTTCGGAGCTTAACGAGGATGTGAGCAAAACCGTCGAAAAGGGCAAGTCCCAATTTGCGGGGCGCGAAATCGCAGGAAAAACCCTCGGCGTAATCGGGCTTGGGGCCATCGGTCGCAAGGTCGCGGCTTCGGCGGCGGCTCTGGGTATGGAAATCCTCGGCTACGACCCTTACGTTTCGGAATGTGATGGCATCACGGTATACGGGGATTTGAAGGAAATGCTTCCGCATTGCGACTATGTGACCCTGCATCTTCCGGCAAACGACTCCACAAAGGGCATGATGAACGCAGAGCTTTTCGCCGAAATGAAAGATGGCGCGATCCTGCTGAATTTTGCCAGAGACAAACTTGTAAATGAGGCTGATCTTGCGGCGGCGCTAGAATCCGGAAAAGTAGCAAAATACGTTACGGACTTTCCTAACGATAATATGGTAGGAATAGAAAACGTAATTCTTTTGCCCCACCTTGGAGCCTCCACGGCTGAGGCGGAGGACAACTGCGCGGTTATGGCAGTTAATGAAATCCGCAATTACTTTGAAAATGGAAATATCATAAACGCCGTAAACTTTCCTAAGCTTGACATGGGCGAGCTTAACGACGGAATAAGACTTGCGGTTATGCTTCGCGACGTTCAGGATCCGGCTCTTGCGGTAATGGAACTGCTCTCCGAAGCCGAGATCAAATACTCACGGGTTATGGCAAGCCGCCGAGAAGACGGAATTTCGTATGTTCTTGCCGAAATTGCTCAGGAAAATCTTCCGGCGCTCCTGTTCAAGGGCGAAAAAGGCGCAAAAATTATCGGTTATCGGGCTATAGAAAAATAAGCTGTTTTGCGCATATATAAAATGGCATAAAAGTAGAGAAGGGCTGTCGCACTAACGGTTACAACCGTTATGCGGCAGCCCCTTCGCATAGGATTTGCTGTTTTCATCTATACATTGCCGATTCTACAGGGCTTCGATCTCCTCGGCTGAAAGTTCGCTATAGTTCCTCGACTTCTTTCAGCGTCAGCCCCGTGTTCCTCGCGATTACATCAAATGGGATGCCGGACTTCTTGAAGTTCTTGGCAATCTCGCGCTTTTCCTGCGCTGCACCGAGTTCAATTCCGGACTGCTCACCTTTTGAGAATCCGGACTTTTCGCCCTCGTCGTAGGCGTCCTTGGCGGCTTCTCGCGCCCTGATTTCCGCAAATTCCTCTACCGTGATCTCCTTGAATAACATACCCG
>CAVKSD010000014.1:0-28697 GCA_963658905.1 Bacteroidaceae bacterium
GAATAGTACTATTCGTGTAATTATATTACACTATGCAGCGGTAGTTGTCAACACATATTTTTACAATGATAGGAATAATTTTTATACAACGCAAAAAGCGGTTGCAGCCCTATTTCGTCGGCGTGCGATAGAACTTTCCGTTTATCTGTTCCGTGTTTATTACATTGATAAATGCGTGGGGGTCGATTTCCTTGATGGCGCCGATTACCTTGTCCACCTGCTCCCTGCCTACAACGGAGTAGAGAATGTGTCTGTCCGCTCCCTCGTAGCAGCCTTGCCCCTCGATAAGTGTCGCATCGTGGTGGGTAAGCTCACGGATTTTGCCATACACCGCCGTCGGCTGGTCGGTAATGATGAACAGCGTATCCTTTTGGTAGCGTTTGAACATAACCGAAATTACCTGGGTGGAAGTATACTGGAAAATAATCGAGTACAGCGCCCTGTCGAATCCGAAAAGGATCCCTGCCGTGGTGAGGATTATCACGTTTCCAAGCAAAACGTAATTCCAGACGTCTATGCCTTTTTTTTCGGAATAGTATATGGCGATAAAGTCCGTGCCGCCGCCGCTTGCTCCGCTTATGAGTGCCACGCTCACCGCCGCCCCCTGAATGAGTCCGCCGAAAACCGCAATAAGCAAAATATCGTAGGTAATCGTAACCGACGGAAAAGCATCCGTCAGAAAGCTGGATAAAAACACCAGATAGAAGGAGTAAATTGTAAATTTCTTTCCTATATATTTGAATCCGATGTAAGCCGGAATAAGATTAACCGGCATATAAATCGCCGAGTATGGCACGTTTATGTTGAAAAACTCGCTCAAAATCTGCTGAACCAGCAGTGCAAGTCCGCTGAAACCTCCGGGAAAAAGTCCCCCGGTCTGCACGAAGCTTTTAAGATTGAAAGCAATCATCGCCGAGGCAACCGTGAGGCTCACAAACATTATGATTTCGCTCTTTGCCTTATTCTTCATTTTGCTCTTTTTTTCAAGACTCATTTTACACTCCTTGCGTCTCTTGCTGTGGAATTTTGCAAACATCTATCCAGCCTTCCGCCTTGGAATATTTAAACAGCTCGTCCATGGTAAATTCTATGGCACTGTTTGAGCTTCCGCACGCCGGAAAAACCGTGTCAAAGCGTTTCAGGGATTCGTCGCAGTAGACTCTCACCTTTGGATTCTCAACGGCAAAGGCGCATACCCCGCCGATGGCATGTCCGGTATATTTCACCACTTCCTCCGGTGACAGCATCTTTGCCTTAAATCCGAAAGTATCCTTAAACTTCCTGTTATCTATTCGGGTATCTCCTGCGGTCTGAATAAGAATGCAGCCCTCGTCGCCGTCTTTGAATGAAAGGGTCTTGCATATTCTCGCCCCTTCAACGCCTACCGCCTGCGCCGCCAGCTCCACCGTCGCGCTGGAAACCTCAAATTCCATAATTTTATCTTCGATTCCGTATTGTCTGAAATATTCTCTTACCTTGTCTATTGCCATGTTAAGTCCTCCCCTTTGTTTACTGAAAGATTGTAACACAGTCGGGTTTTTTAGTCAAATTTTACGCTCCGGAAGTCTAAAAAATTTTTACGCTTCTATAGTCTAAACCGTCTAAAAAAAATTCAGCAAAAGTAGCAGCACGAGTCCCGGTATCCCAAGGGTTCCTGCGGTGATTGCCGTCAAAGGGTTAAGGGGAATGAAAAGCCCCGCTCCCGCAAACACTGTGTTTATCAGCACTATGCAAACGCCTGCAATCAGGCTGCTTGCCGCAAGCTTTAAAATCATCTTTATGGGCCACAGAAACATCTTTCCTATAACAAAAATCATAATAATCGCTCCCGCGTATGTGAGCAAAACTCCGATTTGCAATCCCATAATCCGCTCCTTTCCCTTGGCTGTCCTTTTCGGCTCCGGCTGCCCCTATGTTCAATAAAATATGCGTTCATGGAATAAAATAGAATAAAATTCAAATTCCCTATAATAGTAGTAAATAACTTGGAAATTGGAAAGGTGATTTGCTATGATGTTAAAGATTCCGGAAGCCTTGCATTCCGCTTTGCAAGCCGGCCCACGCTATGCTCAGAAACACTGCGAAGATGAGATGCTATACACCTCAATAAAAAACGCCCGCTACGAGCTGGACGCCGCAGTGGACATTTTCAATGAACTTACCGATAATGCAGCCGTTGATTACGCCGCATATAATATTCTTGCTGCAAGGGCAAAATACTCCTATCTCTTGCAACTGGCAAAGGCAAAAAACCTGTCTCTCTAAAGTTCCCGCCGCCCCTCCATGGCTTTGAGCAGGGTGACCTCGTCTGCGTATTCCAGATCGCCGCCTACAGGGATTCCGTGAGCGATTCGGCTGACCTTGATTCCGCTTGGTTTAACGAGTCGCGCGATGTACATCGCCGTGGCCTCCCCCTCTATGTTGGGATTTGTGGCTATAATCAGCTCCTTCACGTCGTTTGCCTGAAGCCTTTTGATGAGGGACATAAGGTTGATATCCTCAGGACCGATTCCCTCCATAGGAGAAATTACGCCGTGCAAAACGTGGTACATGCCGCTATACTCCCTTATACGCTCCATTGCCATGACGTCTTTGGGGCTTTCCACCACGCATATAGTGTCCGTATTTCGGCTGGAATCGCTGCAAATCATGCAGGGATCCTTGTCCGTAAGGTTTCCGCACACCGAGCAGTATTTCATCTCTCTCTTTGCGTTAAGGATCGCATTTGCAAGGTTTTCAGCCTCTTTGTCCTCCAAGGAAAGGATGTAAAAAGAAAGTCTCTGGGCGGTCTTGCTGCCTATTCCCGGCAGCTTTGACATTTCGTTTATCAGCCTCGCCAAGGGTTTGGGATATTGTCTCATTTCTATAACCCCGGTATGCCAAGCCCGCCTGTAAGCTTACCCATTTCGCTGTTTGAGATTTCGTCGATCTGACGGAGTCCCTCGTTAACCGCAACGATAATAAGGTCCTGCAACATCTCCGCATCCTCAGGGTCGATTACCTCAGGCTTGATCTCAAGCTTCACGATTTCTTTTTTGCCGTTTACAACTGCCGTTACTGCACCGCCTCCTGCTGTGGTGGTAACTTCTTTTTCTTCGATTTCAGCCTGAATCGCCTCCATCTGTCTTTGCATCTGCTGCATTTGCTGGAGCTGCTTTTGCATTCCTCCGCCCATGCCGCCCATTCCCGGTTTTGACGGCTTTTTTCCGGCTCTCATTCCTTTTCCCATTTATCTTTCCTCCGTTTTCTGTTTCTTTAGTCTATCTTTAGTCTATCTCAACTTCTATTCCCAATATTTCGCTGGCTCTTTTGGCAAGTTCGCTGTTGTCCTCCTTTTCAGCGCTCTCCACTGCCGCACCCTCCTGATGTTCTCCAAGCTCGGATTCGAGGCAGCACACCATCTGGAGCCTGTGTCCCAGCTTGTCTGCCATAATCTTTTCAATCAAATCCCGCATTTGCTCGGTATATCTTTTCGTAAAATCGTTGTTTGCAAGGACGGTAAAGTTTTTTTCTCCCAGATGGTAAAGTCTCGTCCCTTTTCTTATCAAATTAAAGCTGCCCGCCTCATCTTCTCCTTCTTCAAAGACCTGTCGCCAAAGAATTTCATTTTCTTTATTCTCGTCTACTGTAAAGACAGGATTCTGTGGAGTTGTTCTTTGTTCCGCCGCGGTAAATCTTGGTTCTTCCTTCGCCGGATTATGCTGCTTTGCCGGCGTTTCTGCCGGTTCTTTAGGCGACTTCACTCCATGGTTTGCTACCTGAACCGCAGGTCTTTGGGGATTTCGCCGCACCTCTGCCGGAGCTGCCGTCTCGGAAAGTCCCGAAGCGATGTTTACAAGGGCAAGTTCCAGCAGAATCCTCGGCTGGGTTGACCATCTCGCCTCGTTTATCGCCCTTGAAAGCTTCAAAATTGCGTCGTTTATCTCCTCCATAGAAATGTGGTCGCTTTGCTGTTTGATCTTTTGGATATTTTCCGCAGACATATTTAAAAGTTCTTCGGCGTTTTTCACGAACTTGGCAATCATAAGATTTCGATAGTGGGCCGTCCAGTCCCTCATGAGACTTCTGACGTCTTTTCCGTCTGCCAAAGCCGTGTCGAGCAGAAGCAGCGCCTCCGAAACGTTTCTGAGGGAAACTTTTTCGGTAAGCTCAATAAAAAACTCCTCCCCCGCCGTTCCTATGTATTCCAGCACGTCATCACGGGATATGTTCTTTTCGCCTGAGGCAAGCACCTGATCGAGTATGCTTAGTCCGTCCCGCACCGAGCCGTCCGCACAGTTTGCCACAAGTCTCAGGGCACTCTCGGAAATCTCGACGCCCTTGTCAGCGCAAATCCGCTTCATGCCGTTCATTATGAGATTCAGCGGCACCCGCTTAAAGTCAAATTTGAGGCACCGCGAAAGGATCGTCGCAGGCAGTTTCTGAGGCTCCGTGGTAGCCAGAATGAACATTACGTTTTCCGGCGGTTCTTCAAGGGTTTTTAGCAGCGCGTTGAAGGCTCCGGTTGAGAGCATATGAACCTCGTCGATTATGTATACTTTTCTGCGACCTATTGCCGGTGGATATTTGACGCTTTCTCTGAGTTCACGAATGTTCTCCACACCGTTATTTGAGGCTGCGTCGATTTCGATTACGTCCATAAAATTGCCCTGGCTTATCGCCTTGCAGTTTGCGCACTCGCCGCAGGGTCTTCCCTCTATGTCGGGAGCCGTGCAGTTCACGCCCTTTGCGAGAATTCGCGCCATGGTGGTTTTGCCGGTTCCCCGGGTACCGCAAAAAAGATATGCGTGCCCCACCGTATCCGATGCAATCTGGTGCTTCAAAATTTTCACAACGTGTTCCTGACCCAAAATTTCGTCGAAAACTTCGGGTCTTTCGGCTCTGTAAAGCGCAGTATACATAATTTCCTCCCATTATCGAAAAAATTGCCCTTAAAGAGCCGCGCGAGGCGTTGGAGAAGGCTAATCTGCGGCACATAAGAACTTCCGCTTATTGCTGCTTCCTTCCGGACCTGACAAGGTTCACGGCATCCCATTGCGCAGGACCCAAACCATGCCGGGCGAAGCTCTTTAAAGGCAATTCAATCTTTAAGTATTGTAGCACAAAATGTGCCGGGGGTCAATAGTCGGAATTGCACCAAGGGCGTTGCGGGTATGTCAGCAGGGCTTCCAGCTCCGAAAGCTTTGCGATGTTGCTGATTTTTGCACCGCCAAGGCGAACCATCGCCGAAATGTCCGCAGAACCCATCAGGATAGAGGCGAATGTTCCCTGCCGCAGTTCCACCGTAACATCAGCCTCGCCGCCTTTGGCAATCTGCCATGTGCCATTTTCAAAGGCAACGCTCACGGCTTCCTCACTATGTTCCAATTCCCTTTCGTATTGGAATTTAACCGTAAATTTGTCGTCTTTGCTGCCTTTTTCCTCTGCATTTTTACATACTTTAGGAAATTTTCTGTATCCCGTATCTGCGATAAACTTTTCTGGGTTGATGATTTTGAACATGGTACCAACCGCCGCCACATTGGTTTGCAGGAAGCCGAAGTCTATGTAATTCTTAGAAATATCTTGAGGGTCTTCTATCAGATGAATGAAGTCCGGCTCGCCGCTGCGCAAAATCACGGTCTGGCACAGTTCCGCCTGATTTCTCACAAAGCCCAGCATGGCTCTGAGGATCTCCCCGTTTTCGTAGACCATTTCCTCCACCGACATGCAGACCTGGGTGTAGTTCACGTCGCTTGCCTCCCGGTAACGCCACGCAAGGTAGCCTCTGAGACGTCCATTTTCCTCATATCCGATTCGGAAAACCTGAGAATCAGACTGCATTCCGCGGATTTCTTCTTCAAATTTGTCTACCATTCCGTGATTTGCCCTTACAAATGCTCTGTGGCACTCCAAAACCGCCGGCAAGTCCTCCATGGACAAAAAGCGCAAATGCTCCATGTCGGCTGTTTTTACCTTAGGAAGCCCGCCGGTTGGAATGTGATATTCTTCAAGCCTGCCGCCGAAGCCGTATCCCATCCTGCGATAGAACGGAATATTAAATGGAAGCAGCATCGTGACAGTCGCCCCCTCTTCAAGGGCAATTTTCTCAAACTCCCGTATCATTGCAAGGGCTACTCCCTGTTTCTTGTACAGCGGGTGAACTCCCAGCGCCATAAGCCCCAGCGCCGGCTGCATCTTGCCGAAAAGATTTAGGGAAAAATGTACAACTTTCATTATTGCAATCACCTTGCCGCCCTCAAGCATTCCCATATGGATAACTTCCTTGTTTTCGCTGATTTCCAGTGTGGCTTTTTTTCTGTATTTTTCCCGACATTCATCGTCAAGTTCCTTGTACGCCGGATATGCGTTCAGGTAAACCTCCAGATAGCCATCTATGTCCGAAAGGGTAAGCCTCCGGATTGTCCGGTTTTTATTTTGCATTTGATTTGCATTTGCTTTTTCGTTCATTTTGCACCTCCGCAAAAGCCTTTTATCAAGCCCTTTAATTCTCGCTAAACTTTTCAGGTTAAGCCCTGAGCCAGTCCATAACAGTATCTTCGTCGATTATTTCAATCCCCAGCTCCCGTGCTTTTTTATTTTTCCCTGAGGTAGAATTGACGTCGTTATTTATCAGGTACGAGGTCTTTGCACTGACGGAGCCTGCCACCTTGCCGCCAGCTCGCTCGATCTCAGCCTTTAGCGCCTCCCGATTATCGTAATGGTTCAGGGAGCCTGTGATTACAAAGGTTTTCCCTGCCAGCGCCGTTCCCGCCGCCTCGAAGCTCTCGTCAAGGTGAACCTCCCGCAAAAGGTCGCTTATGATCTTTTTATTGCCCGCATCTGCAAAAAACGCAAGGAAAGCCTCTGCCATGATTTCCCCTATTCCGTCGATGGAAAGCAGTTCTTCCTTTGTCAAAGCCTCCGCCCGCTCCCATTTGTTCTCGCAAAACCGGGCGATCAGCCGAGCGTTTGCCGTGCCGATGTTCGGTATGCCGAGGCTGTAAAGGAACCGCGCAAGATCTGTATTTCTGGCATTTTCAACGGAATTTTTCAGGTTTTCAAAGGATTTTTCGCCGAAGCCTTCCATTTCTATGATTTCCTCTTTATATTTTTCAACGTGAAAGATATCCGAAAGTTCTTTTATGAACCCGCGGGCGATGAGCTTTTCGATGGTCATTTCCGAAAGTCCCTCGATATTCATGGCGTCCCTCGACACAAAATGGGTAAAGCTCTTGATCTGCTTTGCGAGACATTCCGGATTCGGGCATACAAGGGTCTCCACGCCGTTATCCGCCTTTATCTGGGTAAGTCCGCCGCATACCGGACAGTTTTTCGGAATCTCAATATTGTTTGAACCGGTAAGGTCCTCGGCGATCTGGGGAATAATCATGTTCGCCTTGTAGACCGTGATTCTGTCACCGAGCCCAAGTCCCAGCTCCCGCATGACGCTGATATTATGCACCGAAGCCCGGCTAACCGTGGTTCCCTCAAGTTCCACAGGCTCGAAGATGGCAACCGGATTGATAAGCCCCGTCCTCGAAGCGCTCCACTCAATTTCGGTAAGGGTGGTTTCTTTGATTTCGTCCTGCCATTTGAAAGCGATGGAATCCCGTGGAAATTTCGCTGTTTCCCCCAAGGCACGGCCGTATTCTATATCGTCGTAGCTCAGCACAAGACCGTCTGACGGAATGGGGTTTTCCGGGATTTTTGCCTCGAAGTCTGAAGCCGCAGCAGGAAGCGTTTCCGCCGTAACATTCCTATGCTCCACTGCCTGAAATCCACGCTCCGAAAGCCAGTCAAACTGCTCGCTTCGGGTGACAAACTCTGTGTTTTCCGCCGATACCAACGCAAATGCAAAGAAACGCACGTGTCTCTTCGCGGTGATTTCGTTGTTAAGCTGGCGTACCGAGCCTGAGCAGAGGTTTCTGGGATTCTTGTATTTTGCTCCCTCATCGGTAATCTCTTCGTTTATCTTTTCAAAGTCTGCGTAGGAAATAACCGCCTCGCCTCTGATGATGAGCTGTCCTTTGAAATCTATCGTAAGTGGGAGATTTTCAAAGGTTCTGGCATTTGCCGTGATTACTTCGCCGATTTCGCCGTTTCCTCTGGTTACCGCCTTGGCAAGCTTTCCGTTTTCGTATGTCAGCACGATGGTAAGACCGTCCAGTTTCCATGAAAGGACGCCTGCCTTTTCTCCGAGCCAGGAGACGAGCTGGGAAACGTCTTTGGTCTTATCCAGCGAAAGCATCTTCCTCGGGTGCTTTTCTTTGGGAAGTTCGGAAAGGACTTCGTAGCCCACGCGAATGGTGGGGCTGCCGGAAAGGGTGATCCCGGTCTTTTTTTCCAGTTCCGTCAGTTCGTCGTAGAGCCTGTCATACTCGTAGTTTGACATGATTTCTCTGCTTTCCTGATAATATGCCTTCGCCGCTTCGTTAAGCAGCCCAATGAGTTCTTTCATTCTTTCCATTTGTACTATACGTCTCCCTTGTTTCTCATGCTTTGTATATCTCGTATGTCTCTATATTTTTTTCAAAGGTGCGATGCCCTTTGCCATTTTTTTGCGGCCCGCTTCGTCAAAAATAATCGTGAGGGTTTTGTCGTCTGTTTCGATTACCATGCCGCTTCCGAATTTTCCGTGGAAAACCCGATCGCCCACCGCAAAGTTCTGTCCTCCTGCACCCCTTGCGGTTTCTTTCGCCGCTTTTTTTGCATATTTTAGAGGATCGTAGAACCTGCTGTTTTCCCGAGTCGTGCTGCCAAAAGGCGAGAATGCCGGGGATGCAAAGCCGTCGAAGCTTCCGGTACCCACGCCGACCCTGTTTTGGGTTCTTCTGCCTGCAACAAAAACCGTGTCCCCCGCCTCGTCCAGCAGCGAGCTGTCCACCTCCCGCAAAAATATGGATTCCCGCGTGTAGTCGCCCCGTCCGTACATGACTCTGTAAGCGGCGCTTGTGAGGAAAAGCCTCTCCTCGGCTCTGGTCATGCCCACATAGCAAAGCCTGCGTTCTTCTTCCATGGCGGATTCGGAATCCATGGCTCTGTGTCCCGGAAAAAGCCCGTCTTCCAGTCCCGGCAGAAATACGATAGGAAATTCTAGTCCCTTTGCGCTGTGCATGGTCATCAGCGTGACCTTGCCTGCCGCCTCGTCGTATTTGTCCGCGTCGCTGTTCGTGGCAACTTTTTCTAAAAACTCTTCGAGGCTCGCCGCCTCGCCTGCCTTCGCCTTTTCTTCTTCATAATCGTAAATAAACGATTTGAAATCCATCAGGTTTTCGATTCTTCCCTCTGCCTCCTGGGTTTTCTCGTTTTCCAAGGCTTTCATGTAGCCCGTCCGCACCAACAGGTTGTCATATATGTCCGAAACTCTGAGGTTTTCTTTTTCCTGTCTGCAAAGGAGCAGCACCTCCATCATTGCTCGCACCGGCTCCACCGCTTTTGAAGGCAGGCTGTGCAAAATCTCGCCGTCCGTGAGGGTGTCAAACAGGGATTCGCCTCTTACCCTTGCCAATGCCTCTAATTTCCCCAGAGTCGTGGCTCCGATTCCCCGTTTCGGCTCATTGATCACACGTTTCAGCGCAAGGTCGTCTGCGGGATTTGCTACAAGCCGCATATAGCATATCATATCCTTGGTTTCCTTGCGGTCGTAGAAGCTGAATCCCGACAAAATCTGATACGGAATGTCCCGCCTTTTCAGTGCGTCCTCAAAGAGCCTTGACTGGGCGTTGGTTCTGTAAAGAATGGCAAAGTCGTCGTAGCTGTGGTTTTTCCCTTTCAAAAGGTCGATTTCCTGGGCTATGTATTGGGCTTCTTCCTTGTCGCTGTCGCATCGCCTATATACGATTTTGTCTCCGGCTTCCTTTGAAGTCCAGAGTTTCTTTTGCTTTCTGCCCCGATTGTTCTTGATGACGGAATGAGCCGCCGCCAAAATATTGCCGTAGGAGCGATAGTTTTGTTCCAGCTTGATGACCTTTGCGTCGGGGAAGTCTTTTTCAAAGTCCAGAATATTCTGTATGTCCGCCCCTCGCCACTGGTAAATGCACTGGTCGTCGTCTCCCACCACGCAGAGGTTTCTGTGGGCGCTTGCAAGGAGTCTGATGATCTCGTACTGCAAGTGGTTCGTGTCCTGATACTCGTCCACCATTATGTAGCGGAAGCGGGACTGATAGCCCGACAAAACCTCCGAACTTTTTTTCAGCACGTGAAATGCGTTGAGAAGCAGGTCGTCAAAGTCCATGGCGTTGTTCTTTCGCAGTTCCCGCTGATAGGCGCTGTAAACATTGTAAATTACCTTGTTCTTGAACTCGCCGCCGCTCATTTCAAGATACTCCTCCGGCGAAATGTCGGCTTCCTTTTGCTTGCTTATAACCGAAGAAAGATAGACCTGTGGAAAAGTTTTCGCGTCAATATTCTGCTCTTTCATTATGTTTTTTATCAGCGTTTTTTGATCCACGGTGTCGTATACTACGAAATTCTTTTCGTAGCCCGCAAGCTCTCCGTGTTCCCGCAAAATTCTAAGGCTCATGGCGTGGAAAGTCAAAATCCACATTCCGGGGCAGCGGCCTACCAGTTTTTCCACACGCTGACGCATCTCCCCCGCCGCCTTGTTGGTAAAGGTCACAGCAAGGATTTCGTAGGGGCTTACGCCGTTTTCTATCAAATATGCGATTCTGTGGGTCATGGTGGCGGTTTTGCCACTGCCGGCTCCCGCCAGTATGAGCAGAGGGCCGTCTATGTGCCGAGCCGCCTCCTGTTGCTGTGGGTTTAAGTGTTCTAAGTTCATGTTGTCTTCTCCTCGTATGATAAATCTCTAAGAATCGCCCGCAGGCTTATCTGTGGCTTTCTAAAAAATCAAATATTGCGGAGCTTACCGTTTTTCTTGCCTTCAGGTAGCTCTGGGCGTGGTTTGCTCCCTCTATCATGAGCAGGCGCTTGTCGCCCGGACCGGCTGCAGCGGCTTCGTAATTTTTTTCGCTCATCCACGGATACACGAAGCCGTCCGCCTTGCCGTGTATGAACAGAATCGGCAAGGCGCTTTCAGCCAGCACCGGAACGGTGCTGCGGCTGAAAGTGCAGCCGGTCTTTCTGCGGAATTCTCTGTCCACAAGACTATACAGGGGAAAAGCCGGAAGATGCAAAACCTTTCTTATCATGTGCTTTACAATCTCCTCCGCGCTGGTAAATCCGCAATCGGCGACTATCGCCTTTACACGATTTGAAATTTCCTCTCCCGCCGCCAGCATAACCGTCGTGGCTCCCATGGAAACACCATACAGATAAAACGGTACTTCTGAATCGTATTTTTCTTCGATAAATTTGCTCCACGCCGCGATATCCTTCGCCTCGCTCTGCCCGAAGCATATATATTTTCCTTCGCTCTTTCCTTGGGTTCTGTGGTCCACAAAGAGCAGGTCGTAGCCCTTTTCAAAAAGTTCCTCCGCAATTCCGCAGAAGTCCCTATAAACGGAGCATCTGTAGCCGGGAGAAAGTATGACAACTCCAGCAGGTCGCGACACGTCCCACTCTGAAACTCCCGCTCCTTTATCCTCGGCAAAAGATTTCCCCGTTTCATGGCGTGAAAGCTTTGCGTGCAGCATAAGTCCGTCGAAGCTCCTCATCCACAGGTTTTCCCCCGTAAGGTTCCGCAAGCCTTTCGCACTCTCGTCGATTTGGGTATCATAGCTGTCCCAGCCTGCCCGCACCTCAGGGTCCGAACCTGCAATCTTGTCAAAGCCTGCGTCTTTGTCTATTCCCAGTCTCACCGCGTAGCGCACCGTCAGCATAACCGCTGCGATAAGAGCGGCGGAAGCGCCGAAAGCAATCGTACCTTTCCCCATATCTTCCCCTCTAATCACTGTTTTTATTTGCTTTCTAGTATACCACAAATCGTCTTTCCATGGAATCATCTTCGCCTTTTTTGCCTCATTTAATTCACAAAAAAAGACCGCCCCGCAAGCGGTTTCCCGCCGGCTGAGCAGCCTTTTATTTCAGCTTATATTCTTATACTAATTCTAAGAAAACAACTTCAGCGCAGTCGCCCTGACGAGGTCCTAACTTAAGAATTCTTGTATATCCGCCGTTTCTGTCTTCATACTTAGGCGCGATTTCTTCAAAGAGCTTGGTTACAACCGTTTCATCAAAAACGTATGCAAGCACCTGTCTTCTTGCGTGAAGATCACCGCGTTTTGCCAAAGTAATCAACTTTTCTGCTTGTCTTCCGGCTTCCTTTGCTCTGCAATCCGTAGTCTGGATTCTTCCTTCTCTGAACAAATCAGTTACAAGGTTTCTCAGCATGGATTTTCTGTGAGCCGAAGGTCTGCCCAGTTTTCTGTATCCTGGCATTTTAAGATTCTCCTTTCATTGCAAGTTCTATTCGTCACTCGGCTTTAAACCGAGTCCCAGTTCTTCAAGTTTCGCTTTTACTTCATCAAGGGATTTCTTTCCGAGGTTTCTAACCTTCATCATGTCATCCTCTGACTTCTGCGTAAGCTCTTCTACGGTATTGATTGCCGCTCTCTTTAGACAGTTGAAGGAACGAACCGAAAGCTCAAGCTCCTCAATGGTCATTTCGAGAGCCTTTTCCTTCTGGTCTTCTTCCTTTTCAACCATGATTTCCATAGCTCCGGTGATGTCGGTGAGCTGGATAAACAGGTTAAGGTGCTCCTGCATAATCTTTGCTCCTATGGAAACTCCCTCATCAGGCGTGATTGAGCCGTCTGTCCAGATCTCAAGCACCAGTCTGTCGTAGTCGGTTACCTGACCGACTCTGGTGTTTTCTACCGTGAAATTAACTTTTCTTACAGGAGTGTAGATAGAATCCACCGGAATCACCGAAATCGGTGTGTTCTCGGTTTTATTCATTTCCGCAGGGACATAACCTCTACCTCTTGCAAGATTAACTTCCATTACAAGCGTCGCGCTTTCTTCCAGAGTTGCGATGTGCAAATCCGGATTGAAAATCTCGATGTCGGAGTCGCCGATGATATCAGCCGCGGTTACTTCTTTCGGACCAACCGCATTGATGATAACTCTCTTTGTGCTTTCTCCGTTTAATCTTATTGCAAGTTTTTTAAGGTTGAGGATGATTTCCGTGACATCTTCCTTTACTCCCGGTATTGTTGAAAACTCGTGAAGTACTCCGTCGATTTTTACTGATGTGACTGCCGCTCCCGGAAGCGAGCTGAGAAGAATTCTTCTGAGTGCGTTGCCAAGAGTTGTACCGTAACCTCTTTCCAAAGGCTCTACTACGAACTTGCCGTAGTTTCCATCTTCATCAATATATTTATTGATTGTTGGTTTTTCGATTTCGATCACTAAAAAAACCTCCTTCTTATTCCAAGTTTCGCAATAACTTATCTTGAGGCACTACCCGCCTCTTGCAGGTGTGTTATTACGGGTGTAGACTTCAGGCTACATCCCGTAACAAGGTTCTGTCAAGAGCTTGAGGGTGGAGATTTGTGAAACAAATACTACCCGCCTCTTGACAGGTTCTTACTTGGAATACAACTCGACGATCAAGTGCTCTGCGATCGGAGTGTCGATTTCGTCTCTGTTCGGCAGAGTTACAACTTTACCTTCTAATTTATCAACGTCAACTGTCATCCAGCTAGGCACTGTGATTGACATTTCCTTGATTTCTTTGAACTTCGGCGAGCTCTGGCTCTTAGCCTTTACCGCAACAACATCGCCGGCTTTAACTTCCATCGACGGAATGTTAGCCTTCTTGCCATTTACGGTGAAGTGCCCGTGAGTTACAAGCTGTCTTGCTTCTTTTCTGGAAGCCGCAAAGCCAAGTCTGAAAACAACGTTATCAAGTCTTGTTTCAAGCAAAATCAGGAGGTTATCACCTGTCTTGCCCTGCTTCTTAGCAGCTTTGTCGAATAAGTTTCTGAACTGAGTTTCCTGCATTCCGTAGAATCTCTTTGCTTTTTGCTTTTCTCTCAGCTGAAGACCATAGTCGGACACTTTCTTTCTTGCCTGACCGTGCTGTCCGGGAGCGTAATTTCTCTTCTCGAGTGCGCATTTGCCGCTGTAGCATCTTTCACCTTTTAAGAAAAGCTTTTGACCTTCTCTTCTGCACAGTTTGCAGTTTGCTTCTGTATATCTTGCCATTTAAATTACTCCTCCTTTCCTATACTCTTCTTCTCTTCGGCGGTCTGCATCCGTTATGCGGAATCGGTGTGATATCTCTGATCAGAGTGATTTCAAGTCCTGCTGTCTGAAGCGCTCTGATTGCCGCTTCTCTGCCGGAGCCCGGTCCCTTTACATAAACTTCTACAGTCTTTAAGCCATGTTCCATAGCTCCCTTAGCAGCTTCTTCTGCCGCCATCTGAGCCGCGAACGGTGTGGATTTTCTCGAACCCTTGAATCCAAGGGAACCTGCGGACGACCATGAAAGGGCGTTGCCGCTCATATCTGTAAGAGTAACCAAAGTATTGTTAAAGGTGGATTGGATATGCGCCTGGCCTTTTTCAATATTCTTGCGTTCTCTTTTCTTTTTTCTAACTGTTTTCTTTACAGTCTTAGCCATTTTTTCCTACCTCCTTCTTACTTAGTCGCCTTTTTCTTTCTGCCTACGGTCTTCTTCGGACCCTTGCGAGTTCTGGCGTTTGTCTTGGTTTTCTGACCTCTTACAGGAAGTCCTCTTCTGTGACGAATACCTCTGTAGGAGCCGATTTCCATGAGTCTCTTGATGTTAAGAGAAACTTCTCTTCTCAAATCACCCTCTACTAAGTATTCTTCGTCGATAATTCTTCTGATTTTACCTGCTTCATCTTCGGTTAAATCCTTAACTCTTGTGTCTGGATTTACGCCTGCTTTTTCCAAGATAGCAAGTGAAGTTGGTCTGCCAATTCCGTAGATATAGGTAAGGCCTATTTCTACTCTTTTTTCTCTTGGTAAGTCAACACCGGCTATACGAGCCATATTTTTCTCCTTCCCCTATCTTCCGTCGCCGTCCGGGTGGCGATATAGACAGGATCTTCTTTAATTTTTGAAAGGGCTTTTTTGGCGAGCCTCCCGGTAAATGCCCGCCTTGCCCATACTGACTTAAATCAACCTTGTTTCTGCTTGTGCTTCGGGTTCTCACAGATAACCATAACTTTGCCGTTTCTCTTGATAACCTTGCACTTTTCGCAGATAGGTTTTACGGAAGCTCTTACTTTCATTTTTATCCTCCTAACCTTTATCTCTCCATGTAATTCTCCCTCTGGTGAGGTCATAAGGGGAAAGCTCCACCTTTACCTTATCGCCGGGAAGAATCCTGATATAATTCATTCTGATTTTGCCTGAAATGTGTGCAAGCACTTCAAAACCGTTGTCTAATTTGACTTTGAACATTGCGTTCGGCTGCGCGTCAACAACTGTCCCGACTGCTTCAATGACGTCTTTTTTCGCCATAAATACATCTCCTTTTGTTCTTTATAAGGTAAGCAATTCCGGCTCACCATCAGTGATAATAACCGTATTTTCATAGTGTGCCGCAAGTCCGCCGTCGAGTGTAACCGCCGTCCAGTCATCTTCCAGAACGTCGATTTCCCATGTTCCCTGGGTGATCATCGGCTCGATTGCTAGTGTCATTCCCGGCTGGAGTCTGGGACCTTTTCCGGCTTTCCCCACATTCGGAATCTGCGGATCTTCGTGCATCTTGCTTCCGATTCCGTGTCCCACGAAGTCCCGGATTACTCCGTAGCCTTCGCCCTCCACGGTTTCTTGGATCGCATGAGAGATGTCATACAATCTGTTTCCGGCTTTTGCATAGGCGATTCCGTTATAGAACGCCCGCTCCGCCGTTTCTATCAGATGCATTGCCTCAGGGCTTACTTCCCCTACGGGATAAGTCCTTGCGGCGTCCGCCATATATCCTTTGTATTCGACCACAAGGTCGCAGCTGACTATGTCGCCTTCTCTCAGATGGCGTTTTTTGCTCGGAATCCCGTGAACGACCTCATCATTTATTGAAACGCATACGCTTGCCGGATAGCCGCAGTAACCCTTTTCGGCGGCGGTCATTCCATGCTCACGCACTGTTTTTTCAACAAAACGGTCTATTTCTAGTGTCGAGAGGCCGGGTTTTATAAATTTCGGAATTTCCCTGAGGATAAATCCGCAAACTTTTCCGGCTTCCCGCATTAAATCAAGCTCCTGTTTTGATTTGATGATAATCATTACTATTCCCCTAAAGCTTTTACGATGTCAGCAAACACATTGTCAAGTCCGGTACTGCCGTCGATGTGCGCAAGTGTTCCTGCATTTTCATAATACTCGATGAGAGGCATTGTCTGCGCTTCGTAAACGTCGATTCTGTTTGTAACCGTTTCCAAGTTGTCATCGGCTCTCTGGAAAAGCTCGCCGCCGCAGTAGTCGCAAACGCCCTCTTTTTTAGGCGGAATGTTTACTACATGGAAGCTGGCGCCGCAAGCCTTGCAGACCCGTCTTCCCGTAAGTCTCGTAATAAGTTCTTCCTTTTCCACCGCGATATCCAAAACCTTGTCGATCTTGGAATCGTGTGCAGCCAAGAATTCATCAAGCTTCTCAGCCTGATAAACGGTTCTCGGAAATCCGTCAAGGAGGAAGCCGTTTTTGCAGTCGTCTGCAAGAAGTCTTGTGGTCGCGATTTCAACTACCAAATCGTCCGGAACAAGTTCGCCCTTGTTCATGTACTCCTGCGCTTTCTTGCCAAGCTCGGTTCCGTTCTTGATGTTTTCTCTGAAAATATCTCCAGTCGAAATATGCGGAATTTCGTATTTTTCGACGATCTTAACTGCCTGGGTTCCTTTTCCTGCTCCGGGAGGCCCTAATAATATAGTTCTAAGCATTTTACTCATCTCCCTTTTTTATTTTAAGAAACCTTGATAATTTCTCATGAGCATCTGGTTTTCAAGTTGTCTTACCGTATCGAGTGCAACGCCTACTGCGATGAGCAGCGATGTTCCGCCGAAATGGATTCCCTTGAGTGTCGGAACCATAACGCCTAAGATTGTAGGCAGGGTTGCGATAAGAGCAAGGAAAATAGCTCCCACGATTGTAACTCTCGACATTACTTTGTTCAAATAGTCTTCGGTTGCCTTGCCCGGTCTGATTCCCGGAATGAATCCTCCGTTAGCTTTCATGTTATTCGCAACTTCGTTCGGATTGAATGTGATACCCGTGTAGAAGTATGTGAAGAAGATGATAAGCACGATGTTAAGCACTCCGTAAACCCAAACTCCCGGATTTCCCGACGGCGAAAGCCACTTGGTAACCCATACGCTGAAAGCATTGTCCTGGGACATGAAGTATGTGATGGTAAGCGGGAACTGCAAAATCGACAAAGCGAAGATGATCGGAATTACGCCCGCCTGATTCACCTTGATAGGAATGTGGGTGGACTGTCCGCCGTACATCTTTCTTCCTACAACTCTCTTTGCGTACTGTACAGGGATTCTTCTCTGACCCTCCTGGATGAGAACAACGCCGGCAGTTACAAATACCGCTGCGATTATGAAAATAATAATCGTTACAAGGGACAAGGAGCCGCCCTGATATCCGGTTACAACCGTTCTGATTCCGCTTGGGATTCTTGCCACGATTCCGCCGAAGATGAGAAGTGAAATACCGTTTCCAACGCCTCTTTCGTTAATCTGCTCGCCCAGCCACATGAGGAACGCAGTTCCTGCGGTCAGTACCAATACCACAACGATGATTGAAAATACGCTCTTGTCAACCACAGCCTGTCTGAAAAGACCTACCGTAAGACCGATTGCCTGAATCAGCGCCAAAGCCACCGTCATATAACGGGTGATTTGAGCCATTTTCTTTCTGCCTTCCATGCCCTCTTTCGCAAGTCTTTCAAAATACGGAAATGCGATTGTGAGCAACTGAACGATGATTGATGCAGTGATGTATGGAGTAATACTCAATGCAAAAATTGTAAAGTTACTGAAAGAACCGCCGGAGAACAGGTCGAACAAATCGAAAAGTCCCGTTTCGCCGGTGAACATCTCACTGAGCACGCTTCTGTTGATGTTCGGAACCGGAATGTTAGATCCGATTCTGAACACTACGAGCATGAGGAGGGTGAAAATCATTTTGCTTCTGATTTCCGCAACTTTCCAAGCTTGAGCAATAGTCTTTAACATACCCATCTTAAATCACCTCTGCCTTTCCTCCAGCAGCCTCAATCTTTTCTGCGGCAGTCTTGCTGAATTTGTTAGCCTGAACTGTCAACGCAACTTTGATTTCTCCTTCGCCAAGGATTTTGATTCCGTCCTTGACCTGTTTAACAACTCCTGCTTCTTCAAGCGCCGCCTGATTTACAACCGTACCTGCTTCGAACTTGTTTAAGTCCTCAACATTTACGATGGTGTATTCGGTCCCCCAAATGTTTGTGAAACCTCTCTTTGGTAATCTTCTGTATAAAGGCATCTGACCACCTTCAAAGCCCAGACGAACGCCGCCGCCGGATCTTGAATTTTGACCGTTCATACCTCTGCCGCCTGTCGTACCTTGTCCGGTAGCGTGACCGCGGCCTCTTCTCTTGCGTTCCTTAGTGGAACCCGGTACTGCTCTTAATTCATGTAATTTCATCTAAGCGCACCTCCTATAATTCTTCAACCGTTACAAGATGTGACACCTTAGCTACCGCGCCGCGAGTCTGCGGTGTGTCTGCTAATTCTACTGAATGGTGCATCTTTTTGAGTCCTAACGCTTCAACAACTTTTCTCTGTTTAGGGGAAGCGCCGATTGTGCTCTTTGTTAAAGTGATTTTAATCATTTTTGCCATCTTCGCATATCCTCCTATCCTAAGATTTCTTCTTTTGTTTTTCCTCTGAGCTTAGCAACCTTTTCTACAGTCATCATACCCTTTAAGCCTTCGAGTGTTGCATAAGCCATGTTTCCTGTATTGTTGGAGCCGATGGATTTCGCTCTTACGTCTTTGATACCCGCAGCTTCAAGCACTGTACGAACAGATGAACCTGCGATTACTCCGGTACCTTGGGCAGCCGGCATGATGAGAACTCTGCCTGCGCCGAAAACGCCTAAGTTTCTGTGAGGTACTGTTGTTCCTACTGTCGGAACATATATTAAATTCTTCTTTGCATCTTCTTCAGCTTTTCTTACGGCTTCAGGAATTTCCTGAGACTTTCCAAGACCAACGCCTACATATCCGTTGCCGTCGCCGACTACTACGGTTACGCTGAATCTCATGTTTCTACCGCCTTTAACAGTCTTTGCTACTCTTCTGATATTAACGATAGTCGATTTCAAGTCAAGCTTGGATGCATCAACGATATTACGCATTCCTTTTTCCTCCTGTTAGAATTTTAATCCTGCTTCACGAGCGCCTGCTGCCAGTTCTGCAACTCTTCCGTGGTACAGGAAGCCGCCTCTGTCAAAGCATACTTCTTCGATACCCTTTGCGAGCGCTCTCTTTGCAAGGGCTTCGCCGACCTTTTTAGCTGCTTCTTTGTTTCCGCCGTAACCAACTTCACCTTTGAGTTCCTTGTCCAGTGAAGAAGCGGATACTAAAGTAACTCCGTTTACATCGTCAATCACCTGAGCTGAGATGTTCTTGTTTGATCTGTAAACGCAAAGTCTTGGTCTTTCAGGAGTTCCAAAAAGGTTTTTTCTTACTCTTTCGTGTCTTTTAACACGCTTGTCATTTCTGCTTACTTTTGCCATTTTAATTCACTCCTTTCCCCTTATTTAGCGCCTGCTTTGCCTTCTTTTCTGCGGATATATTCATCAGCATACTTGATACCCTTGCCCTTATAAGGTTCCGGACTTCTCCATGCTCTGATGTTAGCCGCATAATTTCCGACAACTGCTTTATCTATACCCTTTACGGTGATGTCTGTTGCTGACGGACATTCCGTTGTGATTCCCTCAGGGTCTTTTAATTCTACAGGATGGGAGTATCCAAGGCTCATTACCAAAGTGTCGCCCTTCTTTTCGGCTTTGTATCCAACGCCTACCAGCTGGAGCTTCTTTTCAAAACCTTGAGTTACGCCTAATACCATATTGTTGATCAATGTTCTTGCAAGTCCGTGCTGAGATCTTTCTTCTCTTGCGTCGGAGTCTCTGGAAACCAGTACTTCGCCCTCTGCTACCTCAACCTTGATTAACTTGCTGATTTGTTCTGATAATTGTCCTTTCGGGCCTTTTACCGTAACAACGTTATTTGCGTCTACGGAAACTTCTACGCCGGCAGGAACAACTACAGGTTTTCTACCTATTCTAGACATTTTTTGTTCCTCCTACCATACATAACAGATTACTTCGCCGCCAACGCCCAGTTTTCTGGCTTCTTTGTCGCTTACGATTCCCTTTGATGTGGAAACGATGGCGATTCCAAGACCTCCCAGTACCTTTGGCACTTCTCCTGCCTTGGCATAAACCTTGAGACCCGGCTTTGAAATTTTCTTAATTCCTGAAATTACTTTCTCTTTGTTAGCGCCGTATTTCATTGTAACTTTGATCATACCTTGCTTGTCGTCTTCTATAACTTCGAAATCCGCAATGTAGCCTTCTTCTTTCAAAATTTCGGCAATCGCTTTTTTCATTTTTGACGCCGGAATTTCAACAGTTTCATGACCTACAGTGTTGGCATTTCTGATTCTTGTTAGCATATCCGCTATAGGATCTGTCATTGTCATTACAGTGTTTCTCCTTTCATAATTTTTACCAGCTTGCTTTTCTTACGCCCGGAATTTCTCCTTTATAAGCAAGCTCTCTAAAACAGATACGGCAGATACCATACTTTCTAAGTACGGAATGTGGTCTTCCGCAAAGTCTGCATCTGGTATATGCGCGAGTCGAATATTTAGGTTTTCTCGCCTGTTTCACTTTGAGAGATGTCTTTGCCATTCTCGATTCCTCCTATAATTTCCGAGCGGCGCCGAGGAAATTATATAAAAACTTCCCTGCGGCGAAGCCGCTACACTTCTGAGTTTTTTTACTTCTCGAACGGCATACCTAAGAGCTCCAATAATGCAGCCGCTTCTTCGTCTGTTTTAGCCGTTGTTGTAAATACTATGTTCATACCTTTGATTGTATCAACCTTATCGTAGTTGATTTCAGGGAAGATTAACTGTTCCTTGATACCCATAGAGTAGTTGCCTCTACCGTCAAAAGAGTTTCTGCTAACACCCTTGAAGTCTCTTACTCTCGGAAGAGCGATATTGAAGAATTTATCAGCAAATTCATACATATTGTCTCCTCTTAAAGTAACCTTTGCGCCAACAGGCATGCCCTGTCTTACTTTGAAGTTTGCGATGGACTTCTTTGCCTTTGTAACTACCGGTCTTTGTCCGCTGATCAAAGCGATTTCTTCAACTGCGGATTCCATAACCTTTGCGTTGTCCTTTGCTTCGCCAAGACCCATGTTGATGGTAATCTTTGTGAGCTTAGGAACTTCCATTACGTTTTTATATTGGAATTTTTCTTTTAATGCTCCGAAAACTTCATTATTGTAAGTTTCTCTTAATCTTGCTGTCAAAATCGTCTCCTCCTTTCTTAGTCGATTACGTTTCCAGTTTTCTTGGAAACTCTTACTTTCTTACCGTCTTTAACTTGGTAACCGAATTTGATAACTTCTTTGGCTTTTGCGTCATAAAGCATTACGTTGGAAGCGTCGATAGGTGCTTCGAAATGCTTGATTTCCGCGCCGGCTTTTCTCGTAGCTTTTGCGTGCTTTGTAACTACGTTTACGCCCTCGACTACGACTCTGTTTTCCTTTGGCATTGCCTTAAGTACTT
Source organism: Bacteroidaceae bacterium (assembly GCA_963658905.1). Classification (GTDB taxonomy): domain Bacteria; phylum Bacillota; class Clostridia; order Peptostreptococcales; family Anaerovoracaceae; genus CAG-238. Next base: position 21,717 of record CAVKSD010000014.1, read on the forward strand.
TGCCGTGTTTGCCTTTATCTTTACCGGTAATTACCATTACCATATCGTCTTTCTTAATACGCATCCTTACACCTCCTACAGTACTTCCGGTGCCAATGACACGATCTTCATGAAGCCCTTATCTCTAAGCTCTCTTGCAACAGGTCCAAAGATACGAGTTCCAACCGGGTTTTTATCTTCTTTATCTTTAATGATAACCGCAGCGTTCTGGTCAAACTTTACATAGCTTCCGTCTGATCTTCTGGCACCATGCTTAGTTCTAACGACTACAGCCTTAACAACGTCGCCTTTTTTTACAACGCCACCTGGGGTTGCTTCTTTAACCGCACAAACGATAACGTCTCCGATGTTCGCATACTGACGGGAAGTACCGCCCAGGATACGAATACAAAGAAGCTCTTTTGCACCTGAATTGTCAGCAACTCTTAATCTAGTTTCAGTTTGAATCATGATTTGGTGCCTCCTTTATTTAACCTTTTCGATAATGTTAACAAGTCTCCATCTCTTGTCTCTTGACAAAGGTCTTGTTTCCATAATTCTTACTTTATCGCCGATTTGACATTCATTGTTTTCGTCGTGAGCCTTGACTTTCTTGGTTCTCTTTACAGCTTTTCCGTAAAGGGAATGTCTTACGAAGTCTTCGATTGCAACAACTACGGTCTTATCCATCTTATCGGATACAACGACGCCGACTTTTGTTTTTCTTCTATTTCTTTCAACTGCCATAGTACATCCTCCTTTCTACTAAGCCTGTAATTCTTTTTCTCTAAGAATTGTCTTTACTCTAGCAATATCTTTCTTCAATTCTCTCATCTTTACAGGGTTTTCTAACTGTCCCGTAACATGCTGGAATCTCAAGTTGAATAACTCTTTCTTCATGTTAGCAAGTTCTGTGTTAAGTTCAACCGCTGTCATTTCTCTCATTTTCTTCAATTCCATTATGCTTCACCACCCTTTGCTGCTTCTTCTTTGATGGCAAATTTGCACTTAACCGGGAGCTTGTGAGCTGCAAGTCTCATTGCTTCTCTTGCCTTTTCTTCGGATACGCCCTCGATCTCGAACATTACTCTACCCGGCTTAACTACCGCTACCCAATACTCAGGGGCACCTTTACCGGAACCCATACGTACTTCAGCAGGTTTCTTGGTAACCGACTTGTGCGGGAAAATTTTGATATATACTTTACCACCTCTTTTAATAGATCTTGTCATCGCAATACGCGCTGCCTCGATCTGATTAGAAGTGATCCATCCACATTCCTGTGCAACCAATCCGTATGCTCCGTAGGTAATTGTGTTACCTTTGGTTGCAACGCCTTTCATTCTTCCTCTGTGAACTCTTCTGCGTTTAACGCGCTTTGGCATTAACATGGCTTTCGTTCCTCCTTTCCGTGTGCTTATGCTTCAGTTGTTTCTGCAACTTCTACAGCTTCAACTTGTTCTTCAACTTGCGGCTTTGCTTCAACCTTAGGAGTCTTTCTTACTCTTGGATTTATAGCCTTTGGCGCTTCCTGACGATCGCTTCTTTCGCGTCTTTCGCGTCTGTCACCGCCATTTCTTCTTTCGCGTCTTTCGCCGTCTTTTTTAGGTCTTCTTTCTCTCTTTTCACGCTTTTCTTCAGGAACTGCGCTCTTCAGACCCTTGTCAAGGATTTCGCCGTGGTTGATCCAAACCTTTACGCCGATCTTGCCATATGTGGTATCGGCTTCTGCGAATCCGTAGTCGATGTCTGCTCTCAAAGTGTGAAGCGGAACGTTGCCTTCGCTGTATTTTTCGCTTCTTGCGATTTCAGCGCCGCCCAGTCTTCCGGAGCAAAGAACTTTGATACCCTTTGAACCTGCTTTCATGGTTCTTCCGATAGCCTGCTTCATTGCTCTTCTGAAAGATACACGTCTTTCAAGAGCCTGAGCGATGCTTTCTGCGGTAAGCTGTGCGTCAAGTTCTGCTCTTCTTACTTCTTCGATGGAAATTTCAACTTCCTTGCCTGTCATCTTCTTGATGTCGTTCTTGAGAACTTCGATTCCGTCGCCGGCTCTTCCGATTACCATGCCCGGCTTAGCGGTAAGAACGATGACTCTGATTTTATTTTCTGCTGCTCTTTCAATAAGAACCTTTGAAACTCCGGCAACATATAATTTTTTCTTTACATATTCTCTTACTTTGTTGTCTTCTACAAGGTAGTCTGCAAAGTTAGCTTTATCTGCATACCATTTGGAATCCCAGTCTTTTATAACGCCCACTCTCAAACCATGTGGACTAACTTTCTGACCCATTAGTGAACCTCCTATTCTTTCTCTCTGAGAGTCACGCCTACATGGCTCGATCTCTTTAAGATGATTGATGCTCTGCCTTGTGAACCGGCTCTCCATCTTTTCATGGTCGGGCCTTGGTTAGCATATACTTCTGCAACATATAAGTTGTCCGGATTCATATCGAAATTGTTCTCAGCGTTTGCTGCGGCTGATTTAACAACTTTTTCTACGATTTCTGAACCTTTGCCCGGGGTGAACTTCAAGATGTTCAATGCCTCGTTTAAGTCCTTGCCTCTTACCAAATCGGTAATCGGTTTCAGCTTGATAGGAGACATTCTCACGTATTTAGAAACTGCTTTTGCTTCCATTTCTCATTATCTCCTTTCTTATTTCTTTACCTTTGACGATTTGTCAGCTGCGTGACCTCTGTAGTTTCTTGTAGGAGCAAATTCTCCAAGTCTGTGTCCTACCATGTCTTCTGTGATGTACACAGGAACGTGCTTTTTGCCGTCATGCACTGCAATCGTGTGTCCCACCATCTGCGGGAATATTGTGGATGGTCTTGACCATGTCTTGATAACTTTCTTGTCGTTAGCTGCGTTGAGTTCTTCGATGGCTTTCAGCAGCTTAGCGTTTACGAAAGGACCTTTTTTAAGTGATCTACCCATTATCTTTGCTCCTTCCTATTATTTTTCATTTCTTCTCTTTACGATATATTGATTTGAAGGTTTGTTCTTCTTTCTCGTCTTGTATCCGAGAGCAGGTTTACCCCAAGGAGTAACCGGGCTCTTGCGGCCGACAGGTGCTCTGCCTTCACCACCGCCATGTGGGTGATCGTTAGGGTTCATTACGGAACCTCTTACGGTAGGTCTTACGCCCATGTGTCTCTTGCGGCCCGCTTTACCGATCTGGATGTTTGCGTGGTCGCCGTTTCCTACTTCGCCGATGGTAGCTCTGCATCTCATGCTGATCTTTCTAACTTCGCCGGACGGAAGTCTTACCTGTGCGTAATCTCCCTCCTTTGCCATGAGCTGAGCGCCGTTTCCTGCGGATCTTGCAAGCTGACCGCCTTTGCCCGGCTTGAGCTCTACGTTGTGAATGATCGTACCAACCGGAATATTTGCGATCGGAAGTGAGTTTCCGATAACGATGTCGGCTTCCGGTCCGGATACAACCTGCTGACCTACGGCAAGTCCCTTTGGCGCAAGGATGTATTTCTTTTCGCCGTCCGCATAAACAAGGAGTGCAATGTTTGCGCTTCTGTTCGGGTCGTATTCGATAGTCTTTACGGTTGCCGGAATATCGTCTTTTGTTCTCTTGAAGTCGATGATTCTGTATTTTGGTCTTGTGCCGCCGCCCTGATGTCTAACAGTGATTTTGCCTCTGTTGTTTCTTCCTGCGTGCTTTTTGAGCGTTACAGTCAAGGACTTTTCAGGCGTTGAGGTTGTGATTTCTTCGAATGTGGAAACTGTCATACCTCTAAGACCAGGAGTAGTTGGATTATATTTTCTAATTCCCATTTGTTTAACCTCCTATATTATAGTCCTTGGAAGAATTCGATTTCCTTACTGCCGGCAGTAAGTGTTACGATTGCTTTTTTGTAAGCAGCGGTTCTGCCCACGTTTCTTCCCATTCTCTTGATTTTACCGTCATAGTTCATAATGTTTACTTTTGCTACTTCAACACCGAAGATTTCTTCAACAGCTTTCTTGACCTGAGTCTTGTTTGCGTCTGTTGCTACTTTGAAAGTGTACTTTTTGTCTACGGCTACGTCCATGGACTGTTCCGAAATAACAGGTGTCAAAATGATGTCGTATGCTGTTTTCATTAGATGTACACCTCCTCGATCTTCTTAACCGCTTCCTGGGTTACGATGAAGCTTTCGTGATTTACGATTTCGTAAACGTTCATTGTTCCTACGAGAGCAGTTCTTACTCCCGGAATGTTGGCTGCGGATCTTACTACGTTTTCGTCCTTTTCAGCCATGATGATCAAAGCTTTTCTGCCTGCCTTGATATTTTCGAGAACCTTGACCATTTCTTTGGTCTTCGGTGCTTCAAATTTGAGTTCATCCAGTACGATGATTTCGTTCTCCAATACCTTTGAGGAAAGTGCAGACTTCATTGCGAGTCTTCTTAATTTCTTAGGTAATGTATATCTGTAGTCGCGAGGCTTCGGTGCGAATACAACGCCGCCGCCGATCTGTGACGGGTCTGTTGAGCTACCTTGTCTGTGACGACCTGTTCCTTTTTGTCTGAAAGGCTTTCTACCGCCTCCTCTAACTTCGCCTCTTGTCTTTGCGGACTGAGTGCCCTGTCTTTGGTTAGCTAAGTAGTTTTTTACTACTGCGTGAACAGCGTTTTCGTTTGGAGTGATTCCGAAAATACCATCGCTAAGTTCGATTGTTCCGGCTTCAGCTCCTGCCATGTTGAGCATTGTTACTTTTGCCATTTGTGCTTCCTCCTTTCCAAAAGTCTACTATTTGTCCTGACCTTTTACTGCGTATTGAACGCGAACCAGTCCGCCTTTGTTTCCCGGTACTGCGCCCTTAACCAGCATAAGGTTTCTTTCTTCGATAACTTTTACTAAAACCACATTCTGAACGGTAACCGTGTCTCTACCCATTCTACCAGGGCCTGCGTTGCCCTTGAATACTCTTGACGGGTAAGTACCTGCGGCGAGTGCGCCTGCAAGTCTCTTATGCTTGGAACCGTGGCTCATAGGGCCTCTGTGGTGTCCGTGTCTCTTGATGTTACCCTGAGTTCCCTTACCTTTGGAAGTGCCTGTGATGTCAAGCTTCCTCCCAACTTCGAAATCAGCAACTGTGATTATCTGTCCTACTTCGTAGCTTTCGCCGTCTTCTGTTCTGAATTCAGCCAAATGCTTTTTCGGAGTAACTCCTGCCTTTTCGAAATGTCCTGTCAAAGGTTTGTTAACTCTTTGCGGTTTCTGGTCTTCAAAACCAACTTGTACTGCGTTGTAACCGTCTGTTTCAACAGTCTTTACCTGAGTTACAACTTCCGGGCCTGCTTCGATGACTGTTACCGGAATCACATTTCCGTCTTCATCGAAAATCTGAGTCATGCCCATCTTTTTTCCTAAGATTGTTTTCATATTTTTCTCCTTGTCTTAACATTGGAACCGCGTCGTCGCAAGCTTCGCTGTTTTCGCGTGCCGCATCTTTGCACACTCATTCGCTTCGCTGCTCCTCCTTTCCCCAAAAAGCTTGCTTTTCGGGGGCCCCACAGGTTGGGCCAAAGGCTTGCAGCTGTCATCCTGCGCGCCGGGTTCATACTAAGGGAAGGTCCCTTTCAACTTATAGCTTCGATTTCAAACGCTTGTGAATTAGAGTTTGATTTCGATGTCAACGCCTGCCGGCAGGTCGAGCTTGGTCAAAGCGTCGGTTGTCTTCAGCGTTGCGTTTGTGATGTCGATAAGTCTCTTGTGAGTTCTCTGCTCGAACTGCTCTCTGCTGTCCTTGTATTTGTGAACAGCTCTCAAGATAGTTACGACTTCCTTTTCTGTAGGCAGCGGAATCGGACCGGAAACATCTGCGCCTGTCTTTTTCGCTGTTTCTACGATCTTGGCAGCAGACTGGTCTAATAACGCGTGGTCATAAGCCTTAAGCTTAATTCTGATTTTTTGTAATTCGCTCATTGTTTTCCTCCTGAAATAAATTTTTGTACTGTTTTCGCTATGCTTGTACAAGGGGTTCAAATGCCTTGATTTCAAAGCGTGCAGCCGTTCTTGCTTATCCGTACACGCCCCTGTGCGTTTCCTACAATCACGCACAAAGCAAAAATCAGGCGAATCCCTTCGCCCCCATCTTGTGGGGACAATTCTCCACGGAAATTACCTGATAGCTCAGCAACTTCCCGTTTCATCGCCTTAAGCAAGCCTTTTTAGTATATATCAACTTTTCAAGTTTGGCAAGTGTTTTTTGAAAAAATTTTCGCGAGATTTCAAACTTTTTTGCGGTGTAGATTTTAGGTTTTTCAAGGCTTTTACGCGGCGTTTTGTTTACACGCATATCGGCGTTTGGTTTCTGCCTGTTCCATCGCCTTTCGCGGCGATGGAAAAACACCTCCGCTTGCCTTACGGTTTGCAAAGGTGTTTCGTATTTTCAAACAAAAGGCTCGTCGGAAATCCGGCGAACCTTCGGTTTTTATAAAAGTAGTCGCAAGGCACTCCGTCCAGCAGATATGCCCTGCATTTTCTCTCCGCAGGTGGGCGGAGTCACCAAAACACTGTTCAAGTGTCTTTAGTGTTTAGTTTTTATTTAACTATTACTCAGAGATCTTTTTTATAGTAACTTCCGTTTGGGTGTTGGAGTTGTCAAGCGTTTTGGAATATTCACCAACAATTTCGTGCACATCATACTCAGCATCTTCTGTATACGACTTATAGTTTTGCGTTCTGTCGTTCGTGATAGTTGTATTCGACACCTTATTGCCTGTTACAATTGTTTGTTTATCGGCATAGCCAACCAGACCACCGACATCACGGTAGCCCTTAACGGTGCATCCGTCGACACTGCAGTCTGTAATTTTATTAATACCTTCTTGAACCCATCCGACAATCGCACCGGCTTTGTCACCGTCGTTATATCCACCTTTACCTTCATTCTCGCTAGGATCCCACCAAACGGCTGCAGTGATGTTGGAGTTCGTCACCTTGCAGTTGTCAATCGTAGTCACCATTCCGTGACCGACAATTGCACCGACATGATT
>CAVKSD010000015.1:0-28584 GCA_963658905.1 Bacteroidaceae bacterium
GTCCCGATCTATCGCCGTCGCGCCTCGCGAGAGGCGCGTGAGTAGAAATGCTATGCGAATTGCCGATGCAGACACGGCGATCAAGTCGCGCCTCGCGAGAGGCGCGTGAGTAGAAATTCGTTTCTCCTTGCGCGCCAAAATTTCATTTTCTGTCGCGCCTCGCGAGAGGCGCGTGAGTAGAAATCTTTCTACTATGTAAATAAACAGGCTATTTCTGTCGCGCCTCGCGAGAGGCGCGTGAGTAGAAATGATTGCTCTGCCGTGCGGACAGATTCGATTCTTGTCGCGCCTCGCGAGAGGCGCGTGAGTAGAAATGCAACAAAGGAAGAAGTAGCCGAAGTTGAAAAAAGTCGCGCCTCGCGAGAGGCGCGTGAGTAGAAATTGACCGCAAGAAAGACCGCTGTCGCTGCACCCGGTCGCGCCTCGCGAGAGGCGCGTGAGTAGAAATGCAAGAGAAAATCCAAACATATTCAGACAGATTTACGACTGGATCGTAGACACCCTCCGCAAAATCGGCGCAAGCGAAGAAACAAAGTTCTTAATCGACGCCCAGAGAAAGTATGAAAAGGCGCTGCGGACGGTAGGAAAGACCGACACAGGAAACATCTCGTACCACATCAGCGAAAACTTCTCACAGGAAATAGACGGGGCTCTAAACGGGAAACTATCGGCGAAAAACCAAGTCAAAGCGAGAGACTACACTCCAAAAGTTTTAGTAGAAAACGGTGTAAAAGACTTGCCAATGCTCACTACTCAAAAGCACGTGAAGTCAACTATATACACACAAGACGATGCTGCTAAACTTGGGTTAAAGAAAGGCAATGAAAACTATCACGGCTTAGGAAAAGAACTGCTCATGAAAGCAATCGACGGGATGGACGACCCGCTTGCAATCTATAAGCAAGGCGGGGATAACTATCTTGTGATAACATAGCTAAAAGACAGCGCCGGAAATGATATCATTGTGCCCGTCAAAGTCGACGGAAAAGGATGGTACAACGATGTGCACTTGGACGAAAATCAACTCAAAAGCGTATACGGCAAAAATAATTTAGATACATACATAAAAAACAATTCGCTTGAAAAAATTTATCAAAAAGAAAGAGCCGTATCAAAGCCCGAAGTCCAATACCTCGGTTTCAACGCCCCTTTTTCTAACAGTATACCCACCAATTCGGAAGTTGTCAACAAAAAAACAATAAAAAGGCCAAATGGACTCCGCGGCAGAAAAACATATCTCAGCGCAGCTTGACATTGCGTACATAAGCAATTAAAATTTTGATAAGAGTTAATTTTATGCAATAAACAAAAAGGAGTCTTAGAAAATGAAGAAGAAAATCGTCTCAGCACTCATCTCAGCAATTATCATAGTCACATCCGCCGTACCGTCTTTCGCCGCAACAAAGCTCAGCAGACCGGTTATTGACAGCATTACCCACAATAATAGTTATGTCACACTCGATTGGGACGCAGTAAAACACGCCGATTCATACAAAATCTATAGATCCACATCTAAAGATTCCGGCTTTGACCTGATAGGCACGACTTCAAATTTAAGGTATAGCGACAAAGACGTTTCAAAAGGCACAAAGTACTATTACAAAGTAAGGGCAATTTCCGATTCAAACAGCTATGAAAACAGTCGCCTCAGCAAGTGGCGGTCAAGCAAAATCCCAAGCTCAAAGACAACAAATTCAGAAACTGTATATATCACGAATACCGGTGAAAAGTACCATAACTACGGCTGCCGAAGCCTCCGTAAGAGTTGCATCCCAATCAGCAAGTCGAATGCACAGGATGCGGGCTATACGGCTTGTGCTATATGCTGGTAGCCATGAAATACAAAAACACAGTTTGCGGCAAATTCATAGACAGACCCAACCGCTTTATTGCTCATGTGGATGTGAACGGAAACGTTGAGACGGTACACGTAAAAAACACCGGACGATGCAAGGAACTGCTTGTTTCAGGGGCAGAGGTGGCGCTTGCCGTTTCGGACAACCCGAAGCGCAAAACGAAGTACGACTTGATTTCGGTTTACAAAAATAGAACCGGCTGGATAAATATCGACAGTCAGGCTCCCAACACAGTGGTAAAAGAGTGGCTAAAATCGGCGCCGAAACAATTTCAGGGCATCACACTTTTGAAGCCGGAGCAAGCTTACGGAAATTCCAGAGTTGACTTTTATCTGGAATGTGATAGCCGCAGAATATTTATCGAAGTAAAGGGCTGCACCCTTGAGATTGACAAGGTCGGATACTTTCCGGATGCGCCCACAGAGCGGGGCGTAAAACATCTTCGGGAGCTGACGAAGGCTGTGCAGGAGGGCTACGAATGCTACATAGCCTTTGTGATTGCAATTCCAAAGGTCACGAAGACGCTGCCAAACATGGCGACCCACCCGGAATTTGGAGAGGCGCTGGAGGCGGCAGAAAAAGCCGGAGTCAAAATACTGTATCTGTCCTGCGACGTAAAACCCGATGAACTGACGGTTATCAAGGCGGAAGAAAAGTAGTCTGCCGCAAAGAAAATGCGAAAATGAAAACACGAAAATGAGACATGAAAAGGAGACGCAAAATGCCATTACAGATAATCAAAGGCGACATAACGAAACTCAAAGTTGACGCAATCGTAAATGCGGCAAACAATTCGCTGCTGGGCGGAGGCGGCGTGGACGGCTGCATCCATCGGGCTGCGGGACCGGAACTTCTTGTGGAGTGTAGAACGCTCCATGGCTGTGCAACAGGCGACGCAAAGATAACAAAGGGCTACAACCTGCCCTGCAAGTATGTGATCCACACGGTTGGACCGATTTGGCGCGGGGGAAATTACGGCGAAAAGGAAAAACTCGTTTCCTGCTACCGAAAGTCTCTTGAACTGGCGACACAGTACGGCTGCGAGACTCTTGCTTTCCCCTTGATTTCCGCAGGGGTATACGGATATCCAAAGGAAGAAGCACTGCAAGTGGCGACGGACACCGTCAGCGAGTACCTGAAAGAAAGCGATATGCAGGTTTACATTGTGATTTTTGCCCGAACCGAATCCTGAAACAGGATATTGAAATCTAAACCCGAAATCTAATCCAAGAAATTTAATCTTAAAGCCGAAATTTGATTTATATTTGCTTTTCTTGGGATTTTCGATTAAAATAGATGTATACAAAGAACCAAACCACAGACTCTGATGGCAAAATCAGGTAACAGGTAGCGAAAGGAGAAACAGCACAGGTGGCGCAGTTATATTATAGATACAGCACGATGAACGCCGGCAAATCCATTGAACTTATCAAGGTGGCGTACAACTACGAAGAAAGGGGCAAACACGTTCTTACCCTCGTCCCAGCCACGGACGACAGATACGGCACGGGAGTAATAACTTCCAGAATAGGGATCCAGCGGGAAGCAATGATCGTTTCAGACGCCACAAACATTCTGGAACTGTTTATGAGAGAAAACGAAAAGCAAAAAATTGAGTGCGTGCTGATAGACGAATGTCAGTTTCTTAAAAAACACCATGTTCAGGAATTGGTGGAAATCGTGGACAGCTTCGACGTGCCGGTGCTGGCATATGGGCTTAAAAACGACTTCCGCAACGAACTTTTCGAAGGTTCATATTATATGCTGATCTACGCGGATAAAATCGAAGAAATCAAGACCATATGCTGGTGCGGACGCAAGGCGACCATGGTTGCAAGAATCGTGGACGGACAGTTTGTAAAGCAAGGCGAGCAGATTATGGTGGGAGGCAACGATATGTATGTTTCCCTTTGCCGCAAACACTACAACGACGGGCGTTTGGGGCCGGACAGATAGGTACAGATAGTGACATATAGGGACAAACAGAAAGCCAAGAAAAATACGGATACACGAAGGGGAAAAGACAGAAAAACATGGATTTTGAAGATAGAAAAGCAAGAATTATTTTTACAAGAATAGCAGAACCGATAAGAGGGCGGGCAGCGACAATAGCAATAGCACTGGCAATGACGGCGCTGCTGATAATAACCGCCTGGGGCTTCCTCTGCACAGATAACGCCTATGCTGCGGAAACGAAAACGGGAATCGTCACGACTTCATCGCTGAATGTGCGAAGCGGCGCAGGGACAAGCTACCAAGCAACGGGCTACCTGAGTTTGAACGACAAGGTAACGATTTTGTCCGAGGCACTGGACGCAAGCGGCGGAAAATGGTATTACATACAGTACAAAACTTCCGGAATTGGCTACGCCTGCGCGGACTATATCGCAGTGGAAAGCAGTGCCGAATACACATACGACAAGGATTTTGAGGACGCCCTCACAAAAGAGGGCTTTCCGGAAACATACAAGGACTATCTGAGAAAGCTTCACGCCGGCCATCCAAACTGGACTTTCAAGGCTGCAAACACGGGGCTTTCATGGAACGACGTGATTGCCAAGGAAAGCGTTCTTGGAAAAACTCTCGTGGCGTCAAGCGCTCCGGCGGCTTGGAAATCACAGGCAGAGGGTGCATACAATTCGGAAACCGGCAAATATATCATATACGACAGCGGCGGCTGGGTTTGCGCCTCCACGGGCATTATCAAATACTACATGGATCCGCGAAATTTCATGAACGAAGCGGGAATCTTTCAGTTTCTGACCCATGCCTACGATGCCGATACCCAGACGGCGGCAGGACTTCAAACCTTGCTTTCCGGGACTTTCATGGATTCATATCTTGCAGATGAACCTACTGCGACATATGCCAGTGTTTTGATGGAAGCAGGAGCAAAGGCGAATGTAAATCCTTATGTGCTTGCCTCAATGATTCTTGTGGAACAGGGCTCAAGCGGAGCAGGGAAGTGCATATCAGGAACGGTTTCCGGCTACGAAGGAGTTTATAACTATTTCAATATAGGAGCTTACAGCAGCGGGCTGATGGATGCCGTTGAGAGAGGGCTTTGGTACGCCTCCCAGACAGGTTCCTATTCAAGACCTTGGAACACCATCCGAAAGGCAATCGAGGGCGGCGCGGAGTTTTATAGCGAAGACTATGTACAAAATAACAAAAATACCCTTTATTTAAAAAAATGGAACGTGATGAACGGACTTTCTCAGGTGTCAAGCGGGCAATATATGACCAATGTTCAGGGCGCAGAAAGCGAGGCTGCGGCTTTGAGAAACGGCTACAGCTCGGTTCTTGACACCTCCATGACTTTCCTGATTCCGGTGTATAACGATATGCCGACTGCGGTTTGCGAAGTACCGACAGAAACTGACAGCGCAGACATTGCAAATCCGGATAATTCGGGGAACGCAGGCGATGCCGATAAGAACGATCAGACCGACCAGACAGGCAAAGATGACAGCAAAGCCGAGGAAGAAGCCGCAAATGCAGCTAAAATCGAAAAATATTCGGAGGGGCTTGCAAAGACCGAGATCATAAACCTCAAGGCGGAGGTTTCTCGAAAGAAAGTAAAGCTGACATGGAAAAAATCCATGTCAGGATATGCCGTAGACAACTACCAAATCTGGCGCTCGGCGAAGAAGTCATCGGGCTACTCGAAGATATTTACGTCAACCAGCCCGAAAAACCTGTACTACATCAACACAAAGGATGTTAAGCCGAACACAACCTACTGGTACAAGGTGCGTGGAATAAGGGTTATTTGCGGAAAGACTCTTTATACGCCGTTTACAAAGATCAAGGTAACAACTAAGGCTTAGAAGGCTTGGCGGACTGAGCGTATTTACCCTGCCATGTGTCCAGAAGATTCATACGGTCGTCGATGCCGTTTAATATCGTCCTCTTGTTGAAACTCCAAGGAGGATTGAGGAGAATTGAGCGAGGCGCGTCCCCTGTCAGGCGATGAATAGTAACCTCCGGAGGGATGATTTCCAAGCACTCGACAACCAAATTAACATATTCTTCAATCGAAGCGAAAGGCTGGTAGTCGGGATAGAGATATTCCATCTGCGAGCCTTTTACTATGTTCAAAAGATGAAGTTTCATGCCGAACAGCCCCGGAATCGAAGAAACATATCTCACGGAATCAAGCATCATCTCCTTAGATTCTTCGGGAAGCCCCAGAATGAGATGTACGACAGTTTTTATTCCCCGTGCAGAAAGTCCCGCCATAGCCTCGTCGAACACGGACAAATCGTAGCACCTGTTTATCAAAGAAGCGGTTTTATCGTGTATTGTCTGAAGACCCAGCTCCACCCAAAGAAAATGGGTCTTGTTGATTTCGGAAAGCAGATCGAGGATTTCTTCGGAAAGGCAGTCCGGTCTTGTGCCGATTACCAACCCCTCAATCTTAGGATTTTTCAAAACTTCATAATATTTTGCGGAAAGCTCGGATACATCTGCGTAAGTATTTGTATGATTCTGAAAATATCCGAGGTAGCGGGCGCGAGGCCATTTGTCCGACAGGAGCCTAATCTGGCTGTCTATATCCGAGGCAAACTCTCCGGAGCCGCTGTCGGAGCAGAAAATACATCCTCCCACGCCCTTCGAGCCGTCGCGATTCGGACAGGTAAAGCCCCCGTCGATGGCAAGCTTGATGGTTTTTTCACCAAATTCTCTTTTTAGCCATGTGCTTATGGAATTATATCGTTTTTCACCAAAAAAATTCTGCAAATTTTCATTAAATATGTTGTTCATAAACAAATTTCCTCTTTATTTTTCGTGAATTTTGTGCTATAATCTAATGTCATATAATAAATTTAAATGAAAAAGAGAAACTTGTCAAGAAAGGAGGCGCGGAAAATGAGCGAAGATAAGGAACTGCGCCCGGCAGAATGTCGGATTTCAAGTGATTTTGCCGAGGCAAATTACTGCGATGTGGATATGCAGACAAAGATTCAAAAAAAGCATATATTGCTTCATTCCTGCTGCGGTCCTTGCAGCACGGCTTGCATCGAGAGACTGCTGCCGGAGTACAAGATAACCGTATTCTTTTATAACCCGAACATAACGGATTCCGAAGAATACGAAAAGCGAAAAGCTGCTCAGATTCAGTTTATCAACGCTTTCAACCAACGCGTCCCCGAAGAGGACAGGATTTTGTTCATAGAAGGAGAGTATCTGCCGGAGGACTTTTACAAGGTATGCTCCGGCTACAGTAATGAACCGGAGGGAGGAGCCCGCTGCACCGAATGTTTCAAGCTCAGAATGGAGCGAACGGCGCAGGTTGCCGCAGAAACAGGAAATCCGATTTTCGGCACGACCCTGACGGTAAGCCCACACAAGAATTATCCGCTGATTTCGGCTATCGGAACGGAAATTGCGGCGCTCTACGGCATCGAATTTCTCGACGCGGATTTTAAGAAGAAAGACGGCTTCAGAAGAAGCATCAAGCTTTCCAAAGAATACGGGCTTTACAGGCAGAATTACTGCGGCTGCGAATATTCAAAATGGTATTAACAAATGACAAAATAAAAGATGTATATACAAGGAGGACTTACTATGTTACCACTTATTTTACCTGAAAACTACCAATCGGCAATCGACCTTATGGAAAGTCAGAGAGCAATCAAGAAGATCAAAGACTTTTTCCAGCAGGAATTAGCATACGGCTTGGAACTTCGCCGTGTATCGGCGCCACTTTTCGTGGATCCGAAAACCGGACTCAACGACAACTTAAACGGCGTTGAAAGACGTGTAAGCTTTACCCTCAAAGATATCGACGAGATGGAAGTCGAAGTTGTGCAGTCCCTTGCAAAATGGAAGCGCATGGCGCTTGGAAAATATCAAATCCAGCCGGGTCACGGAATTTACACCGACATGAACGCAATCAGACGAGACGAGGAACTGGACAACCTGCACTCCGTTTATGTAGACCAGTGGGACTGGGAAAAAGTCATCACAAAGGAACAGAGAACCGAAGAATATCTCAAGGAAACCGTTACCACAATATACAACGCCATCAAAAATCTCGGCGACTATGTAAACAGACTTTACAGAAACATTCAGACGGAAATCCCGAACGAAATTTTCTTCATCACAACTCAGGAACTTGAGGATATGTATCCTGATCTGACTCCAAAGGAAAGAGAAGACGCCATCACCAAGGAGCACGGAGCAGTGTTTATCATGAAAATCGGCGGACAGCTTGCTTCCGGTCAGAAGCACGACGGCAGATCTCCGGACTACGACGATTGGGAACTCAACGGCGACATCATCCTTTGGAACGAGGTGCTTGATCGCGCATTTGAGATTTCTTCCATGGGAATCCGTGTAGACGCAGAGGCGATGAAGCGTCAGCTTGAACTTGCAGGATGTCCTGAGAGGGCAGAACTGCCGTTCCAAAAGGCAATCTTAAACGACGAATTGCCGTACACCATCGGCGGCGGTATCGGACAGAGCAGACTTTGCATGTACTTCCTCCGCAAGGCTCACATTGGCGAGGTTCAGGCGTCCGTATGGCCGCAGGACATGATGGATAAATGCGCACAGCACAACATTTATCTGCTTTAATAAAAATAACAGAATCAGAAAAATCAAAGCCGGAAAGAATCAGAAAAGAATCGGAAATGAAGTATGCAAATATAGTAATTGAAAACAAAAGCAAACATACTGATATGTTTTTTACATATGAAACCGGCGGTCTTGACGTGAAAGTCGGAGACTGCGTTCTGATTCCTTTCGGCAAAGGAAATAAAACAAAACGGGGCTTTGTATTCGGAATTACGGACAAAACAGACTGTCCACAGGAAAAAATCAAAGCCATTTGTGAAATCGACGAAAACCTTTGCCTTGGCGAGGAAATCATCAAGACGGCGGCGTGGATGAGGCAGCGATACGCCATCACCTATTCCGACGCCATAAACTGCTTTGTTCCGCCGGGAAAACCTGCGGCTTCGGGCAAGGAAAAAGAACCATATAAGGATATACAAGGAAGCTATACGCCGCCCAAAGCCCTGACACGGGAGCAGGAACTTGCAAAAGAGGCGATAACAGGCGCGATACGTGAAGAAAGACAAGAAAATTTTCTGCTTCACGGGGTGACGGCAAGCGGCAAGACCCAGGTATATATGGAAGCAATTTCTGCCTGCCTCGAAAGAGATAAAACGGCGATTATACTGGTGCCGGAAATATCCCTTACGGGTCAGCTCATCGAAAGATTTGTGGGGCGCTTCGGCAAGGAGAAAATAGCCGTGATGCATAGCCGCCTTACGCAGCGGGAAAGATATGACGAATGGCAGCGAATCCGCCGAGGCAAGGCAAAAATCGTAATCGGCGCAAGAATGGGGGTTTTCGCCCCCCTGAAAGATATCGGGATAATCATAATGGACGAGGAGCATGAAGCAAGCTACAAATCCGACATGACCCCAAAATATGACACGGTGGAAGTCGCCCTTAAACGCATAGCAGCTTGGGGCGGCGTTCTGTTGCTGGGAAGCGCAACTCCATCGGTGACTTCATACGAAAGATGCCGGCAGGGTATATATCACCTGCTGACTTTGCGGGAAAGATACAACAAGACCCCACTGCCACATATTGAAATCATCGATATGAGGCAGGAACTCAGAAGCGGAAACACGACAATTTTCAGCCGCAGGCTTTTTGATGCCATATCCGAGGCTCTCCGGGAGGGGGAGCAGGTAATCCTCATGCAAAACAGGAGAGGATATTCCAATTTTGTGTCTTGCAGGGAATGTGGCGCGGTGATGAAATGCCCAGAATGCGGTATTTCGCTGGTATATCATAAGAGCAGCATGTCCATGGAATGCCATTACTGCGGCAGAAAATACCGGCTTCCGGAAAAATGCCCGGAATGCGGCGGCAAATATCTCAAACATTTCGGCATAGGAACGGAACAGGTGACAGAGGCAGTAATAAAATATTTTCCGGCGGCTTCGGTGGCGCGGCTCGACCTTGACTCCGTAAAAAAACGGTCGGAAATGACCCGCATTTTGTCCGACTTTGCAAAAAAGAAAACGGACATACTTGTTGGAACGCAGCTGGTTGCAAAGGGGCTGGACTTTGATAACGTAGGGGTTGTGGGAATCATTGCTGCGGACGTGACCCTCAACATTCCAGACTTTCGCTCCACGGAGAGAACCTTTCAGCTCATAACTCAGGCGGCAGGCAGAGCCGGACGAGGAGAAAAGCAGGGACTGGTGGTGGTGCAGACCTACGAACCGGACAACTACACTTTTCGCTTTGCAAAGGACAATGACTACGAGGATTTCTTTGCAGAGGAAATAAAGTTGCGAAAATTTATGAAATATCCGCCATTTGGCGATATAATAGAAGTGAATTTTACTGCGGCGGAAGAGCAGGAAGTGATTTCTGCGGCGGTAAGATGCGAGGCGTATATGAAAAACGCTATCGGAAAGAAAAACGAGGCTAACGTGCTTTCTCACAAGACGGACGCCATGTTCAGGGGCAAAGACAGCTTTCGGGAGTACATCGTAATCAAATGCCCCAAAAACGGCGGAAACGAAAGAAACCTTTATATGTTCTATCTAGAGAGTTTCCAGAAAAAGCTTACAGAAGAAAAATCAAAGGTTAATATAACAGTGGATGTAAATCCGTATAGTATTTTTTAAATTTTCTAAATTTTCTAAAGTCAAGGAGGAAAATCAGAAGATGGCAATAAGAAACGTTGTGCTTGAGGGCGACGAAATACTGAGAAAAAAATGCAGGGAAGTCGGCGAAGTTACCGACCGCATTAGAATGACCATGGAGGATATGCTTGAAACCATGAGAAGTCAGTATGGCGTAGGAATCGCGGCTCCTCAGGTGGGAATCATGAGGAGAATGTTTGTGGCAGAGCCGGAGCCTGAAAGGGTTTATTACATGATAAATCCGGTGATTTTGGAGCAAAGCGGCGCAAACGCAGGAGACGAAGGCTGCCTCAGCGTTCCGGGAAAAATCGGCACGGTCACAAGACCTGACTATATCAAAATCGAGGCGCAGGATCTTTCCGGGGAAAAGAAAATCTATGAATTTCACGACTTTGACGCCAGGGTCATGTGCCACGAATACGACCATTTGGAGGGCATTCTGTACATCGACAAGGCTGTTAACGTAAGAGATGCCGACGAAAATTACGACGAATACGAAGAAGACGATGAGTTTGAAAATTAGGAGCCGAAAATGAAGATAGCATTTATGGGAACTCCGGAATTTGCTGTAAGAGTTTTGGAAGAACTGCTGAAAACAAAACACGAAGTGGGGCTTGTAATAACCCGGCCCGACAAGGCAAAGAACAGAGGCAAAAAAATTCAATATACCCCCGTAAAGGAAAAGGCTCTTGGACATAATATCGAAGTTCTCCAGCCCGAAAGAGTACGGGGAAACGAGGAATTTCTGACCCGGCTGAGAGAATATGCTCCGGACATAATCGTGGTTGTGGCATACGGGCAGATTTTGCCAAAAGAAGTCCTTGAGCTTCCTAAACACGGCTGCGTAAACGTTCACGCTTCGCTGCTTCCGAGGCTCAGAGGGGCAGCTCCGATTCAGCGGGCGATTATCGAGGGCGACGAAGAAACCGGCGTTACGATAATGCAGATGTCGGAGGGACTTGACACCGGAGATATGCTCGCAAGGGAAAGCGTCAAAATCGGCGACATGAATTACAGCAGGCTCCACGATACCCTTGCGGAAATCGGCGCAAAGCTTATGGCAAGCACCCTTGACCTCATAGAAATAGGGAAAGTTAGTCCAAAGCCACAAGACGACAGCAAATCAAGCTATGCCAATATGATATTTAAACAAGAGGGAAAAATCGACTTCACAAGGGAGCCGGAGGTGATAGAACGCCTCATTCGGGGCTTTGACCCATGGCCAGGAGCGTTTTGCGAATACGGTGATATAGTCATGAAACTCTGGAAAGCAGAGCCGATTTGCCAAGACACCGGAAAGGAGCCGGGAACGATTACCAAGGTTTCGCCAAAGGGCATAGAGATTGCCTGTGGAAGTGGAACACTTTTGGTAAGCGAAATTCAGGTTCCGGGGAAAAAACGTGTGGCAGTTTCGGAATATTTAAAGGGAAATCGGATTGAAGAGGGAATTATTTTAAAGTAGCGGGCAGCTGAAACGAAAGTAACAGGAAAGTAACAGGGAGGATATATTATGTTGAGCAGTTATTTTGCATATTACGCGACGGGAATTTTGCTTATTCCTGCGATTATTTTTACGCTTTATGCGCAGATGAAGGTCAAATCTAACTTTAACAGATATTCGAGGGTAAGAAACGACAGAAACTTGACGGGAGCACAGGCTGCCAGAAAAGTTTTGGACGCAAACGGGCTTTCAAATGTGAGAATCGAAGCGGTCAGAGGAAGCCTTACGGACCATTACGACCCAAGGACGCGGGTTTTGCGCCTTTCTCAGCCTGTGTGCAATGTAAATTCCATCGCCGCAGTGAGCGTGGCATGTCACGAGGCAGGTCACGCGCTTCAGCACGCCCAGGGATATGCGCCGCTGAAAATACGAAACAGCATCGTGCCGCTAGCAAACTTTGCTTCAAATTTCAGTTGGATTTTGGTTATCATAGGGGTGGCGCTTCTTGCCTCCAATAACTACATGGGCGACCTGTTGTTCAACATAGGAGTTATCATGATGATCGTGGTTATCCTGTTTCACACGGTGACGTTGCCGGTAGAGTTTAACGCCAGCAGCCGGGCACTGAAACAGATGGAACAACTCGCCATCATCGACGATGAGGAAGAAGTAGGAGCAAAAAAAGTGCTTAGAGCAGCGGCTTTGACATACGTTGCAGCCCTTGCGGTGGCTATAGGGAACCTCCTCAGAATGCTGGCGCTCAGAGGAAGAGATTGATGGATCCGAACAGAAAAACCGCTTACGAAATACTCCTTGAGGTGGAAAAAAACGAAGCCTATTCCAATCTTGCCATAAACCGCTTTGTCAGGAAAAACGCTCTGGACAAGGAGGCTTTTGTGCGGGAACTTGTGTACGGCGTACTGGAAAATAAAATTCTGCTGGACTATTATCTGGACGAATTGATACCCAGCGGAGTCAAAAAAGTAAAGATACGGGAGCTGACGCTTCTTCGGATGGGACTTTACCAGCTCATTTATATGGACTCGGTGCCGGAGTACGCAGCCGTAAACGAAACGGTGAACATGGCTAAAGGGCTTGTTCGGGGACAGGAAAAGTTCATAAACGGAGTGCTTCGCGGCTATATCAAAAAGAAAACGGATATACGCCTGCCGGATCCCGAAAGTGAACCCATAAAATACTTGAGCGTGGCGTATTCCATAAACCGGTGGATTGTGCAGCTTTGGCTCAAAACCTACGGCTATGCCAAAACCGAGGAAATTCTGGCGGCGGCAAATCGCCCGCCGAGACTTTCGGTGCGTGTAAATATAACAAAAACAGATGCAGATAGTCTTGCAAAGGAACTCGAAAAAGACGGGTTTCCGGTTGAAATTTCGGACAAAACGGACAGAGGGCTTTTTCTGTCGGGCAGCAGGGTTCTCGAAGGCGAGGCGTACAGACAGGGGCTTTTTTCCGTGCAGGACATAGCCTCCATCATGACCTCGGACATCTTGGGAGCAAAACCCGGCGACATGGTTATCGACGTTGCCGCAGCCCCCGGCGGAAAGACCGTAGCAACGGCAGAGACGATGAAAAATCAGGGCAGAATAATCGCCATGGATTTTTATGAGCATAAACTTGCCCTTATTTGCGAGCAAGCGGAGCGATGTGGTATTGACATTATTGAAACAAAGTGTCATGATAGTACCGAGGGACTTTTGGAATTTGCGGGCAAGGCGGACTGCGTCCTTTGCGACGTTCCCTGTTCGGGACTTGGGGTAATCGGCAGAAAGCCGGAGATAAAATACCGCAAGGAGCCAGATTTGGCGGAACTTACGGAGAGGCAGGCTAAGATACTTTCGGCTTCCGCAACCTATGTAAAGGCAGGTGGAACCCTTGTGTACAGCACCTGCACAATAAACAAAAAGGAAAACGAAAAACAAATCGAAAGATTTTTACTTGAAAATAAAGATTTCGCGGTGGAAAAGCAGCTTCAGCTTCTGCCCACCGACGGAACAGACGGATTTTTTATTTGCAAAATGACACGATGACACGATGAAGCATACAGAGATAAAGGCAGAGATACGGACAAGACGCAGCGAGTGGGAGGATTAATTTATGCAGGTTGGTTTTAAATCCGATAAGGGATTGAGGCGTGCAAACAACGAGGACGCTTGTTTTGTGATGCTTCCCGACAAGGTCTATGTGGTGGCAGACGGCGTAGGCGGCAGCAACGCCGGGGAAATCGCAAGCAGAACCGCGGTAACGGAAATCGCAAACTACATAACACGGCATCCCATCGAGGAGGCGGCAAACAAATATGCAATCGTCAATTACTTTCAAAAGTGTTTGGACGAAGCAAATCAGAAAATTTTCAGCCTCGCCCACACATACGAAGAAAACAGCGGAATGGCGACGACCACGGTAATCGTATACGCCATAGACAAAAAAGCATATATAACAAACGTAGGTGACAGCAGAGCATATATTTACAGACGAGGAAATCTTTTGCAGCTCACCGAAGACCATACATATGTAAACACCCTCGTAAAAGCCGGAATCCTTTCAAAGGAGCAGGCGGAGGTGGATGAACGCAAGAATGTTATTACAAAGGCGCTGGGTGCAGAACCCACCGTTGAGCCTGATTTCTTTCAGGTTGAGGTTCAAAAGGACGATATATTCATCATCTGCACCGACGGACTTTATGACGAAGTGGAAAAGGGCGAGATGATAGAAGTTTTAAATGAAGAACAGTCGATGTCTGATGTTTGCACGGAACTTATCAATCGGGCGAACAAAAATGGCGGAAGGGATAACATAACGGTTATTTGTTTAAAGGTTACGGAGGAGGATATCGATGAGCGGTAGATTATTAGCCGGCAGGTATGAATTGATTGAAAAAATAGGCGAAGGCGGAATGGCGATTGTATATAAGGCAAAGTGCCGCCTTTTGAACAGGTATGTGGCGATTAAGATTTTGCGCCCTGAGTTTACCAAGGACGAACAGTTTGTGGAGAACTTCAAAAGGGAGTCACAGGCTGCGGCAGGGCTTTCCCACCCGAATATCGTAAGCGTTTTCGACGTAGGACACGAGGGGAACATTCACTTTATCGTAATGGAGCTTGTGGAGGGCAAAACCCTTAGCCAGCTTATCGAAGAAAAGGGCAGACTGGATTATAAAGAGGCAATCAGCATCACAAAGCAGGTAGCCTCGGCGCTGAGTCTCGCCCACAAGAACCAGATAATACATAGGGACATCAAACCCCATAATATATTGATTACAAACACGGGAGTGGCAAAACTTGCAGACTTCGGTATCGCAAAGGCTGTCAGCGCGGCGACTATCATCGGCGGAAACAACAAGGTAATGGGCTCCGTCCACTATTTTTCGCCGGAACAGGCAAGAGGCGCCTATGTAGACGAACGCTCGGACATTTATTCTCTCGGCATAGTGCTTTATGAAATGCTTACGGGAAAGGTTCCTTTCGACGGGGACAATCCTATTTCCATTGCGCTTATGCACATAAACGAGCCCATGCCATCTGTCAGCGCCGAGGTGCCGGGACTTCCGCCGCAGCTTGAAAAGATCATCATGAAGGCTACGGACAAATATCAGAATAACCGTTACAGAACCGCAGACGAGATGATTGAAGACCTTGACAATATCGAGTTCATAACCAAGGTTATGGGACAAAAGGCGTTTAATTTGACAGGGGAAAACAGAATCGTGCAGCCTCAGCAGCCTGCCGCAAATGTCGAAAGCGAAGGGCAGAGCCGCAAGGCAGAATCCGCAGAAAGAAAGGAAGACGCGGAGAGAATAGAAAGAACCCGCGAAAAGGTGCGTAAGATTTCCACAGGATTTATCATAGGTGCGGTGGCTGTGCTTGCCATAGCGGGAATCATAGGACTTGGAGCCGTTTTGGGCTGGTTCGGCGGCGGGAGCGACGAAATCACTGTGCCGAATTTTGTAGGAAAAACCTTTGAAGAGGCTCAGGCTTTGGCAGAGGAAAGCGGTCTTGAGATCGCCAGAGGCGAAGACGTATACAGTCCGGATCAGGAGGAGGGATGTATCACATCTCAGACCCCTACCGCAGACTCCGTGGTTTCCGAGGGCAAACTCATAACCGTATATGTAAGCAAAGGTAAAAAAGAGGGCGTGGTTCCTAAAATCGTGGGAATGGACTACAAAGAAGCGGAAACCTATCTTGCAACCTTTGGATTTGAGCTGGGAATCGTAAAGACCGAAGAAAATACCTTGCCTGAAAATGTGATAATCACTCAGTCCATCGAAGAAGGCACCACCGCTTCAAAGGGAACAAAGATCGACGTGACCGTAAGCGACGGCAAGGGCAAGGAAAAAGTCGAAATGCCGGACCTTTTGGGCAAAACTCCTGACGAGGCAAGCGGGATCCTTGACTCCTTGGGACTCAAAATCGGCGAAGTCACCTACGAAGAAACCAGCGACAGCGCCCAGAATTTGATTTTCTGGCAGGAATATTCCCAAGGCACAGAGCTTGAAGTGGGAACCTCCGTAAGCTACAAGGTCAGCAAGGGCGAAAAGCCGGAGGACAGCGGCAGCGAGGACTTTGACGATGGCTCTCTTGCTCCGGACGAAGAATAGAAGCCTATGGTTGGATTGATAAAAAAAGGGATCGGTGGATTCTACTACGTTGAAACTGAAAAGGGTCTGATAGAGGCAAAAGGCAGAGGAATCTTCAAAAAAGACGGACTCACCCTGATGGTGGGAGACAATGTTGAACTGAGCATAATCGACGAAGAAAAAAAGCAGGGGGTTATCGAAGAAATTTTTCCCCGGAAGAATCAATTTATCAGACCACCCATTGCAAATGTGGAGGTTTTCGCGGTGGTTTTCGCGCCCCAAAAGCCGAAGCCCAATTTTGCTTTGATAGATAAATTCCTCATAATGGCAGAGATGAATGGGGCGGAAGCCGTAATCTGCATAAACAAATGCGATTTGGCAAGCGAGGAAGAAATCGCAGCAATAAAAGCCATATATGAGCCGGTTTACAGAGTTCTTGCGGTTAGCGCAAAGACGGGAATGGGCCTGCCGGAACTTGAAAAACTGCTTTCCGGAAAGCGGGCAGCTCTTGCAGGTCCCTCCGGCGTGGGAAAATCAACGATTCTAAACAGCATAGTTCCCCATGCCAATATGGAAACCGGGGCTGTCAGCGAAAAGACAAAGAGGGGCAGGCATACCACAAGGCACGCGGAGATATTTGACGCGGAGTGCGGGGCAAAGATATTCGATACGCCGGGGTTTACCTCCTTTGAAATTCTGGAGGCTCAGGAAGAAGATCTGTGGCATTATTATCCGGAATTTGAGCCTTATGCGGGGGACTGCCGATATGATAATTGCAGGCATATCAAGGAGCCGGACTGCGGGGTACGCAAGGCGGTTTCTGCGGGAAAGATACACTCCATGCGATACGATTCCTATGTGCTTAATATGGAAGAAATAAAAAAGCGAAAAAAATACTAAACTACTGAGAATACTGAGAATACTCGCCGCAGGGAAAGTGGCAGAGGATACAGACTAAAACGGGAGAGAGCAAAATGAAGATTGCGCCATCGATTTTGTCGGCTGATTTTGCCGAGTTGATACAGGACATAAAAAAGATTGAAAGGGGCGGGGCGGATTACATACACGTTGACGTTATGGACGGTCATTTTGTGCCGAACATCAGCTTCGGTGCGCCGGTGATGAAATGTCTTAACGGAAAGACAAGCCTGCCTTATGATGTGCATCTGATGATTGAAAATCCGGATGACTATATCGACGACTTTGTTACGCCGCAGACCGAATATATCACGGTTCATCAGGAAGCCTCCTGTCACCTTAACAGGACGATACAGAAGATTAAATCAAACGGAATAAAAGCGGGCGTGGCGATAAATCCGGCGACTCCGGTGTCTACACTGTCCTGCGTATTTGAAGATGTTGACCTCATCGTGATAATGTCTGTAAATCCGGGATTCGGAGGCCAGAAATTTATTCCGGGGGCTGTTTCCAAGGTGGAGGAGCTCGCCCGTATCAAGGAGGAAAATGGATATAACTTTGCCATTGAAATCGACGGCGGAGTGACCCTTGACAATATAGAAATGCTGGCAAAAGCCGGGGTGGAAATTGCGGTTTGCGGCTCGGCTGTGTTTAAAGCCGAAGACCCAGCGGATACTGTCGCAAAGTTAAAAAATTTTTAGGGACAAAAATTTTTAGTAGGTTTTGAGGATAGAAATGGATTTACTAATTGCGTTTTTTGTATTTATGGCCGTGATGGTTGCGGCTATCATATTTGATTTTTCGATGATAATTGCCCTGCTTGTGGGGCTTTTTGCCTTTATGGCGGTGGGAAAACATCGGGGACATTCAATAAAATCCATGGCGAAGATGGGAATTGAGGGAGGCAAAAGTTCTCTCATCGTTATAGAAGTTATGTGTATAATCGGATTTGTTACGGCAACATGGCGGATTTCGGGTACGATTACGGTTTTCGTGTACTACGGAATGCGAATTATTACGCCGTATCTTTTTTTGCTCATAACATTCTTGCTTTCCTGCCTGCTCAGCTATGCGCTGGGAACATCTTTTGGAGTTGCGGGAACGGTGGGGGTTATCTTTATGACCCTTGCAAGAAGCGGAGGCGTTGACCCTGTCATCACCGCCGGAGTTTTGATGAGCGGCGTGTACTTTGGAGACAGAGGCTCGCCCGTATCCTCCAGCGCCAACATGGTGGCAAGCGTTACGGACACCAAAATTTATGACAATGTGCGGCAGATGATGAGGGTGGCGATAGTTCCGTTCTTGCTGACTGCTGTGGTATACGGCGTACTTTCGGTAATGAATCCCATAAGCCATGTGGACGAGGAGCTTGTCAAAGCCTTTGAAAGCGAGTTTATCCTGTCGGCGTGGGCGTTTTTGCCTGCGGTATTTATGATTTTGCTGCCGCTGCTAAAGGTGGGGGTAATTACCTCCATGGTGGCGAGCATCGCAAGCGGAATTTTGGTTTCCTGTCTTGTGCAAAAGGTTCCGCTTCCGGAAGTTTTGAAAGTCTGCGTCTTCGGCTACAAGGCGGAGGCAGGAGGTCTTGGGGAAATTCTCAACGGCGGCGGACTTGTCTCCATGCTTGAAATCATCGTGATTTTGATAATTTCAAGCTGCTATTCGGGGATATTTACGGAAACGGGAATGCTAAATAATTTGCAGGAAAAACTCGGCAACATGTGCACGAAGTTCGGCAGATATACGGTCATGTTCTGCATGAGCCTCGGTTCTGCCATGATATTCTGCAACCAGACCATCGCAACTCTTATTTGCGCGGATCTCATGAGAAAGCCTTATCTTGAGGGTGGCGGCTCAAAAGAGGAAATGGCAATTGATATGGAAAATTCGGTTATTCTGCTTTCCTGCCTTGTGCCGTGGTGCATAGGCTGCTCGGTGCCCCTTTCGTTCTTCGGCGTCAGTGCGGAATGTCTGCCATATGCGGTGTATATGTACGCAGTGCCGCTGCTTTACTTCGTGATGAAAAAACATTGGTACGGCAACCGAAAGAGTTAAGGAAGCCGTTGGATTGTTTTTTGAAATTTCGGAAAGGCAAAGCAGGCGGCGCGGAAAACGGCTGCAAAAACGAAATTGAAACAATATTTCTATTTCATGCTACCGGTCTTTTCAAAGCGGCTGTGCCATGACAGGGCTTCGTCTAGGATGTGCGGTGTCTGGCAAGGAGCCTCGGTGCAGGCTCTGCTAAAGTAGTCCATGAGGGCGTCGCGATAGTCCGGATGGGCGCAATTTTCGATGATTGCGATGGCTCTTTCCTTTGGAGTCAGCCCGCGGAGGTCTGCGTAGCCCTGCTCGGTTACGATGACCATGACTTCGTGTTCCGTATGGTCTACGTGAGGACACATAGGCACGATAGAAGAAATCGCGCCGTCCTTTGCGATTGACGAGGTCGTAAAGATGACAAGCGAAGCGGAGCGCGAGAAGTCACCGGAGCCGCCGATGCCATTCATCATCTTCTTGCCCTGAACGTGGGTGGAGTTCACATTGCCATAAATATCAACCTCCAGCGCCGTATTCATGGAAATCAGCCCCAGCCTGTGGGAGACTTCGATAGCATTTGAAATTTCCTGAGGACGGAAAATGATATGCTTTCTATAAAAATCTATATCCTCGAAAAACTCTCCCTGAGCCTCCGGAGACGGGGCTATGGCTGTGCATGAGGCTACGGAAGCCTTTCCGCATTTGATAAGATCCAGCATGGAATCCTGAATCACCTCGGTGTAGCAGGTAAGATTCTCAAACTCCGAGTCCCTTAGTCCATAAAGCACTGCATTTGCGACGGAACCGACGCCGGACTGAATCGGCAAAAGGGAATTTGAAAGACGCCCGCATGCCACCTCATTTTCAAGGAATTTAATTATATTTTCTCCGATTTTCTTTGAATCCTCCGAAATTGCCGCAAGAGGGCGGGTAAGGTCGCTCTTGTCGGAAATGACTATGGCTTTGATTTTGTCCCAGCCGCATTTTATATAAGGCCTGCCGATGCGGTCCCCAGGATGTGTAAGGGGAATAGGCTGCCTGCAAGGGGGCTTTTCGCACATATATATATCCGCCATTCCCTCAAGCTCCAAAGGCTTTGCCATTGCAATTTCAACGATCACGCCATCAGCCATATCTACATAGGTCGGGGTGTTTCCTACTGAAGTCGTAGGAATGATATTGCCGTCCTCGGTGATTGCCACCGCCTCCACAATGGCGATATCGGGCTTTCTGACATGTCCCATGGCAACGAACTCAGGCGAGCGCCCAAGGTGCATATCTATGTAGCCGATTTCCCCGGCATTGATGGACTTTCGCAAAACGGAATTTGTCTGGTAAGGGATTCGCCTTGCGATAACTCCGGCTTCTGCAAGCTCTCTGTCAACCTCCGGGCCTACGGAAGCACCGGAATACAGGTCGATTTTTACTTTTCTGCCTGCCTTTGCTTGCTCCGCAAGGGCGTGGGGCACCATCTTCGGGTAGCCCGCGTTGGTAAATCCGCTGATTCCCACAGCCATTCCGTCGGTGATCATATTTGCGGCGTCCTCCGGGGAGCATATAAGTGAAAAAGCGCCTTCACTGCGCAATCTTTTCTTCATATCTTCGTCTTTTAGTACGTTTGTAATACCTTCGTTTTTCATACGACAGCGTCTCCTTTCTGCTTCTCACAAAAGTATATAACATTTTGCCCCTAAGCGGCAAGAGACGGATTGCATTATTTTTGCATATCGTGTAAAATATAAACAGAACAATCATAAGAAATTCGCAAATGGAGGAAAAACCGTGAGAAAAACAAAAATAATATGCACTTTGGGGCCTGCCTCAATCAATGAAAACACAATCAAGGAAATGCTTAAGGCGGGTATGGACGTCGCAAGGGTAAACTTTTCACACGGTGACCGAAAGACCCACGGTGAAACCATAGATTTTTTCAGAAAGGTGCGAGACGAACTCAAAATGCCAGCGGCGGTGATGCTTGACACAAAGGGGCCGGAAATCCGAACAAGGGATTTTGAAGGCGGAAAGGCGCTCCTCAAGGCAGGGGACAAATTCACACTGACCACCAATGAAATTTTGGGAAATTCCCAGCAAACTTCGATTACTTACAAAGGCTTGCCGGGAGAACTGAAAAAGGGCGACGAGGTGCTGATAGACGACGGAAAACTCAGACTGAAAGTTCTGGAAACCACAGAAACGGATATTGTATGCGAGGTGGTAATCGGCGGAGAAGTAAGCAACCACAAGGGAATCAACGTGCCGAACGTGGCGCTTTCCATGGAATATCTGAGTCCGGCAGACAAAGAAGACCTGCTGTTCGGAATCGAAAAGGACGTGGACTATGTTGCGGCATCCTTTGTGCGCAGAGCGGAGGACGTGACCGCGCTCCGCGAATTTCTCACAAAAAACGGCGGCGAAACCATTAAAATTATTTCAAAAATTGAAAATACAGAGGGAATCGACAATTTTGAGGAAATACTCGAAGTCTCAGACGGAATCATGGTAGCAAGGGGCGACATGGGCGTGGAAGTTAACTTTGCAAGGCTTCCGGGGATTCAAAAACGCTTTATCAAGCGCTGCCAGCAAAGCGGAAAAATCGTCATAACCGCAACGCAGATGCTGGAATCCATGATCAAAAGCCCGATTCCGACTCGCGCGGAAATCACAGACGTTGCAAACGCAGTATTTGACGGGACTTCGGCGGTTATGCTTTCGGGAGAGACGGCAATGGGCGATTATCCTGTGGAAGCGGTTGCCGCCATGGCGAAGATCGCAGAACAGGCAGAGCAGGACGATCCGCGCTTTTTACCGGGGGGTAACACATGGTACGAGATGGATGCTTCCGATACCACCAACGCGGTGGGTCATGCGGCATGTACCCTCGCGAGAGACATAAATGCGAAGGCGATAATGAGCATCACAAAGTCAGGTTATACGGCGCTGCGCATGAGCAAATTCCGCCCTGCCACAATGCTCCTTGCGGCAACTCCGCACAAAAAAACTTACCACCAGATGGCGCTCATCTGGGGCGTTCGTCCGCTTATGGTAGAAAATCTGCAAAATGTGGATGTGCTAGTATACAGGTGCCTTGAAGAGGGGCGCAAAGAGGGCTTGCTTGCCACAGGGGACAAGGTCGTTATCAGCGCGGGAGTTCCTCTTGACATCACGGGAAAGACCAACATGATCCGCGTCGAGTTTGCGTAAATAAATACAGAAAAACCCCGCCTTTGTTGCGGGGCATTTTTGTATATTCTGCTTTTGCATCGCAAGGGTCACAGGGTCGGAAGCTTAGGCGTTACATAAACCGTGCGGTTGTTTGTAAAAATCACCATGCCGGGCTTTGCGCCGGAGGGCTTCTTGACAAATTTTATCGGAACATAGTCCACCGGAACGTTCTCCGAGGTGCGAGCCTTGCTGTGATATGCGGCGATTGCGGCGGCTTCCCAGATGCTCGCCTCGTCAAGCTCTGCCCCTGCGCTCTCGACGATAACGTGGGAACCGGGGATATCCTTTGTATGGAGCCACAAATCCTTGTTTCCGGCAAGTTTGAAGGTCAGATAATCGTTTTCCTTGTTGTTCCTGCCCACCAGAACACCCATGCCGTTTGAAAGAGTGTAGCGATAAGGCGCAGGCTTATATTTCTTTTCCTTGAAGCCGCCTGCCTGTTTGCGCCGGCGGACATAGCCGGTTTCCACAAGTTCTGCCCGTAGGCTTTCGATTTCAGCCACATCCTCGGTATTTTCAAGGAAAGAAAGGACGGATTCCAGGTATTTTATCTCCTCATCGTTTTCTGCGAGCTGAATTTGTTTTTCTTTGATAGCGGTTTTCGCCTTGCCGTATTTTTTGAAATACCGCTGGGCGTTTTTCGACGGGCTGAGCTTCACATCGAGGGGAATGCTGACCTTTGAGCCGTCGTAATAGTTGGTTACCTCCACGGACTTTGCGCCGGGAGCAACAAGATGAAGATTTGCGGTAAGAAGCTCCCCGAAAAGCCTTAGGTCCTCGGAGTTTTCCGCCCGCAAAAGATCCTCAGAAAGCCGCTTTTTTTTCAGATACATCTTGTCGAGCTGGGCGTTTACGGACTTTATCAAATCGTGGGACTTCTGGCGACCCTGGTTTGAGGAAGCCTTTTTCCCGAAATAAAATTCCATCGCTTGGCTGAGGCTGTCAAAGGTCAGGATCTCGCAGCTTTCTTCGAGCTGCGAAAGAGGAAAAGCATAAAAATCAACGGGAACGCCGTTTCCGTCCACATAGACCCGCGCCCCGCCGGATTCGCCGAAATCCCCTGTATCTATCGCTTCGAGGACCGAGGAAAGATACTCGCTGCGAGCCTTGCCACCTCTCAGCGCAAGCTCCTCCGCAAAGGCAGGGGAAATGCCCCCTGCCGCTCGCAGAATCGACTTGCCATCGGCTGGGAGCGCCACAAGCTGCTTCGCTGTGATTTCGCTGAAAGGAATCTTGTCTTGCTCCGGCGGGTATTCGTATATCATGCCCGGAAGAATCTGCCGGACTCTGTTTACATCAAAGCTCACCCGCTTTATGGAATCGATGATTTTGCCGCTTGCGATATCCACCAGGGTGATGTTGCTGTGTTTTCCCATAATCTCAAAAATCAGCTTCTTCGACATGGTAAAACCAAGCTCGTTCAAGGTTTCCAGCGAAATTTCGATGATTCGCTCAGAATCTTTTTGAGAGATTTTCGTAATGCGTCCCCCTTGCAGGTGCTTTCGCAGCAGCATACAGAATGCCAGCGGCGCCGGGGGATTCACCGGGTTTTCCGTGATAAAACCGAGCCTTGCGTGGGCGGAACCCGCCGAAGCCAGCAGTTTCAGATTGCCGTTTTTTGTATGTATATGAAAAACCAGCTCATCAGCCTCAGGCTGATAAACCTTTTCGATTTTTCCGTATAAAATTTTTTCGTTAAGTTCCCGAATCATCGCTCGGGTAACAATGCCGTCAAATGCCATAAATATCTCCTATTTCGCCTTTCGCGGTGGGACGGGGCTAACCGAACAGTTTCGTGTAATCGCTCCGAGTGTCCGCGATGTGATAAATCCAAATTTTTTCGTCAATGCGCCGATAAATTGCAATGTGTTTGCCCGCAATAACCATGCGGTAGCCAAATTCGTTCAGCCAAGTATCGGGAGTATAAGAACCCGAATCCGGAAATTCCGAAAGCCGGTCTACTACATCCAAAATGTGATTGCAGACTTTGAGCGCCGTTTCTGCGCCAAAAGTCAGGGTATAATAGTCCTCGATTTTTTTGAGATCCTCCCATGCGGAGGGAAGAAATCTGACCTCATATCTCATTTTGCGCCGTCTCTTTCGTCTGTCCGCTCACGAAGCATTTTGCGAGCCTCAGAAACGCTGTAACCTGCGCTTCCTATGATGCGTTCTTCCTCAGCCCGCAGAACTCGTGCTCGCATTTCCAGAAGCTGCTCACGCTTTTCATAAGTCTCGATGGACATCAAAACCATGTCCCCCTCGCCGTTTTTTGTGATATAAATCGGCTCATTGATTTTTTTCGCAAGCTCTGAAATCGCCGCATAATCGTTCCTGAGCGCAGCAGATGCCTTTATATACATGATGAACCTCCACTTGATATCATACAATTATTTTATCAAAATTATATCATATTATAGATATGGTGTAAAGCCGCTATTGCAACGCAGCAAAATTTTTAGTACAATAGTATTCGGAATCATACAAAAATACGAAAAGAAACGAGGTAAATTGGTATGATCAAGAGCATGACAGGCTTCGGAAGAAGCGAATATACCGACGGAAAGCGCAACATCACCGTGGAAATCAAATCCGTGAACCACAGATATTCCGACATTTCCGTCAAAATGCCCCGCCGCTACGGCTTTGCGGAGGACAAGGTAAAGAATGCCGTAAAGGAGCGCATCAGACGAGGCAAGGTGGACGTTTCCATCATGGTGGAAAATATCACCGAAAACGATGTGAACATCAAGCTGAACACCATGCTTGCAAAGCAGTACTATGAAAATCTTCGGAAGCTTCGCAAAGAGTTCGCGGTGGAAGGGGACATCACACTGCAATTTCTGGCAGGGCTTCCTGACGTAATGAAAGCAATTCCCGACGTTGAGGACGAAGAAGAAATCACAAAGGCGATACTCATTCCGGTTTCCGAGGCGGCAATAAACCTGGAAAAAATGCGGAAAGTCGAGGGAGAAAAGCTGGCGGAAGACTTGATCGCAAAGGGCCATCATATCAAAGAAATTCTCGATAAGATAGCCCAAAGAGCGCCGCAGGTTTCCGCTTACTACACCGCAAAACTCAGGGAGCGCATCACCGAGCTTATCGGCGGCAGCGTGGAAGTGCCGGAGGACAGAATCCTCGTGGAAGCGGCAATCTTTGCGGACAAATGCGCCATAGACGAAGAAATTACCCGCCTTGGCAGCCATCTATCCCAGCTGGAAAACATCATCACAAAGAGCAACCAGCCCGACGGCAAGAAGCTTGACTTCCTTGTGCAGGAGATGAACAGGGAGGCAAATACCATCGGTTCCAAGGCAAACGACATAACCATAACCGGCTATATGCTTGAAATCAAAAGCGAAATAGAGAAGATCCGCGAGCAGGTTCAGAATATCGAATAATAAAAACTTGAAAAATCCGCAAAACTGTGATAAAATATTTTTTCAGAGTTAGCAAAACCAATGACAAAATGCAAAAAGTAGAGGCTTTTGATGAATTTAAACACGCACATTTCAGGAAAACTATTTATCCTTTCCGGACCTTCGGGAGCAGGCAAAGGCACAATTTGCAAGGAACTTCTCAAGCAGACTGACCTTCAGCTGTCGGTGTCCATGACCACCAGAGCTCCCAGAGACGGAGAGATTCACGGCGTACACTATTATTTTGTAAACGAAGACGAATTCGTTGACAGAATAAATAGAGACGGATTTCTGGAACACGCGGAGGTTTATGGCAGACGCTACGGCACGCCGAAAGAACCGGTCATCGAAAAGCTCGCGCAGGGAGTCGATGTCATATTGGAAATTGACATTCAGGGAGCTTTGAAAGTGAAAGAAAATTACCCAGGCGGAGTATTTATCTTTATTTTGCCGCCGTCAATGGCAGAGCTTCGCAAGAGGCTCACAGGTCGCGGAACGGAATCCGCGGAAGCCATCGAAATGAGGCTTGGCGAAACGCTCAAGGAGCTGTCGTTTATTGAAAAATATGACTACTGCGTCGTAAATGGCGAACTTGACGAGGCGGTTTCGAGGGTAAAATCCATCGTAATCGCAGAACATTCAAAGGTCACCATCACGGCGGAGGAACTGGTAAAAAGGTATAAGGAGGAAGAATAATGTTATATCCATCCATTAACGAAATCAGAAAAAAAGCGGACAGCAGATATACACTGGTGATTTTGGCCGCAAAGAGAGCAAGAGACATCATCGACGGAAAGCCGATTCTCACAGACGTTGACATTGACAGACCTGTCTCCATCGCAGCTCACGAAATTGCGGAGGATTTGATCACCTACAGAAGACCGGAGGAAACGCCGGAGCTTGAAGCAGCAGAGTGCTAAAATAAAGAGCATCGAAAAACAGAAAACAGAAATAAAACAGAGGCAGTCTTTTGGATTTGCCCCTGTTTTTTATTGAATATTCATTTTTCTATTAAATCAGATTAAATCAGATTGCTTGGAATGAAGCAATTATCCGCATCGATGGGTATCGGCTCCTGGCACATGCAGATAATACCGCCACTGCCGCGATTCAAAGAAGCTTTATCGATCACACTATATTTCTTGACCTCACGCCGATCGGGCGCGGCACTTTTTTTAATCTCAAGCGGATGGATCACATTGTTTTCTTCAATGAACACATCAATTTCTTTTGCGTTGGAATCACGAAAGTAGGTGATATTTGCCTTTGACTTCGCATAGGAATAGTTTTTTACAAGTTCCATCACCACATAATTTTCGTAGTAGTGACCGCTGGCGGCGCCGCTACGCAGCGCATCCGGAGTCAGCCACATAGACAGATATGCGCAAAGCCCGGTATCGCAGAAATATAGTTTAGGCGTTTTGCTCAGACGTTTGAGTTCATTGTTGGAATAAGGGGCAAGCAGGTAAATAATATGCAGTCCCACAAGAACTTTCAGCCACTCCTTTGCGGTGCTACCGGCAATGTCTGCGGATTCGGCAAGGGTTGAATAATTAACCTGCTCCGATACAAGGGACGCACAGCCCACAAGAAATTTGCGGAAACGCACTGCGTCGGTAATTCCACCCGCCTCGGTGACATCCCTCATCAGGTAAGTGTCAATATACGAATTAAAATATTCCTGCCTGAGTTCGTCATCTACGCCTTGCACCTGCGGCATTCCACCCTCCCAAATGTGATTAAATACCTGAATCACATCGTTCTTTGGGCGCTTTTGCTGCCTCGCCTGCAATGCAGCCAGCGAAAAGTCAAGGTCGTCGTCAAACGCAAGTCCGGCTTTTTCCCTCGCAGATAAGCTGTACAGTTCCAATATTCCGATTCTTCCGGCAAGGGTTTCACGCACTTTTTTCATCATTCCGTATTGCTGTGAGCCGGTTAGCCAAATAAGACCTTTCTCCTCGCTTTCGTCGCAAATGATTTTAATTTGCTCAAACAACTCCGGAGCTTTCTGTACCTCATCGATCAGAACAGGCGGCTTATAGGTCTGGAAAAACAGTACAGGGTCTGACTGTGCAAGCTCCCGCGCCATGGCATTGTCCATTGTAACATAGGTGCGACCGTTCTCGGCTAAATGCTTGAGCATTGTGGTTTTGCCAACCTGTCTTGCTCCGGTAACAAGGATAACCTTAAAAAAGCCGTTAAGCTTCATGAATTTTCGTTCCAATTCTCGCGTAATATACTCCATATAGCACCTCGTTTTATGAAAATTTAGGATTGATCGTATTTTATCATAATTTGTGCAGCCCCGCAAGAAAATACGCAAAAAACTGTACCAAGCACAGCGGAAAAACCCCCTAAAACTCCCGAATCAAAACTCTTCTTGCTTTTTTGACAAAATTTTCGTATAATTTAACCAAAA
>CAVKSD010000016.1:0-28256 GCA_963658905.1 Bacteroidaceae bacterium
GGGCGAGGGAAGCTGCCAAGGACGCTTACAACGAGGGCGTTGCCGAAGGCGAAAAGTCCGGATTCTCCAAAGGTGAGCAGTCCGGTGCGGCGCAGGAAAAACGCGAGATTGCAAAGCAAATGCTCAAAGAGGGCATGGCAAAAGAACTCATTGCAAAGCTCACAGGCCTTTCTCTACAAGAAGTCAAGGAACTGTAAGAGTAAGTTATAAACAACGACGAAAAATAGCTAAAATCCGGCAACCGGTAGGTTTTTATATGCATCTGAACAGAGAGCTTCGGCTCTCTTTTTTATTATGTAGGAAATATCGCTTTAGAGATATTTCCGTATGTTTCAAAAAAAGTGCCTTGAATGTTATCGCACCTTGCGTGCGATAGGTGGAAATAGGGATTTCAATTCCGTATATTTCCGTTTTTTTTATTTGCGAAAGTTTTTTTATCCTGCCGCGGATATTCGACAGATTTCGACCCCAAGGCAGTGTATGATAGCTATGCGAGGTAGACAAGTGGTTATTTACGGCGAGTATCTTTTCACGGAAAATTTCATTACCGGGGGAATTCTCCTCTTTTTTACCGGAAAACTGTTGCGATGCAAGCTTTCCGGAATCAGGCTTGTGATAGGCGCAGGGGTGTGCGGCGCTGCGGGATTTGTTATTTTTATCCCGACATCGCCGCCGGCAGGCGTTTTGCTGAGAATCGGAATTGCCGCAGCGGCTGTGCTTTCAGCCCTTGGCGGCGCCAAAACGCCAAAAGACCTGCTCGTTAAAACGTCAATTTTTATGGCGTTTACCTTTGTATCCGGCGGCATGGTTATGGCCCTCATGCTTTGGCAGGAGGTTCCGTCGATATCGGGAGCCGGAGCTATGTACATTCCACCCATGACTTACCTGCGGCTGCTGTGTTTCGGAACCCTATCATTTGGATTTTCCTACCTGCTTCTCAGGCTGATACGCCGCGTTAGACTGGACATGGGACTTTGCGACAGGGCAGAGGTTAAAATCGGCGGAAAGAAAGTCTTTCTAAAGGCTATGGTGGATACCGGAAACTATCTGAAAGAACCTTATAGTGGAAAGCCCGTCGCCCTTGTGGCAAGAACGGCGGCAAAGAGTTTCGGAGAACTTGCGGACTTTGCCGAACCGAGCAAACTTGCGGGACTCGAGGACCCCGAAAGATTTAGCAGCCACAGGGGATTGGAAAGCATAGTCAGCCCTGAAAGCATTGATTGCCGCAGGCGGTACACCTTGATTCCCTTTCGCGCAGTAGGAAGCCAAAACGGAATGCTGGAGGGAATCCGGGCGGACCATATATATTTTCGCGGAAATCAGATTAAAAACGCCGTAATCGCCTTTTACGATGGGGATTTTGAGGAAAGCGACATTATTTTGGGCAGAGATTTTTTGGATAGGGGACTTTCAGATGATTAAACTACATATTATAAGAGAGACGATAAGAAACAGAAGAAACAGATTGAGATTGTGGCTCTTTCTCAGGTTCGGCAAAAAGAGCGAAGGCATATTTTACATAGGCGGAAGCGATGTCCTGCCGCCGCCACTGCCTCACGAGGAAGAAAGTCGTATGCTGGCAGAGTACGCAAAAGGCAGCATGGAAGCCAGAAGCGTCCTGATTGAACACAACCTCAGACTTGTGGTATATATTGCGAAAAAATTTGAAAACGCGGGGGTCAATGTGGAGGATTTGATTTCCATCGGTACCATCGGGCTGATTAAAGCGGTAAACACATTTAAGCCTGACAAAAATATCAAGCTGGCAACCTACGCCTCCCGCTGCATCGAAAATGAAATTCTCATGTATCTTCGCAGGAGCGCAAAACTGAAAAGCGAGGTAAGCCTCGACGAGCCGCTGAACGTGGATTGGGACGGCAACGAACTGCTCCTGAGCGACATTCTCGGCACCGAAAACGATGTGGTATCCCAAAGTCTGGAAGAAGAAGTAAACCGTAATCTGCTTTACGGAGCCATGGCGAAACTGGAACCGCGGGAAAAGGAACTCATGGAAATGCGCTTCGGGCTGAAAAGCGGCAGGGAAATGACCCAAAAGGAAGTAGCGGACAAACTGGGAATTTCCCAGTCATACATATCCAGATTGGAAAAAAGAATCATTATAAGGCTCCGTCGGGAGATAAAAAAACTCGGCTAAGTATCGGTGAAAACGGCAGAAACGCCGGGAACGCCCAGCGGATCCGAAAAGCACAAAAAACTCCGAAAAACATCTAAAAGCACCGAAAATTGCTCGTAATCGCCGCCTTGGTCTTAATTGGCAGGTATGCAAAACGCCGCCACAGTACATAACTAAAACAAAAAGGGATGGTGTATGGACTATGGCAAACAAGGTTGAAATATGCGGCGTGAACACTGCCAAGCTGCCTCTTTACAAGGACAGCGAAATGATGGACATGATTGAAAAAATTCATGCGGGGGACAAAACCCTCAGAGATGAATTTATAAAAGGAAATTTGCGGCTGGTACTCAGCGTTATACAGCGGTTTTCCAATCGAGGAGAAAATCCCGACGACCTTTTTCAGGTGGGCTGCATAGGGCTCATCAAAGCGCTGGATAACTTTGACACGAGCCACGGGGTGAAATTTTCCACATACGCCGTCCCCATGATTATCGGAGAAATCAGGCGATATCTAAGGGACAACAATTCCATCAGGGTTTCAAGGTCTATGAGGGATCTTGCCTACAAAGCACTTCAAACCAAGGAGGGACTGGCGGCGGAACTGCTGCGTGATCCTACGGTTTCCGAAATCGCAAAAGCCATGGGGGCAAAGCGTGAGGACGTGGTTATGGCGCTGGAATCCATTCAGGAACCAATGTCCCTCTACGAGCCGGTATTCCACGACGACGGCGACGCAATTTATGTCATGGATCAAGTCCGAGACAGCAAAAACACGGACATCAAATGGATCGAAAACATTTCCCTTTCGGAAGCCATGAAAAAACTTACCCCAAGAGAAAGACACATCCTAAACATGAGATTTTTTCAAGGGAAAACTCAGATGGAGGTGGCAGAAGAAATTTCCATCAGTCAGGCGCAGGTGTCAAGACTGGAAAAAAACGCCCTGAAATATATGCGAAAATACGTATAATTCCACAATAAATTCATAAATCAAGCCGGTGAAAACCTTTTGAAAACCGACTTTTGGCAAAAATACCGACTGTTTACGTCCAAGACAGTGAAAAGCAGGGCAAAAGCAGTCGGTTTTATGTTGAATTATTCGCCGAAATGTGGTTAAATAGAAAGTACGAATATTTATTGACGATTCCGCCGGCTCCATTCAGAGCTGCGACGTTTTGTCATGGGAGGATAAAAACGGAATGATATATACAAAAGAAGTTGAAAATATGTGTCCGGTCAGCAAGGGAGCATATCACGGTCCCGCGCCGATTCCCCAGGAGGGCAAGTGGACGCAGGTCAAAGAAATAAGCGACATTTCGGCATTGACCCACGGAGTAGGCTGGTGCGCGCCTCAGCAGGGCGCCTGCAAGCTGACGCTGAACGTTAAGGACGGCATAATCGAAGAAGCCCTTGTAGAAACCATAGGCTGCTCCGGCATGACTCATTCTGCGGCCATGGCAGGGGAAATTCTCATAGGAAAAACCCTGTTGGAAGCCCTGAACACAGACCTTGTGTGTGACGCCATCAACACAGCCATGCGGGAACTTTTCCTGCAAATTGTATATGGCAGAAGCCAGTCAGCCTTTTCCGAGGGTGGACTTGCCATAGGCGCGGGACTTGAGGACTTGGGAAAGGGAACCAGAAGCCAGGTGGGGACAATCTATTCCACAAAGGCAAAAGGACCGAGATATC
The DNA here is from genome assembly GCA_963658905.1 of Bacteroidaceae bacterium. Lineage (GTDB taxonomy): Bacteria > Bacillota > Clostridia > Peptostreptococcales > Anaerovoracaceae > CAG-238. Next base: position 3,830 of record CAVKSD010000016.1, read on the forward strand.
TGGAACTTGCCGAGGGATACATAACCGAAATTGCACTTGACGAAGAAAACAATATAATCGGCTACAAATATGTAAACATCGGCAAAATGATGGACGCTATCAAGGCGGGAATAGACCCTATGCAGGCAATCGAAAAAGCAAGCGGAAAATACGGCAGATTCGACGAAGCAGCAAAGGTCATCGACCCAAGACAGGAATAGGAGGCGCCGAACATGATTACATTTGAAAATTACGACAGAAAAATCGAAAAGATAAACGCCGCCCTTTCAAAATACGGTATAAACTCCCTTGAAGAAGCCAAGGCGATATGCGACGAAAAGGGAATCGATCCATACAAAATCGCAAAGGAAATTCAGCCTATTTGCTTTGAGGACGTATGCTGGGCCTATGTTGCGGGAGCAGCCATAGCAATCAAAAAAGGCACTGCAAAGGCAAGCGAGGCGGCAAGAGCCATAGGAGAGGGGCTTCAGGCATTTTGCCTTGCAGGTTCCGTAGCAGAGGACAGAAAGGTAGGACTGGGCCACGGAAACCTTGCGGCAATGCTTCTCAGCGAAGAAACCCGGTGCTTTGCATTCCTTGCGGGACACGAGTCTTTCGCCGCAGCGGAGGGCGCCATCGGCATAGCAAAATCTGCAAGCAAAGTCCGCACAAAACCCCTAAGGGTAATTCTTAACGGCCTTGGAAAGGACGCGGCGCAGATAATTTCAAGAATTAACGGCTTTACTTATGTAAAAACTCGGTTTGACTACTACACGGGAGAGCTTGCAATAGTAGAGGAAATCCCATATTCCAAGGGCGAGCGCAAAGAAGTTCGCTGCTACGGCGCAGACGACGTCCGGGAGGGCGTTGCCATCATGCACAGAGAGGGTGTGGACGTTTCCATTACGGGAAATTCCACAAATCCCACGAGATTTCAACATCCTGTGGCAGGCACATACAAAAAAGAATGTACCGAGCAGGGGAAAAAATATTTCTCCGTGGCAAGCGGCGGCGGCACCGGAAGAACCCTGCACCCGGACAACATGGCGGCGGGTCCCGCTTCCTATGGGATGACCGACACCATGGGAAGAATGCACTCCGATGCTCAGTTTGCAGGCTCATCCTCGGTACCTGCCCACGTGGCGATGATGGGCTATGTAGGCATGGGCAACAACCCGATGGTGGGCGCCACCGTAGCGGTTGCGGTAGCCGTTGAAGAAGCCATGAAATAGACAGGGAGGGTAAAATGAGAAAAAGTTTAGCACTTCTGCTGGCAGCAGCTCTCATACTGGGGGTGTTTGCCATTATCGGCTGCAACAAACCGGCGGGTACTGATTCGGAGAGCCTTTCTCTTTGTCTCATAGTTCCGGCGGAATTTGGCGACAAGTCCTTTTACGATTCCGCAAAGGAAGGCGTAGACAGGCTCAAACAGGACTACGGCATAAAGGTAAGTACCGTTGAATGTAAAGGCGAAGGATATAAGCAGAGCATGGTCACTGCGGCGGAGAAAAACGATTTTGTGGTTACGGTAGGCTGGGAGTTCAGCGAAATCAAGAGCGTTGCCGCAGAGTACTTGAATACAAAATTTGTCTGGATCGACAATGTTGTGGATAACGTAGAAAGCAGCCCTAACATTCTTTGCATAACATATAAGCAAGCCGAGGGTTCATTCCTTGCGGGCTATATTGCGGCGAGAATGTCCCAGACCAACGCCATCGGCGCGGTGGGCGGCGAAGACTCGGATGTCGTAAACGACTTTATCTCAGGCTATGAACAGGGCGCAAAATACGCCAATGCCGGAATAAACGTATATGTAGATTATACAAATGACTACGAAAGCCCGGAAAAAGGAAAGCTCTGTGCAAGCGATCTTCATCAGAAAGGCGCGGATATCATTTTCCAGGTGGCAGGCAACACCGGAAAAGGCGTATTTGAAGCGGCTGAAGAAGAAGGATTCTACGCCATCGGAGTAGACCAGGATCAGAAAATTTCAGCGGCGGAATATGACGACGTAATAATCTGCTCCGTGAAAAAAGAACTGGGAAACTCGATCTATGACGCCATAAAGGACTTTATCGAAAACGAAACCTGGAACGGCGGTCAGAATTGGGTATGCGGCATGGACGAGGGCTATATTTCCATCGCATACGGAGACGAAACCTCCACCCAGCAGGTATCCGACGATATAAAAGCGGAAACTGCGAAGCTGGCAAAAAAGATAGCCACAGGAAATATTGCCATTAAATGATTTAATGAATTGTAAAATAAGTTACAAAACAAATCACGCCAAATAAACAAAATAAATTACAAACTAAAAACGAAACTGAAAAGGGGAACGAAAGATGAAAAAAGGAATCAAACTGTTATCAGCGCTTTCACTGTGCCTTGCTTTTGTTATGATTACAGGCTGCTCGACAGGCGAAAAGGATTTATACGACGGGCTTGACTACGATAAGCTCGTTACGCTTCCGAATTACGACGAATACACGGTAGAACCGATAGAGGTTGACATTACCGACAGCAAGATAGAGGCGGAAATCGACGAAAGACTGGAAGCTGCGGCGACGGAAAAGGAAGTGACCGAGGGAACCGTTGAAGAAGGCGACAAGGTCACAATCTCATACGAGGGAACCCTTGAAGACGGAACAAGCACAGACGGAATGAAAAGCGACTCCTACACCCTTACCCTGGGAAGCGGCAACATGATCGACGGCTTTGAAGAGGGAATTTACGGCGCGGAAATCGGCGAAACTCTCACACTTGATCTGCAATTTCCGGATCCATACGAAAACAACGAGGATCTTTCCGGAAAGCCGGTAACTTTCAAGGTAAAGGTATTGAACAAAAAAGTCAGCGAAAAAGCCACTCTGAACGAGGAGTTTGTCAAGGCGAACAGCGAAGCTACAACTGTGGAAGAATACCGCAAGCTTATCGCCGATGAACTGGAAAAAGAGGAATACGAGGACAGCGAGAACAACCGCAAAGCAGAGCTTTTCCAGCAGATTGCCGAAAATGCCGAAGTGACCGAGGTTCCGGAAGAAGCCATCGAATACGAAAAAACCACCTGTACCGAAACATATCAGCAGATGTGCGACGGCTACGGGGTTACATGGGATGAATTTTTAGAGGGAATGCAGATGACTCAGGAAGAATTTGACGAGCAGCTTGCGGTTTATGCGGAGCAAATGGCAAAATACAAGATGATTGCTTACGCCCTTGCGGAAAAAGAGGATGTGTCCGTAAAACAAAAGGAAGTTGTGGAGAATTTGCTTTCGCTGGCGGGAGCCGATTCCGAGGAAGCTTTTGAAGAAAGCTACGGAGTTACCGCCGAAGAATACGCAAAGACCTATAACAGCTACGGCATGAAAGTTTCCATGCTTCTTGACGAGTCGCTGCAAAAGATTTACGACAGACTGACGGCATAGGCATAAATTCTGTCCCAAAGCATATATTTTACTACCAACAAAGGAGAGGAATATATATGCTGAGTACGGACAAACTTAAGAACAAAGAAGTGATAAACATCTGCGATGGTCGCAGCATGGGATTTGTCGGCGACATCGAAGTCAACATAGAAGAAGGCAGAATAGAGGGGATCCTGATCCCGGTGGAGAGAGGCCTTCTCGGCATTTTCGGCAAAAACGAAAAAGACCTTTTGGTAAGCTGGGATAGGGTCAGAACCGTAGGCGACGATGTGATTTTGGTGGACATACAGGAGCCTATGTAGTATAATAAAAGAAAATATTTTACTTGCAATACAAGATATATGCAAAAGGAGATTGCCCTATGAGATGCCCGTTTTGCAACAACGACGACACAAAAGTAATAGACTCAAGACCAACCGATGAGGGATATGCCATCAGAAGGCGCAGAGGCTGCGACAAATGCGGAAAACGATTTACTACCTACGAAAAGGTGGAAGAAACCATACTTATGGTGGTAAAAAAAGATGCGAGACGGGAGGTTTTCGACCGAAACAAGGTTCTGAACGGAATTGTCAAGGCTTGCGAAAAAAGACCCGTCAGCATGGCTCGAATCGAGGAAATGGCAGACGATATCGAAAAAAACCTGAACAACCTTATGGAAAAAGAGGTCACCAGCGATTATATAGGCGAACTTGTCATGGAACAACTCAAAAAAGTGGACGAGGTTGCGTATGTAAGATTTGCGTCGGTATACAGGCAATTTACGGATGTTAACACTTTTATAAAGGAAATTGAAAAACTAATCGGAAAGCAGGATAATTAGAATGGCTGAAAAGATTTTTCAAATTGCGGTGGACGGTCCGGGCGGCGCAGGCAAATCAACCATTGCAAAGGCTGTGGCAAAGAAACTGGAAATCGAATATATAGACACCGGAGCAATGTATCGGGCTGTGGGGCTTAAGATGAAAAGATTGGGAATCCCCATGGAAGAAAAAGAGCCGCTGTTTGATATGCTGGAAAATACCGACATTGACTTTTCAAAGGAACGAATTTATCTGGACGGTGAGGACGTCAGCGACCTGATAAGAACCCAGGAAATATCCAAGGCGGCATCTGACTGCTCGGCATTTGCTTCCGTAAGAAAAAAACTGGTGGATTTGCAGCAAAAGATGGCAAAATCCAAGAGCGTCATCATGGACGGCAGAGACATCGGGACAGTGGTGCTGAAAGACGCGCCATACAAGTTTTTCCTTACCGCAGACGACGAGGAGAGAGCAAGAAGAAGATACGAGGAACTCAAAGCAAAGGGTCAGGAACTGAACTTTGAGGAGGTTCTCAGACAGCTGAGAGAGCGGGACCACAATGATTCCACCAGAGAAGTGACCCCACTTCGCAAGGCGGAGGACGCAGAGGAAATCGACAGCACGAACATGGGAATCAGAGAAGTCGTGGACTATGTATGCAGCAAAATCAATTTGCAGCAAAACAAAACAGAAGAATAAACCGAATCTCCCCAGGGGAAATTAAACCCGGAGGGAGATTTTTTATGAGCAGAAAAGAGCGGAGAATACAAGAGGAAAATGAAGCACTTGTGGCGGGCTTCAGAAAGAGAACCGAGTTTTGCCTTGCCTTTCTGGTGGCGCTGCTGATTTTGCTTATTCTCAGGCTTTACTATATACAGATAAGCTGCCACGATAGCTTTGCCGTGGCGGCAAAGTCCCAGCAGGAAATTCCGATTTCAGGTTTTGACTCAGAATACAATTTTTATTATATCATCGAAAAATCAAGGACGGACGCGAGGTTAAGAGAATTGATCGAGGTAGCCGGCGGAAAGGATATAACAAAAAAGTCATCACAATATTCGGTATACGGGATAAAAACCTATGATTCCTCACTAAACGAAAGCTTGCGGCAGGATTACGACGCCTACGCTTTCAGGAACTGCTTCTCAGCCGGAACTTCCGAAACATTCGGAAAGGCTAAAAGCGGAAAAAAGTTTAGGGTAATTGTCTGCGCAGACGCCGCGGGAAACATCATTCCGGGGATTTCGCCGGAGATTCGAGAGCTGCCCTGAGCTTTTCAAGGGCTTTCTTTTCGATTCTGGACACATAGGAACGGCTGATTCCAAGCTGCTTTGCGATTTCACGCTGAGGCAGAGGCTCTCTGCCGTCAAGACCGTATCTTGCGATAATTATCTTCTTTTCACGGGAGGACAGGCAGGAATCTATGGCTTTGTAGAGCTTTCCTACCTGAATTTTGAGGCTTATCAGATCCACGATTTCGTCGCCGCCGGTGCCGAGAATATCGTTCAGATTGATTTCGTTGCCGTCCTTGTCTGTGCCTATGGGAAGGCTCAGAGAAACCTCTCTGCTGACGCGTTTTGAAGCGCGTATGCTCATGAGAATTTCGTTTTCTATGCACTTTGCGGCGTAGGTGGCAAGCCGTGTGGACTTGCCAGAAGAATATGTATTTACCGCCTTGATAAGACCGATGGTTCCGATGGAAATCAGATCATCCCGGCATACTCCGGGGCTTACGTATTTCTTTGCGATATGGGCTACGAGACGGAGATTCCGCTCAATAAGGATCCTGCGGGCGTCTGAATCGTTTTCTGCCAGTAATTCCACGTAATGTTCTTCTTCTTTTTCGGTAAGCGGATTGGGAAAAGAACTGCTCATTTATGTAACCCCCTCTTTAGGTTTTATCTATATGCGAAAAAAACCCATAAGGTGCTTGGCAACGCCAAAAAGTGCCAGTACCTATTTTCGAGGGGATATGGTCAAAGTCTAGGCATTATCTGTTTTCAAAAGACAAACAGTCGGTGCATTCGATTTTGGTAGGATTTGCTTCGTGGGTGCCGACGGTTATGGCGTCCAACGAGCAAAGATTTTTCGCCTCTTTGTGATGTCTGCACTTTTCAACGGTGCATCTGATGGTCTGATTGCAATTGTTTTCCATGCTTCTCGCCTCCTTTTCACTAAGTATTATGACCGAAAAATCATAAAATAATACGGCCGGAATGCTTGTACTGTCACAAAAAAAATGCTATAATTTTTTAATATAGTGTGTCCTTACAGAAAGGGATGAGGGGCATACGCCCAAGGGGGTTTTCGCTTTTGATCAAAAGGGAGAACCATATATGAAAATTAAAATGTTGCCCAGGGAGGAACGGCCTGTGGAGAAAGCCGTTTTCAGCGGCGTCGCCTCCCTTACAAACACCGAACTTTTGGCGGTGCTTTTGGGTTCGGGGACACGGGAAAAGTCAGCCATCGGGCTTGCGGAGGATATCATTTCGGCAGGAGAGGGCGGCGTCACGTTTTTGGCAGATTGCTCGCCCTGCGAACTGATGAAGATAAACGGAGTCGGAAGCATGAAATCCGTGCGGGTGCTTGCGGGAATCGAACTGGGGCGCCGCGTCGCCACAGGACCCGCAAACCGAAAGGCATCGGTACGCAATGGAGAGGACGTGGCAAATCTCTTTATCAGAGAACTCCGCTATGAGAAAAAAGAAAACTTCAAGGCGGTGCTTCTCAACGCAAAGGGAGAGGTTTTGTCCATAGAAACCATATCCGTCGGGGATTTGACCACTGCGCCGGTACACCCAAGAGAGGTGTTTTATCAGGCCATAAAAAAGAGCGCGGCGGCGGTGGTTTTTGTGCATAACCATCCAAGCGGAGATCCCACGCCCAGCGACGAGGATATAGAAACAACCAAACGGCTCATGGCTTGCGGCGAACTTCTGGGAATTCGGGTCGTGGATCATCTGGTAGTCGGAGACGGCAATTATCGCAGCATAGCGGCGGTTATGCGGGAGCAGGAACAGGAGCAGGAGCAGGAGCCGGCGACATAAGTGGCATAAAATAAAAACAAAGAGAAAATAAAGAAAAAACAATTGTCTTACATATGGAGGTATTAAAATGTGCAGTTTATTTAAAGCTAAGGATATGGGAATTGACTTGGGGACGGCAAACACGCTTATTTATGTAAAGGGAAGCGGAATCGTGCTTAACGAGCCGTCGGTAATCGCAGTTAATACAAGAGGGGGAAAAACTATTGCGGTAGGCACGGAAGCAAAGGAAATGCTCGGCAAAGCTCCCGCAAACATTTCTGTTGTAAGACCCCTTCAGGACGGCGTTATCTCTGACTTTGACAGAACCGCAGATATGCTCAAGTCTTTTTTGGAAACTGCATTGAAGATAAAAAGAATAAGAAATTTCAGAGTTGTAGTTGGAGTTCCCAGCGGTGTTACCGAGGTGGAAAAGAGAGCCGTTGAAGAAATCGTAAGACAGATGGGTGCCGGCGAGGTGTTTATTCTCGAAGAACCTATGGCTGCGGCAATAGGAGCGGGGATGCCCGTTGACGGCGCCAACGGCTGCATGATAGCCGACATCGGCGGAGGAACCACGGATGTTGCGATTATCGCGTTGGGCGGCGTTGTAACCAGTACCTCCATAAGACACGCCGGAGACAAGATGAACGACGCTATTATTCAGTACATGAGAAAGAGGCACGCTCTGCTTATCGGAGAACGCACGGCGGAAACTCTGAAAATCAATATCGGTTGTGCCTGCCTTGACGAAGACGAAAACGGAAACGAAATAATTGTGTCCATGGACGCAAGAGGCAGAGACATCATCTCCGGACTTCCGAAAACTCTAAGCGTAACCAACAAGGACATGATGGTTGCACTTCAGGAATCGCTGGATACAGTCGTTGACGCAATCAAATCTACCATAGAAAAAGCTCCACCTGAGATTGCTGCGGATATCGCTGAAAGAGGAATGCTCCTTTCCGGCGGCGGCGGAAAAATCTATAATTTAGACAAACTCGTCAAAAAGAGAACGGACATGGACGTAAGGGTTGCGGATAACGCCTTTGAAGCCGTAGCCGTGGGAACGGGAATGAGCCTCGACGACATCGAAAAGCTCAAGATTTACGCACAAAGCGACAAAAAAAGATAGAAGACAGAAATAAAAAGAGACAAACGGTATGAGATGGATTAGAGAACACAAATTGATATCGGCGCTACTGGCAATTTTGCTTGCCCTTGTGATTATTTTCTGTGTTTCCCTTTCTCGTGGCGGATCAAACAACGCCGCCACAGATGTTGTAAACAGCGGAATGAATTTGGTGTCAGGGGGACTTTCTTCGGTGGCGGAAACCATAAAGAAAAACGTGAGGGGCCTCTTTTCCTACAAGAAATTAGAGGCGAATATAGAAGAACTTCAGGCGGAAAATAATTCCCTGAAAAAGGAGCTGGCAGAGGCAAAAATCGAACAGGAGCAGCTTGAACAGTTAGAAGAACTGGCGCAGATACTGAACTATGACTACACGAAAAAAGAATTTAATCTCGTGTCCGCCGATGTTACTTCCCTCGACGGAGCGAACTGGACGAACGTATTTACCATCAATATCGGCAGCGAAGCCGGCGTTGAAGTGGGAGACGCGGTGGTAAACGGAATGGGTCTTGTAGGCAAAATTCAGGACACAGGCAAAGGCTGGTCAAAGGTGGTTTCCATTATTGACGACGACAGCAAGGTAAGTTTCAAGCTGGCAAGAGACAGCAAGCAGCTGGGAGTTGTCGCCGGAAACTCCAGGGGAGAGATAAGCGGATATATGCTGGACAGCGAATCCTTGGTTTCCCAAGGGGACACGATTATCACATCGGGGCTTGGAACCTATCCAGAGGGGCTTGAAATCGGTACTGTGCAGGACGTGGCTTATAACAGCAATACCCTGCTGAAAGAACTGACGGTGGAACCTGCGGTAAACTTCAAGAGTCTGGAAAAGGTGGCGGTGATTCTATGAATATGAGTTACCGAAAAGCAGGAATCATGTTCCTGATTGCATTTTTAATACAGACCTCTTTTCTGAACCTCGTAATCATAAAGGGCTACACACCGCATCTTCTTCTGTGCCTTGTGGTCGTGCTTTCGTTTTTATACGAAAATCAGATGTATGGGGTGGTTTTTGGCGCGATTTTCGGCGTTTTGTATGACATTTGTTTCAGTTCCTACGTCGGACCCATGGGAATTTCATTGGTTGTGGCAGGAATTGTGATTTTGGTTTTGAGAGAATATACAAATATCGAGAGCGTACTGAATATGTGGCTGGTTTCAACCATTTCGATATTTCTCTATTATGTGTTGAACTGGGGACTGTTGCACCTGGCAGGAAACCCTATCGGATTCATGTATATTTTGAAAAAACTGCCGGGCGAATACATCTATTCGTTTGCGGTTATAACGATTTTGTATTTTATTTTGATCAGAAAAGCGGCAAAATACCGCAAAGACAGGTATTTCAGATGAACAAAAAATTGTTGGGCTCCAGATATTATCAAGTAATAGGACTTGTGGTTATCCTTATGCTTTTGCTTTGCATAAGGCTTTTTGTGCTCACAATTTTGCAGCAGGAGGAATGGGACTCCGCCGCCCAGAGCCAGAACACCAAGGAAGTGGTAACTTCGGCTCCCAGAGGCGAGATCTTTGACAGGTACGGCAGACTTCTTGCAGGAAACAAGCAGATTTTTACGGTAACATTCAACGTAAGCGGCATGGATACGGAGCAGATAAACAATTCCTGCTATGCCCTTGTAAAGCTGCTTGAAAAAAACGGCGACGATTACGTGGATAATTTTCCTATAAAAATCACCAAAAGCGGAAAGTTCTATTACACATACGACTCCGACAAGAAAAAATGGCTGAAATCCATCGGACTCGACAAAGACGCTACGGCAGAGGAAGCCTTGGCGGTGTTGCGGGAAAAATATGAGATAAGCGAGGAACTGGACCGATTTGAGGCGGTGGAGGAACTTCAGGAAAAATACAGCGTTTGGCCGCCGATTATCACAAAGAGCATGACCTTTTCCTACGATTCAAACAAAAAGAACTTTATCGAAAAATACGACCTGTATGTCATGGATACGGACGAAAACGGCAAGCGGGTCAAACGCACGGATTTGAACGCAAGGGAAGCCTTTATGGCGCTGCGGGAAAAATACAGTATTGACGAAGAACTCACCAACAAGCAGGCGCGGAAGATTTTTGTTGTGCGTGAAGAAATAAAGAATATAGGCTATAACAAGTACCGTTCCAGCACCATTGCCAGCGGCGTTTGCGACGAGACGGTGGCATATATCGAAGAAATGCAGGACGAGTTAAAAGGCGTTGAAATCGCCTCAGAGACGGTTAGATACTATCCTAACGGCTCGTTGCTGTCCCATGTCTTGGGCTATATGGGTAGCATCTCGGATTCCCAATACGAGGAGTACGTCACCGAGAAAGGTTACAGCTCAGATGACCTCATAGGCAAAGACGGCATCGAGGCAACCATGGAATCAAGCCTGCGGGGGACGGACGGAGTAAAGAGTATCCTTGTGAACAGCAGCGGGGACTATGTGGAAACCATAAGCGAAACGGAGCCGGTGGCAGGAAAGGACGTGTACCTGACAATCGATGCGGATTTGCAGAAGTACGCGGAGCAATGCCTGGAAAAATGTATCAACGCAGTCAAGACCGGAGGGGTTTATAAGAGCAAATACGGAAACAGAACCCTCAGACAATATGCAAACTGCGGCTCAGGCGCGGTAGTCGCCATAGACGTTGAAACGGCAGATATTTTGGCGATGGCAAGCTATCCTGACTTTGACCCGAATATATTTGCAGAGGGAATTTCCACAAAGGACTGGGCTTCGGTGCAAAGTACAAACCCAAGGGACTCTCTCGCGCCTACACCTCTTTATAACATTGCCACAAGCAGTGCGGTGCAGCCAGGCTCCACCTTTAAGCCCATTACAGCGGTGGCAGCGCTAAAGTGCGGCCTTGACCCAAGTCGCAGGATTTACGACGGCAACTACATCGAGCTTGGAGGCAGACGATTCGGATGCAGCAACTACAACAGCGGACTCGGCTCCCACGGCTATGAATCCCTGACGGTGGGAATCCAAAACTCCTGTAACTACTATTTTTATTGCATAGGCACGGGAATCGACTGGAACACAAAGACTTCACTGGGCTATAAGAGCAAGATTTCCATCGAAAAGATCATGGAAGTGGCAAAGGAATTCGGCCTTGGGGAAAAGACGGGAATCGAGCTTTACGAGGTAACCACGCCGTTGGCTTCCAAAGAGAGAAAGATGGCGTCCATGAAAAATTCCCTTTGGAGCACCCTTTATTATAGCGGAAACAAATATTGGCCGAAGTCAACCACAAAGGACGACGAAAAATTCAGAGAAGAAATCGACACCATAACCGGATGGATTGAGGAAAATCCTGAGAGAAGCGAAATCATAAACAGATTGAAAGCGCAGACCACGGTGAAAAGTGCAAAGATAGAAACCCTTGCAGACCTTTGCAAATACTCGTATTTCAACCAAGCTGAGTGGGGAACAGGCGATGAGTTCAACATTTCCATCGGACAGGGCGACAACGCATATACGCCACTGCAAATGGCAAATTACATCGCTACCCTAGGAAACGACGGAAAACGAAATCAGGTCAGCATCGTCAAGGGAATCGAGGGCGAGGGAACCACGAAAAAAGACGACCCTTACGAAATTGACGTGGACACATCGGATCTTAAGACGGTTATCGAGGGTATGAAGCTGGTAGTCAAAAACGGTACCCTTGCTTCCACCTTTGCGGGATTTCCGATAGAAGTTGCAGGCAAGACGGGAACCGCCCAGAGAGACGGCTATATCAACCCTAAGAACGAGGTTTCCTATGTGAAGAACCATCTTTCTGCAATTGCGCCGGGAATTTCATGGTCAAAGGTTCAGAAGCAGATGGAAAAGATGATGAAGGAAAATCCGACAAAGTATACCACCGAAAACGACGCGGTGGATCAGGCTTTGATAACCGTAAGCGACCGCACGGTGAGTCAGTCGGATATCGACCAGTACAAGGACACCTATGACAACTTTGCATGGACGGTGGCTATGGCGCCGGCGGACAATCCGAAGATTGCGGTGGTTGTTTTGCTTGTGCAGGGCGGTATGTCATATAACGCGGCTCCTGTGGCACGGGACGTGATAGGAAAATATTTGCAGGTGGAATCCGATACCGGCACTTTAGATTTTTCAAACAAAATAAATTGATCAGCATATTTGCAGGAGAAGAAGAAAATGGGAAGAACTATTGCAATCGTTTCGGGAAAAGGTGGAACAGGCAAGACGATGTTTGCGGCAAATTTGGGCGCTACCATGGCAAAAATGGGCAAGAGTGCAATTTTGATAGATATGGATACAGGGCTTAGAAATCTCGATTTGTATTTGGGACTGGAAAACAGGGTCGTGTATGACGCAAGCGACGTTATGAACGGAGTTTGCAGAATCAGACAGGCTGTGATAAAGGATAAGACCTTTCCGGGGCTGTCATTTATGGCGGCGTCCCCAAGGCGGGACGAGGGGGAACTTACGCCTCTGCACACAAAGGTATTGTGCGGGAAATTGGCTGAAAAGTACGACTATGTGATTTTGGATGCGGCTGCGGGAGTTTCCGAGGGCCTCGACATGGCTCTGGGCGGAGCAGATGAGGTTATCGTGGTTATGAACCCAGAAATTTCTTCTGTGAGAGACAGCGAACTGATTACAAGCGTGCTGAAATCCAAGGGCGTAGAGAACATCTATTATGTAATCAACAAAATCAATCTCAAGCTGATGAACGCAGGCTTTGCTCCAAGCATGGAAGACGTGACAAAGGGCATCGCAAACAGAGTCATAGGTCTGATTCGAGAGGACGAGAACATTCATATTTCAACAAATCTCGGCTTGCCGGTTGTGTTCAAGGACAACACCTACATAGCCGAGAACTTCAGAAAAATCGCAGGGAGAATCGAGGGCATAAAAGCGAAATAAAATCTAAAAGTTAATCGCTTTGCTGTTTACGCCGACATTTATGATGATACCCACGGAAATCATGCTGGCGATTACCGAGGTTCCGCCTCCGGAAAGAAACGGAAGCGTGATGCCGGTAACAGGCATAAGCCCCATGGTCATGGCGATATTCTCAAAGACCTGAAACAGGAACATTCCGGCGAAACCTATCACGATAAGAGCACCGTATAAATCTACGGAATCTCTGATTATTTTTGTAAATCTTATGAACAGAAAGGCGTAGAGCAATATCACCGCTGCGCCTCCTATAAATCCAAGTTCCTCCGCAATAACGGAAAAGATGAAGTCTGACTGCTGGACGGGTATAAAGTCCAGCCCTTTTTGCGTGCCATGAAAAAGTCCCTTGCCGGTAAGACCTCCGGAGCCTATGGCAACCTTCGACTGCCAGACTTGGTAGTTGCCGGAAAGACTCAGGTTTTCCGGATGGAGAAAAGCCTCAATTCGTTCCTTTTGGTAATCGTCCAGAAAGTTGTAGACCACCGGGATTGCGGCAAGGCAAAGCAGCGCCGATTTGATGAAAATCTTATAGTCGATTCCCGCAAAGAACACCATGAAAATCCACATTACCATATATACGAGAGCGCTTCCAAGATCCTCTTTCAACACGATGAGGATGATGGGCGCGGCGTAAAGGACAGCCTTTGTTACCCCGACGAAAGAACGCAAATCCTCCCGATGTTCCGAAAGATAGCCTGCCATAAGCAGCACAAAGAGGATTTTTACAAATTCAGAAGGCTGCAAGGTTGTTACGCCAAGGTTTATCCAGGCACGGGAGCCGTATTGAGTGATGCCAAGGCCGGGGATATAAACCGTCAGCAGGATCAGGATCGAGGCTATATACAGGTATTTTTCAAGACCGCTGAAAAATCTGTAGTCGAACTGCTGTATAAACAGCAGCGTAAAAAATCCCAAAACATACGCCACCGCTTGAACCCACACGGGTCTTCCCGCCTTGCTGAAAATTACAAGCCCGTCGTCATAGACGGTGCTTTCCAGCATAACAAGGCTCAAAATTCCGAGCACTGCCACCGTAAGTAATATAAATTTGTCTGCGTTTTTTAGAGGATTAAAAATTTTGTTCATTTCTTGCCTTTCTGTACCTTGACATTTCGTCTGTCTAAACATTATAATATATATTGTATGGATATATCAAGTTTTAATTATGTAATGCATTTTTTTATTATAAAAACGACTGAAATATAGACAGAAATTCGGAAAGAAAAGGAGGTGCTAAAGTGACAGAAATAATAATTAAAATTATAGTTGCGGTTATCGCTCTTGCGATAGGCGCGTTGATCGGATATATATATCGTAAAAATGTTGGAGAAAAAGCAATTGGCAATGCCGAAACCAAAGCCAGAAACCTGATATTGGACGCAGAAAATAAATCCGAAAGCATGAAAAAAGAAGCCATTTTGGAAGCGAAAGAAGAAGCGCACAGGCTCAGAAACGAAGCGGAAAAAGACGCCAGAGAAAGACGCGCGGAAATTCAGCGTTCCGAACGCAGGCTGATTCAAAAAGAAGAGTCACTTGACAAAAAGATTGAAAATATCGAAAGAAAAGAAGAAAGCATTACACAAAAAGAACAATCGTTGATAAACAAACAAAAGGACCTTGACGGCGTAATTTCCAAACAAATGGAAGAACTCGAAAGAATTTCGGGATACACCGTCGACGAAGCGAAGGCTATACTCCTTGCCAACACGGAAAAGGAAGTAAGGCACGAGGCTTCGATTATGATCAAAGAAATCGAAAGCAAAGCAAAAGAAGAAGCGGACAAAAAAGCAAAGTACATCATAACGAATGCAATTCAAAGATGCGCCGCAGACCATGTGGCAGAAACCACGGTTTCCGTAGTATCACTGCCTAACGACGAGATGAAAGGAAGAATCATAGGTCGTGAGGGAAGAAACATAAGGGCTATAGAAACCCTTACCGGAGTCGATTTGATTATCGACGATACGCCGGAGGCGGTTATCCTGTCGGGCTTTGATCCGGTTCGCAGAGAAATTGCAAGAGTCGCATTGGAAAAACTGATTGTGGACGGACGTATCCATCCTGCGAGAATCGAGGAAATGGTTGAAAAAGCCACCAAAGAAGTCAACGCAATTATCAAAGAGGAGGGTGAACAGGCAACATTTGAAGTGGGAATCCACAACATTCATCCGGAACTTGTTAAAATCCTCGGCAGACTTAGATACAGAACTTCCTACGGACAGAATGTGCTGAAACATTCCATCGAGGTCGCGCACCTTGCGGGACTCATGGCAGGAGAGCTGGGGCTTGACGTAAAACTCGCAAAACGGGCCGGACTTCTCCACGATATAGGAAAAGCCCTTGACCACGAATACGAGGGTACACACGTTGATATCGGTATCGAGATTCTGCGTAAGTACAAAGAATCCGAAGCCGTTATAAACGGCATGGCAGCTCACCACGGCGATTATGAGCCGAAGAACATGGAGGCTGTTCTTATCGCCGCCGCAGACGCTCTTTCGGCTGCAAGACCGGGAGCAAGACGCGAGACTCTGGACGCTTATGTCAAGAGACTTGAAAAGCTCGAAGAAATTGCAAACACCACGCCGGGAGTTGAAAAATCCTTTGCGATTCAGGCGGGCAGAGAAATCCGGATCATTGCAAAACCGGAAGAAGTCAACGACGAGGAAATCGTATTCCTTGCAAGAGAAATTTCAAAGAAAATCGAATCCGAACTGGAATATCCGGGTCAGATCAAGGTTAATGTGGTCAGAGAGACCAGAGCGATTGACTACGCAAAGTAGCGTAGAAATCGGACAGACAGTCATAAACGTTTTTGGGGGCGGGCTTTCCGCCTCCATATTTTGATTTTATTGAGTAAAATTTATTGAGTAAAATTTTATCGCGGCGTATATACTTACGCATGAGGTGAAAATGAAGGGTGAAAGCTTAAACAACTTAAACACAATTAACAAGCAATTTTATAAAAAACTCACGATCGTTGGAATCCCCATGGTGCTTCAGCAGGTGATAGCCGTAACTCTGAACCTTGCGGACACCATAATGGTAGGCAAGGTGGGAGAGAACGCACTTGCGGCGGTGGGAGCTGCAAATCAGGTGTATTTTATCTTCGGGGTAGTTCTTTTCGGAGTTTTCAGCGGCGCTGCGGTTCATGCGGTGCAGTACTGGGGAATCCGGGATGTGTCGAGCCTCAGAAAAATAATCGGCATCGACTATACGGTATGCCTTGTTTTGGCGGTTCCTGCGATAATATTTGTATATTTTTCGGCGCCTTTTCTCATCAGCCTTTTTTCCGATGAGCCGGAGGTTATGGAACTTGGAACGAAATATCTGCACATTGCGTGCTTTTCATATATATTTGCGGGGCTGACCTTTGTAATTTCATATAATTCAAGGGCGATACAGGATGTAAAAGTCCCGACGATAATAAACGCGGGAGCAATCCTTACCAATGTGATTTTTAACTACCTCTTGATTTACGGAAAATTCGGATTTCCTGAGCTTGGGGTCGAGGGTGCGGCAATTGCAACGCTGATAGCAAGAATCGCGGAGTGCGTCGCCATGCACCTTTCGGTTTATCTGAGAAGGGAATACCCGCTAAAGGCAACGATAAGAGAGCTTACTTCATATTCGAGGGAGCTTTTTATAAACGTCATGAAAACGGCGATTCCGGTGATTATCACCGAGGGGCTTTGGGCGGTTTCGGTATCCTGCATATTCGCAGCCTACGGAAAGATAAGCGCCGCCGCATTTGCGGTTTCTCAGGTCGCCATGACGGTTACGGACTTTTTCCAGACCGTATATTTTGGCCTTGGAAACGCTTCTGCGGTGCTTCTTGGGGAAGTGCTGGGGCAAGGGAAGAAAAAGCTTACCTATCAGTATAGCCGCAACATTTTGAAAATAACATGGGCCTTGAATGTGGTTATGACCATTGTAATCATCGCTCTCAGGCAGCCCATCGCCGATATTTACGGCTTTTCAGCGGAAACCACGGATATGCTCATGAAGGCTCTGCTGGTGTACGCCTTAGCCATGACGCCGAAAATGCTTGCCTACATGATGATTTGCGCCATATTCAGACCCGGCGGAGACACCATGTTCTGTATGTATGTGGATGTGGCATTTAACATTGGCATTCAGGTTCCTCTCGCATATATAAGCGTGCTTGCCCTTGATCTGCCGCTGCACTGGGCAATGGCGGTGGTTGCCGTTGCGGACGTGATAAAGATAATTATTTGCTATTATCGCTACTTCTCAAAGAAGTGGATGAACATTTTTACCGGAAGAAATGAGGAAGAAGAAGACTTATGTTAGTGTATTTGGATAACAGCGCCACCACGAGGCAGTACGACGAGGTCACCTCTGCCATGACGGAGGCGATGAAAAATAATTTCGGGAACCCGTCGTCCCTTCATTCTCTCGGACTTGCGGCGGAAAAAGAGGTCAGAGCCGCCCGGCGCTCCCTTGCAAGATTTGTGGGGGCAACGGAGGAGGAAATTTACTTTACTTCTTGTGGAACGGAATCGGACAATACGGTTCTCATGGGAGCCGCAGAGGCGAGAAAACGGCGCGGAAACAAGATAATAGTTTCTGCGGTGGAGCATCCGGCGATTCTGGAACCGGCGAAAAAGCTAGAATCCATGGGCTACAAGGTAGAATACATCGGAGTTGACAGGCTTTGCAGATTGGATTTTCAGCAGCTTCAAAACACCGTTGACGAGGATACGATTCTGATTTCCGTCATGGGTGTAAACAACGAGACAGGAACGATCATGCCCATAAGCAAAATCGCCGCCTTGAAAGAGGAATATAACCGCAAGCACGGAACGAATATATGGCTTCACTGCGACGTGGTTCAGGCGCTAGGAAAAATCCCGCTAAATGTAACAAAAGAATATCGGGGCGTTGACTTTCTTTCGGCAAGCGCCCACAAGATACACGGGCCAAAGGGCATGGGCGGTCTTTATGCGAAAAAAGGCTTGAATCTTCCGCCTTTTATGCTGGGGGGCGGTCAGGAAAAACATATGCGCTCCGGCACGGAAAACACGCCGGGGATAATAGGCTTTGGCAAGGCTTGCGAAATTGCGGATTCACGTTTTGACAAGCGTGTGGAAGCCATGAGAGAGGCAAGGAGCTATCTCCTTTCACTTATACGGGACGGAATCGGGGATATTGCCCTAAATAGCCCGGAAGATGAAACCGCGTGCCCGTCGGTGCTTAATATTTCATTTTTGGGAACCAGAGGCGAGGTGCTGCTCCATACATTGGAGCAGGAGAAAATCTATGTTTCCACAGGCTCGGCTTGCGCCTCGAATCATTCCTCTGCAAAAGGCTCCCACGTCTTGAACGCAATGGGTCTTTCGCCGAAGGAAATCGAAGGAGCCATAAGGTTCAGCTTCAGTGAGTTTAATACAAAAGAAGAAATGGAATATGTTTTTGAAAAGTTGAAGGCGGCTGTGACGAGATTCAGGAGGCTTGGCAGCTTCCGATAGCAGTCAAAGGGCAAGTCAGAAAGGAAAAACAATGAATGAGCAGAATATTTTGATCGTAAGGTGCGGCGAAGTTGCCCTCAAGGGCATGAATAAACCCTATTTTGAGAGAATGTTGGTTGATCGGATAAAAAACAACATAAAGGCTTTCAACGGCGTGGACGTAAGGCGCAGCGAGGGTCTGATTTTTGTAAGAGCGGACAAGGAACTGGACATCACCGCAATCATAAAGGAAATATCCAAGGTATTCGGAGTGGCGTCCATAAGCAAGGCTGTGGAAGCCCCCTCGGATCTCGACGCAATCGGCGAGGAAGCAGTTGAGTACATGAAAAATCTGATTTCCGAAAGGGGAATCTCAACTTTCAAGGTTGAGGCGAAGCGGGCAGATAAGAACTTCCCGGTAAAATCACCGGAAATCGGCAGAATCATCGGGGCAAAAGTCCTCATCGGCTGCAAGGTCCTCAAGGTGGACGTCCATGAGCCTGACGTGCTGCTCCATGTGGATGTGCGCCACGATCGTTCGTATATATATGAAGGCAAAATTCCGGGCTTCGGGGGACTGCCTCTTGGAACAAACGGAAAGGGGCTTACACTGCTTTCCGGAGGAATCGACAGCCCGGTTGCCACATGGATGATGGCAAAGCGGGGCATGATGATAGAAGCGGTGCATTTTCATTCCTATCCATATACCAGCCAAAGAGCACAGGAAAAAGTTGAGGATCTTGCGAGAATCGTCGCTGCTTATTGCGGCAGATTCAAAATGCACGTGATAAATTTGCTGCCGATACAGGAAGCAATCGTAACAAATTGTCCGGAGGAAGAAACAACTATATTAGTACGCAGGTTCATGATGCGAATTGCCGAAAAAATCGCAAATGATACCGGCTGCCAGATGTTGATTACGGGGGAAAATCTCGGTCAGGTTGCCAGCCAAACTGCGGAGGCACTGGTGGTAACCGACGCCAGCGTTAGCCTGCCTGTTATGCGACCGCTGATTGCCATGGACAAGGTGGACATCATGGCAAAGGCTGAGGAAATCGGCACCTTCGAGACTTCGATACAGCCATATGAGGACTGCTGCACGGTATTTTTGCCGAAGCATCCCACAACCAAGCCGAGGCTTGAACGGATTTTGGAATCCGAGAGCAAGCTTGACTGCGAGGCTCTGATCGAGACGGCGATAAAGGTGCAGGAAATAGTCAATATCATGCCGGAGTAGGGCGGCGGCAAGCGACAGAATTGATATAATTGATATAGCATGGGTAATGCTGCCGCAGCGCAAAGATAAAACAAAAAAAGGGAAGCAAAAAAGGAGTATTTTTGGGGGAAAGGACGATGCCAAAGAACTTTCCCAAGGTAGTAAGCTCCTGAAAAAAGGAAAGTTGCCCCGGCTCGCTCATGCAAGCGTATTACATATATGTAAATTTATAAAGGTTGACAATGCCGGGGAGCAGCGGTATTATAGTAATGAAGACTTTGTGATTTTTTAAGGAGGAAAATAGGTGAAACAGAACAGAAAAATCAAAATTACAATAATAGTCCTGTCTGTTTTGCTTGCCATAAGCATTTTTGCGTTGGCAGAAACCCTGTCAAAGGGCATGGCATCCGAAAATCTAAAAGGCACATCGGTGGCAGAGGATAATTTTATCACCGACGAGAAAGCTTCCGGAAAAGTCGAACTGACAGGTACGGATGGCAAAGCCGAAACAGTCGGTGCAAAATTCGACTCGATAGCAAACTCCCTGACCCGCCCGATTCGTAGCTATATAGCAAGTTGCTACGCCTATGCCGCCGATAACGAGATAAGCGTGGACGGCACACGATTTGAACTTGAAAATATGTTCCCCGGAGACAGCCAAAAAAAAGTATTTAAGGTCAAGATAAAACATAGCGCTGCCGTAGAGGTGCATTGCGAAGCGGTGGTTGACCTCGTAGGTACAACCTCTGAAAAATCAGCAGAAGCCCTGAGAGTAAGGGTAGAGATCGATAAGGCGGGAGAAAAAATATACGATGGCGCAATGCTTGAAATGCCAGACAACGCGGTTTACACCCTCACTGGCTCAGGAACCGACGAACTTACCTACACCATAACCGCCTACATGGACACAAGCGCAGCAGGCAAAGAATTTCAGAACAAAAAAATCGTAGCCGACTTCGAGTGGTGGCTGAAAGAAGTATCTGACGGAGGCGGTGGAGGCGGCGGAAGCTCAGACAGTGGCAAAACCGACGATGATAAACCGGACGACAATCCTGACGACGGCAAAGACGACCAAAAAGACGACGATAACCCATCAGATGACAAAAAAGACGATGGAAAAACCGACGACGGGAAAGTCGATAAAGATAAGGACAATAAAGACACAGGCAAAAACCAGGGCGCTCCAAAGACCGGAGATAACTCAAATCTCTTCCTTTGGATCGGACTTGCGGCTTGCACGGGTGGAGGAACAATTTTCCTGATTGCAAAGAAACGGCAAAAGGAGGATGAGGAAAATGTCTAAAACACAAACCGCAAGGAGACTCACCGCCGGTATCATCGCAATCATCGTGCTTTCTGTTTGCCTTTGCATAACAACATTTGCTTTGATATACGCAAGCTTTTCGATAGAGAATAACCTGTTCGAGACAGGATCGGTCGATATAAATTTGAACGGCGGAGAAGCGGTCATTCAGGAAAACGAATTTCTCTTTGAACCGGGAATGACCGTAAAAAAAGACTTTTTCGTTAAGAACGAGAGCACCTGGCCGGTGTACTACCGCATTTATTTTGATAAGGTAAGCGGCGGGCTCAGCGATATACTCGAAATTACCATAAAAGATGGCGAAACCGTTCTTTGGCAGGGCACGGCAAATGAGCTTACAAGAGACAAGGTAGACGCCGCAGAGACTGCACTGGCGATAAGTGAAGAAAAAAAATTGAAAATATATTTCTACTACCCGCCGGACAGCGGAAACGCAGGGCAAGATCAATACCTCTGGTTTAACCTCTGCGCAGAAGCAACTCAAACAAAGAACAACGATGAGAGAAAATTTGACTGAGAAATTTAGATAGAAAATATAGAGTGGAAATCGCGGAAAGTTAGAGTATTTGAAAGCAAATCACAAAAAGTACAATTAGAGAAGGAGAGAAAATTTGAAAGCACTTAAAATAGTTAGAGCCATAGCGGTGTGGCTGATAATCGCCCTTGCCGCTTGCATGATGATTTTTACCATTGTGTCAGTTACCACATTTGATAGAGCAGACAGAAACCTATTTGGCTACAAACTCTTTATCGTGCTGACAGACTCCATGAGCGCCACGGACTTTGACGCAGGTGACCTTGCACTGGTAAAGGAGACGGACTGCGAAAGCCTTGTCGAGGGTGACATCATCGCCTACACATCCCAAAACACCTCGAACTTTGGCGAAACCGTCATGCACAAAATCCGAACCCTCACCACCGACGAAAAGGGAAATCCCGGCTTCATCACCTACGGAACCACCACGGACACCGACGATGAAACCGTGGTGACTTACCCTTATGTTCTCGGAAAATATGTGGGACATATCCCGAAAGTGGGAATTTTCTTCGAGTTTCTGAAAACCACTCAGGGCTATATCATCTGCATTTTGATACCGTTCCTCGCGCTGATTCTCCTTGAAGGACTCAGGTGCATACGGCTCTTCAAAAAGTACAAGAAAGAAGTGCAGGAAGAACTTGATGCGGAAAAGAGCAAAATCGAAGCAGACAAGGCAGAAACCCAGCGGATGATGCAGGAACTTCTCGCACTAAAAGCCCAGATGGGACAGAGCGGAACAGAGCCGCAAGCTCAGGCGACCGGCGAAACCACGGAGCCGCAGGAGCAGATAGAAGAAAGCGGCGGAGCGCCACAAGAGCAAGCTGAAAATGCGCCGAAAGAAAACGGCGAAATATCATAGTGACCTAAAGAAGAGTTTACATATTTGTCGGCGAGGCAAAAGGTATCTTTTGGTTGCTCGAATAAAAACAAGAAAGGAGGCAGAATAGATGAACAGTATAACCGCAGTCATTGCGGCAGTCCTTTGCATCGGAATTGTTACGCTGATCGTTGCAGAGCTTTCGAACTTTTTCGACAGATTTAACGAGGAAACTCGCCGTATTGCGTACAAAATGCGTAGGGCCCAGGACAGCGACGAGTATCTTTATTGGCAAAGCCGGCTTCGGCGCCATTATATCCGCCTGCTTCCTTTTATCAGCGAAAAAACCGCAGGGCGAATTTACAGTCGCCTATTTAAAAAACCGAAACACTGCGCTGAGGAAAGCACTGCGAAAGAACATAGCGACGGGCTGTTCCATATCCTCGCCCCATCGGTTCTCAGCATTTGCCTTTGCGCGATATGTCTTTGCGGCATGAGCTGGGCATGGTTCACCGCCACCGGCAACACCGCCGTAAGCACAATCAAGGCCGCTGAATACAATGTAACCGTAACAGTAACACCTGCCAAGACTACAACCACAAAGGAAGATGGTACGACCGAAACGACCGGCGGAGCTGTGGATAAAGACAGTGATGGCAAATCGACCGTTAAATTTTACAGCGCGGGCACCTATACTGTAACCCTTACGGCAACTGGAACCGCAACCGCAGGCTATTGCGAGATAACTTTTGGAGAAAATGTATATCACACAGATAATTTTGTTAAAAATACGACGATTACGCTGATTGTAAATGCAAACGCGAGCGAAACTTTGACCGTAACTCCTAGGTGGGGTAGCTACGGAAGAAACGAAAGCTCGTCCTTGCCGACTAACAACACGCTTGGCACAGCAGCAGTCAGTACGAATGAGGATACAGCAAGCAGCGAAGCAAATGGCTCGATATTGATGGACCAGCAATCCGTTGCGGTCGTTGGCGGGAGTGGAGAGGACACCTCGAAATCTCGGGGAAAAACTGACGCTGAGGATTCAGCAGGCAGTGGCAATGCGGAAGCCCCCAAAACTGAAACTACTGATTCCAACTCGACGACCACAAGTGTAGCAGACACTTCCACGGAAAAGGAAAACTCCGGAAGCAGCGGAGAGACGGAAGCAAGTACGGAGAGCACCACCGAAACATCGACAGCTGCTGAGCAGAACAGTGACACAGGGAAAACAGAGAGTGATAGCTCCGGCGGAAGCAGTGACACGGAAACCGACGGAGGAACCGTAGGCGAAACGCCAAGCAGCGATAGCTCGTCCGGCTCCGGAACCACCGGAAGCTCCGATGCCTCTGAATGACTCGTTTATTCACTGCAGTTTTCCGTTGACAAATATGAACGATTATAGATATTTTTTCATCGAAACGGGCAGCACAGGCTGCCCGTTTCATGTTGCGGAACTTAAAATAGCGAGGAGCGGCGCCAATTCCTGCAAACTTGGTTTTGATTTCGCCCCGGAGGACAAGCGCAAGGCAAGTTATGACCTCGTCGCCTTTTTTGTTTTTCCCCGCGTAAAATTTTGCTAAAATATTTTTTGGTACAAAATAGCAAAAAGTACTTGCATTTTACTCCAAACTGTTATATAGTTACATTACAAATATTTTCATTTGACCAAAAATGAGACTAATATAATAATATTTGGAGGAAAGCGTATGAGTACAAACAAAGAAAACAATGCGAATAACGTAAACCACGCAGGCGCAAA
>CAVKSD010000017.1:0-22994 GCA_963658905.1 Bacteroidaceae bacterium
CGATAATTGCGTCTGCTTCCTCTGGATTTTGCGCAGTCTTATATCCTGCATTTTCCAGAAAGCCCTTTGCGGTCTGTGTATCGTTAAAATTTTTCGGGCATCCGAGTGTGTCAATAAATATTTTCATAGGCTAATTTTCCTCTGTATCTGATGTATCTGAATTTAATTCCTGTTCAAGCCCCGCAAACTCCTCCTGAGTCATCAGCACCTGTCTCGGCCGGCTTCCGTCCTGAGGCCCTATAATTCCGCGTGCTTCCATCATGTCAACGATTCTTGCGGCTCTGTTGTATCCGATTCTGAATCTTCTCTGAAGCATGGAAACCGAAGCCTGCCCGCTGTTTATCACAAGGTCGATCGCATCGGGAAGAAGCTCGTCAGTATCTTCAGAGCTGTCCTGAACGTTGCTTCTTTCGATTCTGCTAAGCACATCCTCGTTATATTCGGTCTTTTCAACCTGTCCCTTGACGTATTCTATGACCTTGTGGACTTCCGTATCCGAAACAAATGTGCCCTGAACACGTATCGGTTTTCCCATTCCCATAGGATTAAAGAGCATATCCCCTTTTCCTACCAATTTTTCCGCACCCTGCATATCGAGAATCGTTCTGGAGTCAACCTGCGAAGAAACGGCAAAGGCTATTCTGGACGGGATGTTCGCCTTGATTACTCCTGTAATTACGTCTACAGACGGTCTTTGGGTCGCAACTATGAGGTGCATTCCTGCGGCTCTTGCCATCTGCGCCAGCCTGCAAATCGATTCCTCGATCTGGGACGGTGCGGCCATCATAAGGTCTGCAAGCTCGTCTATGATGATCACCACCTGCGGCATAACTCTCTCTTTTTCGTCGTTTGCCATAACCGATTCGTTGAAAGACTCAAGATCTCTGACCCCTTCTTCCGCGAATTTCTTGTATCTGTCGGTCATTTCTGCTACCGCCCAGTTAAGCGCTGCGGCAGCCTTCGACGGGTCTGTTACCACCGGAATCATCAAATGCGGAATCCCGTTGTAATTGCCCAGTTCCACCACCTTTGGGTCTATGAGGATCAGCTTGACTTCGTCTGGGTTTGCTTTGTAGATAAAGCTGGTGATGATGCTGTTTATACATACGGATTTTCCGGAGCCCGTTGACCCTGCAATGAGCAGATGGGGCATAGATTTGAGATCCGCAACAATGGCGTTTCCGCTGATATCTTTTCCCACCGCAAAGGTAATCTTTGATTTGCTCCGTTTAAAGGCGTCCGAATCAATGATTTCCCGAAGCCTTACCATGGTGACGGATTCGTTTTCCACTTCGATGCCTACCGCCGCCTTTCCCGGAATCGGCGCTTCGATTCTGATGGATTTTGCTTCAAGGTTCAGGGCGATGTCGTCCGCAAGCCTTACGATGCTGCTTACCTTTACGCCTACCGCGGGCTGAATCTCGTATCTTGTCACCGTCGGCCCTTGGGTAACCTGTATTACTCTTGCCTCCACGTGGAAGTTTCTGAGGGTTTCTTCCAGCTTCAGAGCTTTTTGCTGAAGCAGTCCCGTAGGCGTTCTGCCTCCTGCGGTGGGTTTTTCTAAAAGGCTTACAGGTGGTTTCTTGTATTTTTCGGGGGTCTGCGACTTGTTGATCTCCTCTGCGCTAAGCATGGCTTCTTTAGCCTCTTTGTTCGTCAGCTTTTCGACGGGAGTAGCCGCAGGAGCTGCTCCGGCTATATTGGCTGCGCTGCCGCCAAGACCTGCTGCTGCCGCTTTCTCAGGAGTTTCCAACGGTTCAAGCCCAAAACCCCTTTCCGTCTTTCGTCCTTCTTCCAAGCCGAAAGTTCCGCTGTTTCCTCTGCCAAAAAGCGCGTCGTCTTTCATATATTTGAGCAAATTATTTGATTTTTTCTCGCTATGTACAGTTGCAGCGCCCTGCATACTTTCCGAAAGCGGAGTATATTTCGGCTGCGCAGTCTGGTTCTGCGGCTGCGGGCGGGTTGGCTGTTCATGCTCCGTGGTGCTTTCGGGAGCCGAATTCGACTGCTTGATGACGATTTCCGGTCGCATTGCTACCTGAACTCCCTGATCGTCCTCCGTGGTCATGTCTAAGTGAGCGTGTTCCTTTATCAGCTTTCTTTCCTCGATTTTGTCCGAAATCTTCTCAAAAAATCTCGATACCGGAGTATTTATGATAAGGAGCAGGCTTATAAATGTCACCACAAGGGTGAATATCCAGCATCCCGCGACTCCGAAGCCTTTGATCAGCAGTGTTGCGAGTATCATTCCGAGAAAGCCTCCGCTTGTAAGCTTCACTCCGGTGGTGTAAAAGCCTTTCATGATTTCCCAGGAAAGCACCAATTTTTCGGTGTCCACGAATCTTACGGAGTTCATCGTCGCAAGCATCAGCAAAATCACAAACAAAAGCAAAATGGTCTTTACAGAAAAATGGCTTGTTTTCCTTGCAAAGAGCAGGATTCCGAATATCACAAGATAAAACGGCAATACATAAGCCATAAATCCGAACACGCCTTTGAGCGCCAGTCCGATAGCCTCGCCCACCTTGCCTGCGCCCTCCGTAAATGTGGCAACCACAAGAAATGCGCCGATAGCAATGGCGATAATCGCCCAAATTTCGTCGATTACCCGCTTGTCCGCCTTTTTCTTAGCCTGAATTTCCATGGCTTTTTCTTTCGCCTTGGAGGTATTCCCGGCTTTGCCTGACTTATCCGCCTTGTCCGTTTTTTTGTTTTTTGAACCGGGAGGTCTTCCCGGCCCTCTTTTCGTATCAGCCATCTTTTACCTCTTTTGTTCTTACTGCGCTTTCTGTTCTTATGCTACAATCCCGTAAATTACAACGATCAATCCAAGAATCCATACATAATATGAGAAAACGCTGAGTTTTTTGTCCGAAACGATTTTGATCATGGACTTAATCGCAACCACGCCGGAAACCGCCGCAACCAGCATTCCCCAAAGCACCGGACCGAGCTGCGAAAGGCTCACGCCGGCTTCGATTGCCGCAGGAGCCTCCAAAATCGCCGAGCCCAGTATCGACGGAATTGATATCAAAAATACGAATTTTACCGCAAATTTTCTGTCCAGATTGCAGATAAGGCTTCCGAACAGTGTGGAGCCTGACCTTGAAATTCCGGGGCAGATCGCGATTCCCTGCACCGTTCCGATAAAAATCGCGTTGCGCAGATTCATCTCCTTTATTCCCCTGGTGGACTCTCCTTTTTTCTCTGCGAACACCAGCAAAAATCCTGTGATGATAAGCCCTACGCCGATTGGAATTACCGAAGTATAAAGTGAATCAAAGAAATCCTTGAAAGCGAAGCCGATTATGGCCGTGGGAATAGTTGCGACGATTATCATCACTCCCAGCTTTCGCACCGGTCTTTCCTGCATTTTCAGCCCTTTGCCTGTGCAAAGATCCTTGATGGTAAGTCCCAGCTCGACGATAAGCTCCCAAATGTCTCTCCAGTACATGATGAACACCGAAATCAGCGTTCCCACATGGAGAAGAACCGTAAACAGCAGGACTTTCGTTTCGTCTATCCCAAACCAATTTTGCAAGAGAGCAAGATGCCCGGAGCTGCTTATGGGCAGAAACTCCGCAAGTCCCTGTACCAAACCCAAAATTGTAGCCTCAAAATATGTCATTGTGTTAATTTCCCCTTTATTTATTCTGTTTTCTTATTTTTTAGCGATGTAGCCTTTTGCTTTCAATGCTTCTGCGCACAGCAAAGCGCCGCCTGCCGCCCCTCTAATGGTGTTGTGGGACAGACCGATAAATTTATAGTCGTAAATGCTGTCTTCTCTCAGGCGACCGATGGAGATTCCCATTCCCTTGTCTCTGTCCACGTCTGCCTTAACCTGAGGTCTGCTATCTTCTTCAAAATACTTGATAAACTGCTCGGGAGCCATCGGAAGCTTTGCCTCCTGTGGGAATCCGCCGAAGCTTTCCAGTTTTTCGATAAGCTGTTCTTTTGTAGGTTTCTTTCTGAATTTTACGAAAGCCGCCGCGGTATGTCCGTTGAGAACCGGAACTCTCACGCATTGACAGGTAATCTTCGGCTCCTCTGCCTTTACGATTACGCCGTTTTCGATGTGTCCTGCAATTTTCAGCGGTTCCTGTTCGCTTTTTTCTTCCTCGCCGCCGATATACGGAATGATATTTTCTACCATCTCAGGCCAGGAATTAAAGTCTTTTCCGGCGCCGGAAATTGCCTGATATGTCGTAATTACGCATTCATAAGGCTCAAATTCTTTCCACGCTTCAAGAGCCGGAACATAACTCTGAATTGAGCAGTTCGGTTTTACGGCAATGAAGCCTCGCTTTGTGCCAAGGCGCTTTTTCTGCGAGTCGATTATGTCGAAATGGTCAATATTTATCTCCGGAATTACCATAGGAACGTCCGGCGTCCAGCGGTGTGCGCTGTTGTTTGAAACTACCGGAGTTTCGGTCTTTGCATAGGCTTCCTCGATAGCCTTGATTTCTTCCTTTGTCATGTCCACCGCGCTGAAAACAAAGTCCACGGTTTCCGCAACCTTTTCTACTTCGTTGACATTCATGACTATGATATTTTTCACGGCTTCCGGAATCGGTGTTGTCATCTTCCATCTTCCCTCAACGGCTTTCTCGTAAGGAAGCCCTGCGCTTCTTCCGCTTGCCGCAAGTGTCACAACCTCAAACCATGGGTGATTTTCCAAAAGTGCGATAAAACGCTGCCCTACCATTCCTGTTGCTCCAAGTATTCCCACTCTTAATTTGTCACTCATTTTTTACCCTCTCTTTTCATTTATTTTTCTTTATTTATCAGATTTCGATAATCCAATTTCATATTATTCGTTAACAATTTATTGTACCACTTTTTATCTGGCATTTCAACAAAATCGCGGCTGCTTCATATAATAATTCAGAATAATTTAGAAATTTAGGATTGTTAAATGATTTTAAATAACGGAGGTGATTTTTTGACTTTGTTTAAAGGCGCGGCAACGGCGCTTATTACTCCGTTTAAAGACGGCAAAATAGACTATGTTTCCATGGGAAAGCTCATCGAATGGCAAATTTCCCAGGGCATCGATGCTTTGGTGGTATGCGGAACCACCGGAGAAGCCTCCACCCTGTCGAAAAAGGAAAAGTTGGAACTTGTAAAATTCACCGTGGATTTGACAAAAGGCAGAGTTCCCGTCATCGCAGGCACGGGAGGAAATTGTACCGAAAGCACTTTGGAACTGACCTTAGAGGTTGAAGGACTCGGCGTTGACGGGCTTTTGATAATTACGCCTTATTACAACAAATGTACCGAAAAGGGCTTAATTTCTCATTTTGAGAAGATTGCAAACGCCGTCGATAAACCGATTATCATGTATTCCGTACCATCGCGAACCGGCGTAAATATGACTGCGGAAGCTGTCCGCGCCTTAAAAGACCATCCGAATATAATTGGGCTTAAAGAAGCCTCCGGAGATATCTCTCAGGTTTGCAAGATGGCAACGCATATATGCGAGGATTTCAACATTTATTCGGGAAATGACGATCAGACCCTGCCGATTCTGTCTCTAGGCGGCATCGGCTGTATTTCAACGGTTTCAAATATTATTCCTGCAAGGTACAGCCGTATGATACGCGACTTTTTCGACGGAAAAGTTCGGGAAGCAGGTCTTGAGCAGGTGGCCCTCAAACCCCTCATAGACGCGATTTTCAGCGAAGTAAATCCTATCCCCGTAAAAGCTGCTCTTAACATGATGGGTAAATGCGAGCTAGAATACAGGCTCCCGCTATGCCCGCCCAGCAGCAAAACGCAATTCGCCCTGTACGACGAGCTTAGATGCTACGGGATATTATAGAAAAAATTAACTGAAATGAAATGGTTTGGGCAGAGCTATAAGCCGGGTTCTGTATTAAACGATCATCTATCTCGACATACCATTGCTGATATGCTCCAGCGACCTACCTTCCGGGAGGCGACGGGCAGCCGCCATCATTCCCTATTTGGTCTTGCTCCGGATGGGGTTTACACGGCCGACATGTCTCCATGCCGCCGGTGAGCTCTTACCTCACCATTTCAACCTTGCCACAGCCTAACTGTTTCGGCGGTATGTTTCTGTTGCACTTTCCCTATAGTTACCTACGCCGGACGTTATCCGGCATCCTTGCCCTGCGGAGCCCGGACTTTCCTCATACGCCGCTAATGACGCACGCGATCGTCTGCTCTACCCAAAATGAATAAACTAAACTGTTGTAGAAATATATCAAATTTGACTAATAAAACGCGCCGATAAAAGTAATGCTGTATGTAACAACCACCGCCGCAATCAGCAGAATCACGGCAACCTGCACGATTCTTCTCTTTGTCTTATCTCTCATAAATATTCCTCGTTATATAGTTATATCGCTGCGAACGGATTTATGTCCGCGCGAGATTGAATTATATCTAAATTATAGAATTTGTCAAGCCTTGAGCGCATATTTTCGCAGAAAATATACTCGGTTCCGTAATGTCCGCAGTCCAGAACGTTCATCCCCAAATCCCTTGCGTGCTGCGCCGTATGGTACTTTACGTCTCCTGTCACAAAGATGTCGCAGCCTGCGGCAACAGCCGTATCGAGGTACTCAGCCCCGGCTCCCGTACACCAGCCTACCTTTAAAATCTCATCGTCTAAAATCCCCGCAAAATTGAAAAAGTTTTTTTCGATTTTGAGGGCGCGTGAAGCGTGTTCTATAAACTCAAGACAGGTCATAGGCGACGACAGGCTGCCGACCCTGCAAATACTGCTTTCGTCTCCCGGCATCGGACCTATGTCCTCGATTCCGAGAATCCTGCCGAGATAATCGTTGTTTCCGCCTATGCACTTATCAAAAGGCGTGTGGGAGGAATAGACGTTGATTCCTCTCCTGATAAGCTTTACTATATGATTTCCCGTAATGTCATTACTGTCAACTTTTTTGAGTTCTCCGAATATCAGCGGGTGATGGGTCAGAATCATGTCCGCCCCGCAGCCGATTGCCTCGTCAATCACCCTTTCGTTGATTTCTAAAGCCACCAAAACCCTTGAAATTTCGTTGTTTCCCGCCCTTATCTGAAGCCCTGAATTGTCCCAAGGCTCCTGCAAAGTAAGGGGAGCGATGTTTTCCACTTCTCTGATAAAATCATCAATTCTCATATCCTGCCCTCCTCAAAAGATAATCAAGATATTCAACTCTGTACGTCTGATGTCTTATTTCAAGGGAAGTTGTGTGTTTCCCTTTTCGCATATTTGAAAGAATCCCTGCTTCGATCTTGCGCTTTGCGGCGAGATATTCAACGAGCAGCTCATCGTTATAGTCAAGCAACGAATGAGGAAACTCATATTCTATATCGTCTCCGTTCATCTGCCTTGTGATCGCGATCTCCTTGGGAATTGCCGTGATGATTTCGCATATATACTTGCCCTCTCTCACAAGTGCCTCGTTTGTTATGCTGAAGCCGTTGTCAAAGAGCCAAAATCTGAGTTTCCCAACGTCTGTACGTGGCTGCAAAATGAGTTTTCGCAGCGAAAGCGTCTTTTTCAGGTCCTTTCTGAGAATTTCCGTCATCAAAATTCCGCCCATGCCGGCTATTACCACCGCGTCTGCTTCGCCCTCCCGGAGAACCTCGATTCCGGAGCCAAGACGAAGATCGAACTCTTTTCCCGGATAATACATTTCGCAATTTTCCCGCGCCTTTGAAAGTGAGCCTGTGCTTATGTCAGTCATAATCACTTTCGGGCATATTTTGTTCTCCCAAAGATAAATAGGCAGAAAACCATGATCGGTTCCTATATCCGCCATGGTTTCTCCCGCATCTATCTGCTGTGCAATTTTTTTTAGCCGTGGACTTAGTTTAATCATCAAAACTCCCCTGTGCTATTCCAAATAGTCCTTCAATTTTTTGCTTCTGCTCGGATGGCGAAGCTTTCTGAGAGCCTTTGCTTCTATCTGGCGAATACGCTCCCGCGTAACTTCAAACTCCTTGCCAACTTCTTCGAGGGTTCTGGCTCTGCCGTCCTCAAGTCCGAATCTGAGTTTGAGAACCTTTTGTTCTCTTTCCGTCAAAGTGTCAAGCACCTCAAGCAGCTGCTCCTTGAGCATTGAAAACGCCGCAGCCTCCGCCGGCGCCGGGACGTCCTCGTCCGGAATAAAATCTCCAAGATGGCTGTCTTCTTCTTCTCCGATAGGCGTTTCCAGTGAAACAGGCTCCTGAGCGATCTTTTGAATTTCTCTTACCTTGTCTACCGGAAGTCCCATTTCCTGGGCTATTTCCTCCGGGGTCGGTTCACGCCCGTAGGTCTGAAGAAGCTGTCTTGAAACCCGAATCAGCTTATTTATTGTCTCAACCATGTGTACCGGAATACGAATCGTTCTCGCCTGGTCAGCGATGGAACGGGTAATCGCCTGCCGAATCCACCATGTAGCGTAGGTGGAAAACTTATACCCTTTGGTGTAGTCGAATTTATCCACCGCCTTGATAAGCCCAAGGTTTCCCTCTTGAATAAGGTCGAGGAAAAGCATTCCTCTGCCCACATATCTTTTCGCAATGCTTACAACAAGCCTGAGATTCGCCTCGCAAAGCCGCTTTTTTGCGTCTTCGTCGCCTGTTTCCATGCGTTTTGCAAGCTCGATTTCTTCGTCCGCCGTAAGCAGCGGAACCTTTCCGATTTCTTTGAGATACATTCTCACCGGATCGTCAACCGCGATACCCTTTGGAATGCTCGCTTCAAGGTCAATTTCTGTGGCTTCCTCGATTATTACATCGGGGTCTTCCGTCAGATCTTCGTCGAGCATTATATCAAAATCATCGGGTTCCGATTCCGATACGATTTCTATGCCCTTTGACATGAGCAGCTCGTACATATCGTCGATCTGGTTCTTATCAAAATCGGCTGTTTCCAGCACGTCGGCAATCGTGGTGTAGGTCAGTTTGTTCTTGGTTGATTTGCTCTTGTCCACCAGTTCTTTGACAAGGCTCTGTTTCTTTTCTTCCGAAACATCTTCTTTTGCCGCCTCATCTGCCGAACTTTCCGCGAAGTTATCCCCCCTACTTTCCGGCTCGTTACTTTCGATAAATTCGTTTTTGTTTTTTGTTGTCATTAAATTCTTCCCCCGTATGTTTTGATTTTTGCCTGAACTTCCATAAGTTCTTCAGTTAATTCTTTTATTGATTCCACGCCTGAGTCCTCATCTGCCAAAGATAACCTGTCGATCAGCTGCTTTTCCTTTGCCAGCAGCTTGTCCGCCTTCCACTTTCGGATGCACTCTGCGAAAACCTTGTCCTCGTTGCCCGCAATAATTATTTTGTCCAGCTCTCTGGTCAGCTTTTGGCTTTCCTCGGGATCCAATCTGTCCATAATCTCCGCGCTGTCAAAATCCTCATTAAGCCCGTAAAGCTCAAACATGATGTTCAGCACCTTTCGTGCCCGACGGCTTTCCATAATCTCCTGTTTGTCCAAAAGCTCCTCAACAAACGTGGGGCTTAGCAGCAGAGTTTTGATAAGGGTAAGCTCCAGCTGAGAAATTTCCTCTTGCTCAGTCTCTTTCTCCGGCTCGTGGGAGCGAAAAATTTTCTTTTCCCCCGTACTATTATTGCCTAAGATTTCCATTCTTATAGCACCCTCGGCAATTTTCAGCTCCTTTGCGAGTTTTTTAATATAGATATCCGCCTCTATGGGGCTTAAAGTCCGCAAAACTTCGGCGGCTTTTTTCATGAACGCGATTTTCCCCTCCTCGGTTGTGAGGTTGAGGTTCTGTTTCAGTGCGTCTAATTTGTATTCAATCATCGGAAGCGCCTTTTCCGTAAGTTCGAGAAAGGCTTCCCTGCCATGCTGTTTGATAAATTCGTCCGGGTCTTTGCCGTCGGTAACGTGAAGCACCTTTACACGGCAGTCCTGTCCTCCAAGCACGTCTATTCCCCTAAGCGCCGCCTTTCGCCCCGCCTGGTCGGCGTCGTAAGAAAGGATGACGTTTCGCGTATATCTTTTTATGAGCCGCGCCTGATTATCCGTCAGCGCCGTGCCAAGGGACGCAATAGCGTTGTGAACTCCTGCCTGATACAGGGAAATAACGTCCATATAGCCTTCTACCATAATCGCGCTGTTTTGTTTTGCGATATCCTGCTTGCATATATTCAGAGCATAAAGATTGTTCTTTTTCTGAAAGACTTTGTTTTCCGGAGAATTGAGATATTTGGGCTGAGCGTCTCCGATGGCTCTCCCTCCAAAACCTATTACCCTGCCTGCGGTGTTTATAATCGGAAAAATTACGCGATTTCTGAATTTATCATAAAATTGCCCGTTTTTTTCCGAAATAAGCCCCAGTTCCAAAAGGATCTTTTCTTCCACGCCTTTTTCTTTGAAAAAGCTATACAGGCTGTCCCATCGGTCGTCGGCGTAACCGATCCCGAATTTTTTTAGGGTGACATCTTCTATCCCCCGCTTTTTCATGTACGTATATCCTGGATTTTTAGATTCGGTAAAACTTCTGTAAAAGAACCTCGCGGCTTCTTTGTTTATCTCGTAATATCTTTCCCTGTCTTTGTCCTCGGTTCCGCTGTGTTTCAGGGTGATTCCGTGTTCCCTTGCCAGTTTCTCCACTGCTTCGAGAAAGTCCAGATTATAGTATCTCTGGGTGAATTTTATTACATTTCCGGTTTCTCCGCATCCAAAACAGGTAAAAATCTGCTTTTGCTCGGAAACTACGAATGAGGGCGTTTTCTCATTGTGAAAGGGGCAACATCCCTTGTAGTTTGACCCCGCTCTTTTAAGCGGCACTACCTTGGCGATCTCGTCTACTATGTTAATATTTTCTTTCAGCTCGTCTATACTTGAATTATTAATAAAACGACTCATCCTGCGCTCCGTACAAAATTTCTGACCATTTCTGACCATCATGGTCTTATATATTTATATACGAGGCGTCTGAGCCGTTTCCTTTTTTAATATAAAAAAATGTCGAAAATAACTGAAAAATTTTTGCGAAGAATTATTTGAGATTTATTTCCAGCCTTTCGGAACGAACAAATCCGTGTATGTGGCAAGGGCAAATCTGTCCGTCATGCCTGCGACATAGTCCTTTACCGCTTCGTTTTTGCCGTCCCGTGCCGCAATTTCTTTCATGTCCTCCGGCAGCTGGTCTATATTTTCGATAAAATAATCGTACAAGGAGCTGATTACCACTTCAACCTTGTTCAGGTCTTCTTCTCTCTTTACCTTGCTGCTTTTGTAAACGTTTGCAAACATAAAAGTGCGCAGAGAGTCGAGGCTTTCTTTGTATTCCGGACTTTGATAAATCCGGTCTTTTCCGTCGCTGTTTTCAATGACGTCAACTACCATGTTGTTTATGCGCTCGCGATGAGTTTTTCCGAAAACCCGTAGGGCTTCCGCCGGCAAATCCTCTGCGGAAATAACCCCGCTTCTTATGGCGTCGTCGATATCGTGATTTATATATGCGATTCTGTCGCTTATCTTGACTATCTGTCCCTCCAAGGTGAAAGGCATAACGGGACCCGTGTGATTGACAATTCCGTCTCTGACTTCCATTGTAAGATTCATTCCCCGTCTTGACTGGGTGGATTCGATGACATCCGCAACTCTGAGGCTCTGGACGTTATGCTCAAAACCGCTGGGATGTATTTTGTTAAGCACTTCCTCGCCGTTGTGTCCGAAAGGCGTGTGTCCTAAATCATGCCCCAAAGCGATGGCTTCGGTGAGGTCCTCGTTAAGATTCAAGGCTCTTGCGATGGTTCTTGCAATCTGAGAAACTTCTATGGTGTGGGTAAGTCTCGTCCGAAAATGATCCCCCTCCGGCGCCAAAAATACCTGCGTCTTGTGCATGAGCCGGCGGAAGGCCTTTGAGTGGATGATTCTATCTCTGTCTCTTTGAAATTCCGTCCTTATGTCGCATTTTTCTTCCGGAAAAATTCTGCCCTTTGACTCGGCGCTTTTTGCAGCCCTTTCCGACAGAATCTCAAACTCCCGCTTTTCCAATTCTTTTCTGAGTAACATTTTATCTCACCTCAAAAATCAATTTATTTTATTCCCGTGTGTCCGAAGCCTCCTGCGCCACGCTGAGTTTGGCTTATTTCTGATACCACGGTAAAATCCGCCTTTTCATATCTTGAAAAAATGACCTGGGCGATTCGGTCGCCGTTTTGTATGGTATAAGGCTCATCGCCCCAGTTAATGAGGGGAATGTTCCATTCTCCCCTATAGTCGCTGTCCACGGTTCCCACGCCGTTTACAAGCCCGATGCCGTGTTTTATGGCAAGCCCCGAACGGGCTCTTATCTGAGCCTCTATTCCCTGCGGAATTTCAACAAAAATTCCCGTCGGCACAAGGCATCTTTCCCCCGGTGCCAAGGTTATGGGCTGACTTATGTATGCTCTCAAATCTGCTCCTGAGGATCCTGCCGTTGCGTAGGTCGGGACTTCGCCGCCCCTGCTTACTATTTTTACTTCCATACCTTTCTCCAATCAAATCTCTTGTCTGTCACCGCAACACCGGTATATAGCTCCGGGTCGCAGATGAGGCGCTTAACCTCTTCTATGTCCTCAAGGCTGACCCTGTCGATTTCTGATATGATTTCCTCCGGCGAATATGTCCTGTCAAGTAATGTCACGTTTTTTCCGTTTGCAAACATGCGGCTTGCAACGTTTTCATGCCCGAAGATGAAACTGCTCTTTA
Organism: Bacteroidaceae bacterium; assembly: GCA_963658905.1. Lineage (GTDB taxonomy): Bacteria > Bacillota > Clostridia > Peptostreptococcales > Anaerovoracaceae > CAG-238. Next base: position 12,671 of record CAVKSD010000017.1, read on the forward strand.
GCTGTTCCTTTGACATGGAAAGCTCCTCCTGCGTAACTCCGTCTTTTCTCAGAATCGCCAATTCTTCGCGGATTCCCGCAAGGGCGTCTTTGATCTTGTCGTGACCCACCCCCGCATAGATAAGATAGTATCCGTCCGTGGAAAATGAGCTTGTCAGGGAGTAAACGCTGTATGCAAGTCCCTTTTCTTCTCTGATGTTCTGGAAAAGCCGGGAACTCATGCTTCCTCCCATTATGTTGTTAAGCACCTGAAGCGCGTATATCCGCCTGTCTCCCAGGGGAACGGCTTTTGCGGCGAGGCATATATGGGACTGCTGAATATCTTTTACCATCACCTTGAAGCTTCTCTCGTATTCTTTTCTTTCATAAGCCTGCGTCTGTTTCGACTGTCCCATGGTTGCAAACTTGTCTTCGAGAAATTTGCAAAACTCATCTTCATCGAAATTTCCCGCCACGGACACGACGATGGAGTCTCTGACATACTGTTCTTCTTTGTATTTTACCAGAACGTTTCTGGATATGTTCTTGAGGGATGTTGGAGTACCTATGATGCTGTTGCCAAGGGGCGAGCCCTTAAAAAGCATCTCCGTGACGGTGTCATGCGCCAAATCGTCGGGCTGGTCTTCTATCATCTTGATTTCCTCGCAGATGACCTTGCGTTCCTTGCCCATTTCAACTTTGTCGAATACCGAATCCGTCAGCATATCCAAAATGACCTCCGCACCTTTTTGAAGATTGGAGCCGATGGTCTTAACATAATAACAGGTCGCTTCTTTTCCTGTAAAAGCGTTGATCTGACCGCCTATTCTGTCAATATCCTCGGCAATCTGCCTTGCATTTCTTTTTTTAGTTCCCTTGAACATCATATGCTCGATAAAATGTGAAACTCCCGCGTTTTTTTCGGTTTCGTTTACAGCCCCCGCATGTACCCATACGCCGAAAGACGCCGACTGCACATAATCTATTTTTTCTGTTACGACGCGAACGCCGCAGTCCAGTTTTCTGACCTCGATTTTACTCATTTTTTTCTGCTCTCCTTTTTTGCTTTTATCAAACCTATTATCAAAACCACCGCAACAAGCCCCAGCGCTATGTTTTCGCCAAGCTTCCCGAAAGATGCCCCCACCGAGTCCGTCGCCCATATTATGAGGCAAAATCCAAATAATATAGAAATTGTGATTGCTATTCCTGTCTTATTCATTTCCTACCTACCCTAAATAAAATAACTCCTTTATTGTAACACACTTTATGGAAAAATCATATAGTAAGAAATAAAAGATATTGATTATAAGGAGGTATATTTATGAGCTGCTTTGGTGGAAGAGTATCCCAAGACCTCTATCAAAATTGCTGTAACTCCAATGTCCTCTGCGAATTTGACGGTGATTTGAGCAAGGTGGTTTCCGAGCCTATTTATGTGCAAAAGGTCTACGACGCGGTGCTTGTGCATCTTCAAGGCATGAAAACGGTTCAAAATCAAACGTTCAGCCCGTCTATTCCCGGCGGTCACAGAGTAAAACGGGTAATAGATATCAGATGCAGGCGGAGCTTCAACCCTAACAATGTAGACGATCCTACGAACTTAAAATTAGACGTTAACACCACGATTTCCGGAGCCACGTTCCTAAGAAACGGCAGCGGCGGTGAACTCACGGTGGTGGGAGCCGATGGAAACTTTTCGGAAAAACTCTTATATGCCGAAACCGGCGAATGCGACGACAGATGCATGGGTACCCCTATTTTCGGAACTCAAAATATTGCAATCACGGGAAATGTCATAATCGAGCTTGATTTGCTCCTTGCCGACAGCTGCGGATGCGAATCGGTATTCACGATATGCTCCGATGTAAATATTGCTGAGGCAAATCAGCCGCTGGTACTTACAAACTTCTTCGAAATCTGTATGCCGTCAACCGTTGATACCGCATTTCTTCCGAGATTTACGGAATTTTGCAATTCCGCCTGTGAGGCAAGGCTTGCTACCAACAACTACGGCAGGGATCTTTGCATCGATCCTGAGGGTAATGTAACCGGAAATCTGATAATTGCAATCTGTGTGACCTGTGAAAAGAAAATCGTCGTTCCCGTGCAGCTTTGCGTGCTTTCCACAGGCTTCGTGTCGGTGGAATCTCAGCAAAATGCGGTTTGCACAACATTCCCGACTCTTTTCCCGAAACAGATAAGACCGCAGGACACCGAGGAAAACTGCGGAGAAGTGTCTGATGAAACTGACGAAAGCGACTATTGCCAAGGCGTATCATGCCGCCCGTGCTGCGATACTTGTTGCGACGACGTCAGAGAAGATCCGTGCTGCGAGCCTCCGAGAAGACCGCAGCCGAGAAGATAACTTCGCATACAAAATTCATTTTATTGCTCCTATATTACAGCGAAAGGCTGCCGTTATCCGACTTTCAATGTCGGTTTCGGCAGCCCTTTGGCATACTAAAATTTATACTCTTTTGCAAGCTGTGCGCCATAGTGCAGCGCCTTTAGATTCGTTTCCTCCGTACCCTTTGGAACGTGGTTGAGAACCGCAGCCTCAACAGATTCCTGTGTAGCAACGTTCATAATCTGGTTTACAACTCCCACGGATATTATGTTTGCGGACATGTGGTTTTTGATGACCTCCGTGGCACCCTCAAGAATCGGCAGTTTGTAGATCTTGTGGGTTTTTTCCACATCTTCGGGAACCGTGATTTCCGAATCCACAACGACTATAGCGTCAGGCTTCAGGCATCCGATGTACTTGTTCAGTGAAACCTGGGTCAGCGAAAGGAGCAGATCCGGCTGCAAAACCTTTGTATATGTGATTTTTTCATCGGAAACGATAGTCTCTGCCTTTGAGGAACCGCCTCTTGCTTCCGGCCCGTAGGCTTGGCACTGAACCACCTGTTTTCCGTCTTCAAAAGCAGCTTCTGCAAGGATGATGGTTCCCATGATAACGCCCTGACCCCCTGAACCTGTCATTCTGATTTCAGTCTTTGCCATTATTTGTCACCTCCAACCTTGTGGATTATATCAAGATACATATCCGTGTATTCTTCTTTGCTCTCGTCTCTGGAAAGTTCGCCGATGAGCAGCTTGCCCTTGAGGTCTTCTGCGGACATTTCTTTCGCTTTCTTTACGTCCACCGCAACGTCTCTCTGCCATGAAAGCATCTTTACGGAATCGCCTTTTTTGTTCTTGCGTCCGTAATATGTCGGGCAAACTGATACGCCTTCGATAAGGGAAAATCCGTGATGTTTGATCCCGGCTTCGATGAGCTTGATCGCCTGCGGTGCATGGTATGCGGTGCATCTTCCCGTAAAGGTTGCCCCCGCAGCCTCCGCCAACTTTGGAATGTCGAAGTTATAGTCGATATTTCCATAAGGCGCTGTGGTGCCCTTTTCGCCGTGAGGGGTGGTAGGCGAATACTGTCCGCCTGTCATTCCATAAATATTGTTGTTAAATACTATAACCGTAAGGTCTATATTTCTCCTGCAAGCGTGGATGAGATGGTTTCCTCCGATGGCAGTGGCGTCCCCGTCTCCGGTGATTACGATAACATTAAGCTCCGGATTTGCAAGCTTTACGCCGGTGGCAAAGGCGATGGCTCTGCCGTGGGTTGTGTGCAGCGTATTGTAGTTCATATATCCTGCGGCTCTCGAAGAGCAGCCGATTCCCGAAACGATTACTACCTTATCCGGGTCAAGCCCGCAGTTTTCTATAGCCTGAGCAACGTCTCTCATCAGTATTCCGTGGCCGCAGCCCGGGCACCATATATGAGGAAGTCTGTTAACACGCAGCGTTTTTTCAATCAATTTGCTTGGCATATCAATATTCCTCCTTTACTTTTTTGAGTACCTCGGCAGGTGTGATGGTGGTGCCGTCGATTTTCCCCAGGAAAGCCACCGGAACTCTGCCCTCAACGACTCTTTGAACTTCAAGGAGCATTTGACCGTCGTTATGCTCTGCGACGATGATCTGCCGGAGGTGCTTGTTATTTTTGATGACCTTAAGCAAGGCTTCCTCCGGGAACGGCCATACTGTAATAGGTCTGAACATTCCGAGTTTTATAAAGTCAAATTTATGGGATTCTTCGATAGCGCCCTCTACTGCTCTTGCTGTACCGCCAAAGCAGATAATCAGGGTTTCGCAGTCTTCACAATCAACTTCTTCCCATTTTTCGATACGGTCACGTCTCATTCTTATCTTGTCAAGAAGTCTTCTTTCCTGGTTGTCGGTGATGCCATTATCGTTGGTTGGGAATCCGTCAAGATCGTGGAAAAGTCCTGTCACGTTGAAATGGTCGCCCTCGCCGAATGGGGCGTATTCCGGTACGTAGTTACCCTCCTGAACCGCATAAGCCAGCGAGCCGTTAAATTTGCGGTCGATTCTTCTGTTTGAAACCGTAAGCTCCTCTGCCGGAATCATCTCGCAGCCCTCTCTCAGATGGCCGATGATCTCGTCCATGAGGAAGATTACCGGAACTCTGAAACGCTCTGCCATGTTAAATGCTCTTACGGTTTCCGTATAACATTCCTGAACCGACGACGGAGAAATTACGATAACCGGATGGTCTCCGTGAGTTCCCCATTTTGACTGCATAAGGTCGCCCTGAGACGGCGATGTAGGAAGTCCCGTGGACGGGCCCTCTCTTTGCACGTCAACTATTACAATCGGAATTTCTGCGATTGACGCATATCCGATATTTTCCTGTTTTAGCGAAAATCCAGGTCCCGATGTGGCAGTCATTGCCTTGAGTCCGGCAACTGACGCTCCGAGAGCCGCAGCGATACCGCCTATTTCGTCCTCCATCTGTATGAACTTGCCGCCTACCTGCGGAAGTCTTATAGCGCTTCTTTCTGCAATTTCTGTCGACGGGGTAATCGGGTAACCCGCATAAAAGCGCATTCCCGCGGCGATAGCTCCCTCCACAACGGCTTCGTTACCTTGCAGCAGTTGAAATCTTTTAGCCATTATTTTGCCTCCTCCTCGATATAAATTGCGTAGTCCGGGCAGCGCAGCTCGCAAAGCCCGCACATGATGCAAGCCTCGGCGTTGTTTATCTTTACCTTTTCGTGTTCCAATCCCAGCACGTGTTTGGGACAAAATTCAACACAAATGCCGCAGCCTTTGCACCATTTTGGATCAATAACCAATTTCTTGTTATGTTCCATTTCTGTTCACCTCGTAAGTATAAAAAAATGAGTATAATTTAAATTCCACTCAATGATAACACAAAGGCTGTTCTTTTCAAGTGTTTCTGAAAAAAAACACTTTTTTTGAACAAAACGATTGACCGATTTAGCGAGGTAAATCATGCTAAAAGTGCAAAAATTGAAATCGCAGTTGACATCGCTTAACAGCTGGTGTAGTATATAAATATAAAAGGATTACCGCTTTTGGTCGGGCGGTTCTGTCCGATATGTAGACAAAGCCGTCAAACACTATGTTTGGCGGCTTCGCTTTTACTTGCGTTTAATCGAAATGATTAGTGTAGCAAGACCTAAGAGTACAAGGGAATAGGTGAGTAAATCACTTGTTGCATTAGCTATCAATACATTTTTTAGCAAAAATATTAGTGTCTGTCAAGAAACTGACTGATAACGATTTTTGCGTTCATCTCATAAGCTTTGAAGGGCTGTGCCTTTGCCCGCTCTTCCGTCCAGTAGCGCTTTTTATGTTCTTCGAAGATTTCCTCCGCAGAAAGTCCCCTTGCGATTGCGCCCTCTATAAGCTGCTTTTCCTTTTCCTGTTCTGCAATATACTCGTCCAAAATCTCATATCTGAGTTCATGCGGACATACGCCGTAATGAGGCACAATAAGGCATTCGTAGTCCAAATTTTTCAGGCGTTTTGCAGAAGCAAGGCTGTCCGCAACGCTTTTCAGCGGTGCGGTGTGCATTCTTCCCGGCCCTCTGAGGGTTCCGGTGGACTCGCTTGCGATGAGAACCTTGTCCGGCAGAATATAAAACGAAAGGGAGCAGTCCGTATGCCCTTTTGTTTCAAGAACTCTGATGGTTTTATCCCCAAGAGAAATTTCGTCGCCGTCCTTTACCACTTTGTCGATTCGCATACCCTCTACTCTCACCGGGATTTCGCCGTTTCTGTATAACTTGCTTGCGTTTTCCCCAAGGCTTTTCATGGTAGCAAGGGCAGTTTCGCTCTTAAAGACACGACTCGCCTTTTCGTTGCCGCAAACCACTGCATTTTGCCACTTTTCAAGGACATAAGGAAGCGCCCCGATGTGATCGTAGTGGGTGTGAGAAATCAAAATATAGTCCAAGGTTCTGTTTTCCTCTGCCAAAGTAAGCTCTATGTTATAAATTAAATTATCCGAAAAGCAAGCCATTCCGGCGTCGTATAGAGCGGTTTTTTCACTTCCGAAAATCAGCAGCGCCTCGCCGCCCGGGCCTCCCGTCACCCGCACTATAAACTCCGGAAAATCAAATCTGCTGTGTCCCGGATAGTCCGTAAAAAAGTCCGAGTCCGCCGGCCTTTTCATTTTTTCCTGTATATTTTTTAGCATATTTTTCGCCTCTTTCTCTTGATTTCTTTTGATTTTATTTTAATTTTTCTTCTGATTTTTTTGCTCTGTATGTAGAGACAAAGTTTGCAATCAGCATGATGATAATTGCAAATCCAAGGTAGCCCTCCGCGCTGAACATATATGCCACAATGTTTTTGAAGCCCAAAAGCCCAAGACAAAACGCCGCGCACGCCGCCAAAATCACGATTTTGCTTTTCTTTGGCCCGGCAGGTATTTTGGTTGTAAATCCGTAAAAATTACTGGTAGCCGCGGAGTAAATCGCCACAAAGAGAACGACTGAATAAATCACTCCCACAGGCTTTGAAATAAGTCCGGCATACGCCATCATGGGCATATCGTTTGCATCCGAAAAACTCATGTCCTTTTGCAGGGCAAGTATTACCACCAGCGCCAAGGCTCCCACCATAACGCCGCCCAGTGCAGAGCCTGCCAAAGCGTTCTTCTCGTCCTTTGCGTTTATGGACGCACTTGAAATTATCGGAATCATGGCAAGCAAATTGTAAGAAATATAAAGAAGCGACGCTAACGCCCAATTTGGCGTCATTGCCGCAGGCTTCACTTCCTGATGATATCCTAAATCGCCGAAATCACTGAAAATAATCACAACACTTGTGACAACCGCAATGACAAACAGCGCCGGCATTATGTAGCGGAAAACATGGGAAACTCTCTCAAAATCCCCAAGCACCGTAATTACCACAAAAAAGCAAATGATGATGCCGCCGTAAATTCTGCTGATTCCGTAATTTTGATTGAGAAGCGCCCCGCCTGCCGCCGACATGGTAATAAGAACCGAAAACAGCATCAGGGACATAAAAATGCTGACCGCCGCCCTTATTTTAGGGTGCCCCTCCGGTGTTATAATAACCGCAAAATCGTTGGTGTTTTTCGCCCTGGCAATGTATGAGGTCATAAATCCTAGCACCACAAAGCATATTGCCACAAATACCGCGCCCACAATCCCGCGACGCCCAAAAATGCCCATGAACTGCCAAAGCTCTCTGCCGGAAGCGAATCCCGCTCCCATTATAGCTCCGACGTACATGAGCGCCACGTTAAAAAAATTCAGTTTAACCATTTGTTTTTTAAGTCCTCGCCCTCCGGCTTTGTCCCGTCCCGGTTTTAACCTACGGTTTCAGCTCCACGGCTTTAGCCCTCGCTCAAATCGTTCTGTGTCTTATATGCCAACTCTTTTATTTCCTCTCTGTTTTCGCTGAGAGTTCCGTTAATCTGCTCAAAGGTCTTTTCGAGGTTTGCGTACATTTCCCCAAAATAGCGCATATTAAGCTCGTCCATCTTTGCCTGCATATCGTATAAAATCTTGTCCACATAATCATAGGTCTTCATTTTGAGGAGCTTTGCGTTAACCTCTGCGTCCTGTCTGATTTCCTGAGCAAGTTTGGTGGCTCTTGCCATGATTTCACTGTTTTCCACAAGATAATCTGCCTGCTTCTTGGCTTCCTTGATGATTCTTTCGTACTCAGCCCTTGCTTCTTCGAGGATACGATCTCTTTCGTCGCGAATCCACTTTGCCTGCTGAACATCGTCCGGCAGCGCCAGTCTGATTTCTCTGACTATGCTGAAAATATCTTCGGATTCAACCATTACCTTGCTCATCATGGGAACTTTTGTCGCTCCGTCCAGCACGTCTTCCAGTTCTTCCAGCAGTTCCAAAACTTTCATCGTATCTTCCATTATTTTGCTCTCCTTTTCATTTCTTCAAGAATATATGGCGGAACCAAATTCGAACCGTCTCCGCCCAGTGAAATGACCTGCTTAGCCATCGTTGAACTTATAAACCCGTACTTTGCGTCTGCCATCAGGAATACCGTTTCGATATTTTTGTTGTATAAATGCTTGTGAAGCTGCGCCATGGACTGCTCAGAGTCAAAATCCGCAGTGCTGCGAAGTCCTCTGACTACAACATTGAAGCCATTTGAGTTAACATAATCTGCCAAAAGCCCGTCGCACATATCCACCGAAACGTTTGGCAGATGCTCCGTAACCTTTCTCAGCATTTCTTCCCTTTCTTCAAAGGTAAAAAAAGTGTGCTTTTCCAGATTTACTACGACGCCTACCACCACTTCGTCGAAAATATTTGCCGCCCGCTCTATAATATCCAGATGACCGAGGGTCACAGGGTCAAATGAACCGGCGTATAAAGCTCTTGTTGCCATGACTTGTTCTCCTAACATACCAATTTGATTTTATCATATACCTTGCGCTTAGGCAAGAAAAAATAGGCCTTCCGGGGCTCCGAAATCGGACGAAATCGTACAAAATCAGCCGTATATAGTTATTCCAATTCTGCCGTAGGTTCTGTCCCTGAGTTTTGTGAATCCATGGAGTTCATCCGGAAATTCGTCCTTTGCGCCGTGTTCGGCTACGATAATGCCCTCCTCTGCCAGCAGTTCAAGGTCTTTGATAAGCTCAAAACATCTTTCGTACAGCCCTTTTTTGTAGGGCGGGTCCAAGAAAAAAACATCTACCTTTTCACCCTTTGCGGCGATTTGACTCAAGGCTCTCTCGTAGTCTCCGGCAATTACCGACGAGCGTTCCTCCGCACGGCACATGGCGATATTTCGCTTTGTAAGCTCGATGCTCGCCCTGCTGTTATCCGAAAAGTAGCATTTTTTAGCCCCTCTCGACAGTGCCTCAAGTCCCAAATTTCCCGTGCCGCTGAAAAGGTCTGCGCATACTGCATCATAAAGATTTCCCGAAATCATGCTAAAAAGCGCTTCTTTTACCTTTTCCGTCGTCGGTCGTATATCGTTTCCCACAGGCATTTCAAGCCGCCTGCCCTTAAAGTCTCCGGTTATGATTCTCATAAATTTATATTGTCCTTTGCATTTCTTCATTTATTTTCGTAAAACATTATACCTAAAAAAACTGCTTTCTGCAATGCCGGTTTTTTTCCAAAGGAGCCCAACGCCGCCAATTATTACATCACATATTAGATTTTGTCCGTGCAAAACTATTAGTGTAATAGGAGGTGAACAAAATGTCATTACAAGAAAAAATGAACACAAGTGCAAAACCTGCATTAAAGAGTCTGAAAACTGAGGTTGCAAGTGAGCTTGGCCTTACAAACTACGAACAGGCTGACAAGGGTAACCTTACGGCAAGACAGAACGGCTATGTCGGCGGTTATATGACCAAGAAATTGGTTGAAATGGCTGAAAAGCAGCTGTCCGGAAAGTAAATTAAATCTTTGGATAATCGTAAAAGACCTTGGGACATCTCAAGGTCTTTTGCTGTAAAATTCAATATTTTCTTCTTCGTTATTTTTCTTTCAATCACAGCCGCAGCTGTATTTTGTCGCCGAACATCTTTTGAACCCTGCATTTAAGCTCCGCGTTTTCGAGGCTAAAGAGCCGTGGGTCTTCTTCTATGATTTTTGCGGCGATGTCCTTTGTCTTTTCAAGAATCTTTACGTTTCTTACAAGGTCGCTGATATTAAGCTCCGGAAGCCCATGCTGCCGCGTTCCGAAAAGTTCTCCGGGACCTCTCAGCTTCAAATCTTCCTCCGCAATCACAAAGCCGTCTGCGGTTTCACACATGATTTCGTTTCTTCTCTTGGCCACCTTGCTTTCACTGTCGGAAATCAAAATACAATATGACTGTAGGCTTCCTCTGCCGACTCTGCCTCTGAGCTGATGCAGCTGCGCAAGCCCGAATCTTTCGCTGTTTTCAATTACCATAACCGTGGCATTCGGCACGTCGATTCCAACTTCGATTACCACGGTGGAGACCAGCACGTCGGTTTCTCCGGCGGCAAAACGCTCCATCGCCC